>JBHELO010000083.1:0-21308 GCA_046263055.1 Acidimicrobiales bacterium | reverse complement strand
TGTGCGGGTAAAGGGCGTAGGACTGAAAGACCATGGCCACGTCGCGGTGCCGGGAGAGGAGGGTGTCCACCCGTTCGTCGCCGATCCACACCTCGCCGACGTCCGGGGCCTCTATCCCCGCGATCAGCTTCAGGACCGTTGACTTGCCCGAGCCCGAGGCCCCCAGGAGCACGAGGAGCTCCCCGTCGAAGACGTCGAGGGACACGTCATCGACGGCAGTGACCGATCCATAGCGCTTGGTGAGGTGGTGAAGGCGGACGCTGGCCACTGCTACCCCTTGGTCCCCCGGATGACCAGGCCTTTCACGAGCAGGCGCTGAGCGAGGAAGAACAGCACAATGCAGGGAATGACAGCCAACAGCGTGTCGACCATGAGGTAGTTCCAGGCGGTGTCGTAGATGTCCCGAAAGCTGGCAAGGCCGAGCGGGAGGGTGTAGCTCGACGTGCGGTTGAGGTAGATGAGAGGGCCGAGGAAGTCGTTCCACTTGGACACGAAGTCCAAGATGCCGACGGCCAGGAGGGCGGGCACCGACTGGGGCAGGATGATCCGCCAGAAGATGCGCCAGTAGCCGGCGCCATCGACCAGCGCCGCCTGGTCGAGCTCGGAGGGAAGGGTGAGGAAGAACTGGCGGAGCAGGAAGATGTTGAACGCCCCGCCGCCGAGGAAGGAGGGGACGATGAGGGGGAGGTACGTGCCGTACCAACCGAGGCGCTTGAAGATCAAGAACTGGGTGATGAGCAGCACCTGCTGGGGCAGCAGCATGGTGGCCAGCACCAGTACGAACACCACGCCGAGCCCGGGGGCCCGCAGCCGGGCCAAGGGGTAGGCCACGAGGGCGGCAGAGACCACCGTGCCTATGGAACCGAGGCCGGCAACCACCAGGCTGTTGGCCGCATAGTGCCAGAACGGGATCAGGCGGGTGGCGGTCCCCACGTTGGAGAGGGTGGGCGAGCGAGGGAGGATCTGCGGCGGCACGGAGAACACCGCGTTGTCCGATTTGAGGGCGGTGGACAGCATCCACAGGACCGGCACGAGCACCGCCGCGCAGCCCACCACCGACACCGCGTACACGGCCACGAGCTGGCGCCGGCGGCTGCCGGCCAGCGTCCGGGGCTGGAGGAGGGCAGGGCTCACGACCGGGCGCCCTCGTAGAACACCCACGACCGGGCGGTGCGGAACAGCACGGCGGTGAGGGCGAGGGTGAAGGCGAACAGCAGCCAGGCCAGGGCCGAGGCGTACCCCATGCGGAAGTAGGAGAAGGCGTTGCGGTACAGGTACAGCATGTAGAAGAGGCTGGAGTCACCGGGCCCGCCCTGGGTCACCACGTAGGCCTGGGTGAACGTCTGGAGGGCGAAGACCAGGTCGAGCACCAGGTTGAAGAAGATCGTGGGCGACAGCAGAGGCAGCGTCACCCGCCAGAAGCGTCGCCAGCTCGAGGCGCCGTCCAGTTGGGCGGCCCACAACACGTCGGACGGCAGGCCCTGCAGGCCGGCCAGGTAGATCAGCATGGAGCGCCCCACGCCCCACAGGCTGATGAGGGCGAGCGACGGCACCACCAGGCGGGTCGAGTAAACCCAGAGCTGGGGCGGGAGGTGCACCAGCGACAGCAGGTAGTTGAGCAGCCCGTAGCGCGGCTGGAACAGCCACAGCCACAGCAGGGCCACCGCCACCGAGGCTCCCCCGCTCCCGGCGATCATGACCGGTAGGAAGAAGACCGTCCGGAAGACGCCCACGCCCTTGGCCCGCACGTTGAGGATGAGGGCCAGCACGAGGCCCACCACCAGGTCGGCCGGAACGGCGATGGCGACGTAGAGCAGCGTCACCGTGACCGAGTGGGCCAGGGTGTGGTCGGTGAGGGCGGCCCGGTAGTTGGCCAGCCCGACGAAGCGGGTGTCGACCGGGTGCAGGACCGGATAGTCGGTGAAGGAGACGACGAGGGAGAGCAGCATGGGGCCGGCGGTGAAGGCCGCGAAGCCCAGGGCCCACGGCGACAGGAACAGCCACGCGGCGCGGCGCTCCCGGCGTTGCCCCGGCGCCCGCCCTCCCGCCGTCACCGACGGGGCGTCAGTGCGGGAGCTTGTGCGTCTTGAACCAGTCGTCGATCTTCGCCTGGGCCTGGGTCTGCAGCTGGGGCATGGCCGTGCTCGCCGGGGTGCCGCCCATGATCGAGTCGAACGACTTGCCGATGAGGTCGTTCACCTCCGAGAACGCCGGGAACCAGGCCTCGTTCTCGGGCGACGAGCTCGGGAAGCCGTCGAGCCACACCTTGGGGTCCACGTTGGGCAGGTCGTGGGCGATCCCGTCGGCGAAGGCGGCCTCGTCCTCCTTCAGCGGGGGGATGCCCCCGTAGCTGTCGTAGGCCAGCTTGCGCTCGTTGGTCGGGTCGACGGCGAGGAACTTGAGGACCTCCCACGCCAGGTCGTGGTTCGGGCTGGCGGCCACGATGGCGCCCACGTCGAGGTTGAGGAAGCCGAAGCGCCGGGCCGGGCCGGCGGGCAGGGCGGCCGCCTTCCAGGAGAAGGGCACGTCGGTGCCGTAGGGCGTCTTCAGGTTGCACGAGCACATGTCGATCATGGCCAGCTTCCCCTGGCGCCAGGCGAACTGCGCCTCGTTGCCCTTCCCACCGCCGGCGCCGAGCGTGGCGACCTGTGTGTCCGACGGCAGCACGTGGTGCTTGTTGACCAGGTCGGCGGCGAACTGTATGCCGGCGACCGATCCTGGCGTGTTGAACTGCGCCTTGCGGGTGGCGTCGTCGTACAGATGGCCGCCGAAATCGTAGAACACCGTCTCCCGGAAGAAGTTGCCGAGCCCGTACTGGGTGATCTTGTCGGGGTTGAAGCCCGAGTCGGTGGGGTGCTTCCCGGCCGAGTCCACCGTCAGGGCCCGGGCCGCGTCGAGGAACTTGCCCTCCAGCGTCCAGGACGCGTCGGACCACGAGGTCGGCGGCGCGGCAACGCCGGCCTTGGAGAGCAGCTCCTCGTTGTAGGCCAAGGCGTGGTCGTGCACGTCGATGGGGACGCCGATGATTCCCGTCCCGTTGGGCCCGAAGTAGTTGGTGACCCGGGCCGCGGTGGCGGTCTCGGGGAGGAACCGGTCCAGGGTGATGCCGTCGCGGTCGAAGAAGGGCCGCAGGTCCAGCCACACGTTCTGGTCGACGAACTTGGAGATGCCGAAGAGGCCGGCGGGGAGCACGATGTCGGGCGGCTGGCCGCCGGCGATCAGGGTCGTGAGCTTGGTGGCCGCGTCCGTGGAGCCGGTGGGCACTCGCAGGAAGTCGATGCTCACCGCCGGGTGGGCGGCCGTGAAGGCCGAGGCCAGCGCCGACTGGACGGGAAGCTGGGCCGGCGAGTTCCCGGTGCCGAAGCCAACGAGGATCTGCACCTTCCCCGCGAGCTGCTTGCCAGCCGTGGTGGCGGGGCTGGCGGCCTTCTTGGACGACCCGCCGCAGGCCGCCAGCAAGGCCGCCGCGGCGGTGGCCGAGAAGCCCAGCTTGAGCGCGCCCTCGACGAGCTGGCGGCGCGAGATCTCGGCATCGAGGTACGAGTCGACGAGTCGACGAGTCGAGTCGTCCTGGTCCATGGAACCGCTCCTTCTCCCGGGGGACCCCGTTGCTTATCCCGCCGACGGCCGAGCGGCAATAGGTGCCGTCCGCACATAGGACGGCGTACCCGCCGCCGGCGCGCCGTGGTGCCCGGTCTCCGGCACCGATGCAAACTCGAAAGCGGGAGATCGGTCGGGGCGGCGGCGGTGGCGCCCGAGCCCGGCGGTGCCCACCGGGCCGTGGGGGGCGGCCCTTGGCGCCTGGCGCCTCAGCCCCGCATGCGGGCCACCAGGCGGACGAGCCGATCGTGGACGTCGGCCGCGTCGCCCAGGTGGCGGGCGCCGTGGCCGGGGAGGATGCAGGCGAACCGGTGCCGATCGGCCAGGCGGGCCAGGGAGTCCGCCTGGGCCGTCCACGAGTACCAGCAGGCGCCGCCAAAGGCGGTCAGGTCCTGGCGCTCGTGGCTCCACGCCAGCGAGTCGCCGGTGAAGAGCCAGCGGCCGTCGACCAGGAACGCCACCGATCCCTTGGTGTGCCCGGGCACGGGGATGGCGAGGACGCCGGCCTGCAACTCCTGCTCCCCGGTCAGCACGTCGGTGGCCCACGGTGCGGCGGCGCGGTCGTCGGCGTGGATCCACGTCCTGGCGCCGAAGCGCTCCGCCCACCGCCGGGCGTCGGCCACGTCGTCGCGATGGGTCAGGGCCACGTGGCGAACGCCGCCGAGATCGGCGATCGGGCGGGCCAGCGCCTCGGTGAACCGGGGCGAGTCCACGAGCACGTTGCCGGCCGGGCGCACGACCAGCCACGCCGACGCGCCGAAGCTGTCCTCCGAGCAGTAGCCGAGGTCGAACACCCCCGATCCGGGCTCCACCGGGCGCGGGTAGAGCCGGCCGGGACGGGGACGCCGGGACAGCGTGCCGATGGAGGTGGTCGGGCACGCCTGCGCCGCCAGCCACGCATCCACGTCCTCGGTGCCGACGGGCTGGTGGCCCACCACCGACCCGCCGGGGGCCTCGACGAACAGCTCCGGCGCGATCTCCCGGCAGGTGCCGCAGTCGATGCAACGGGTGTCGACGAACCAGTCCCCGGCCACGTTGTCGGGGTTGCGGAGGTCGACCCTGGCGATGGACCGACGGTACCGAATCATGGAGGACTCGGTTGGCGCCGACCAATGCGCCCGGCCCCGTTCTCCACGATGTGCAGCACCACCGGGTCCGGCGCCCGGCCGGACCGGCCAGGGCATGACCGGACCGGGAGCCGTCAGTAATACCAGTCGGCGAACCGCTGGCTGCCTCGCCGGCGGGGGCGGGCCCGGCCCCGTGGGAACCAGCCCAGTTCCCGGCCGGCACCGTCGGGAGTGGCGGCCGAGCGGCAGCGGACCCCGTCCAGGCCGGCGTCGAAGGCGGCCTGGCCGAGGGGTCGGCAGACCTCGTGGCCGACCTCCCGGCCGTCAGCCCCCAGCGGGTACGTCACCGGCAGGCCCATGGCCGCCAGGCCGAGCGGCGTATGGGCGTCCGCCGCCCGCTGGCCGCTGGGCAGGCGGGCCGTCACCAGGGCAAAGCCCCGGTCGTCGTCCAGGTCTTCGGGGGCCACGGAGTAGCCGGCCAGGAGGCGGCGGACGTTGGCCCGGGCGGTGGCTTCGTCGACGTTGAAGTAGAGCGTGTCGGGGCCGCCCACCGGCGTCCACCGGGCGCCGACCATCGGGGCGTAGGAGGCGTCGAGCGGGTCGGGCCACGCCGGGTCGACCACCCGCAGCCAGTCGTGGCCGGGGTCGAGGGCCTCCACCCGCATCAGGCGGGCAGGCGACGGAGGTCGAACATCTCCCGGGTGTAGGCGACGAGGTCGGCGGTGCGGCCCTGGGCCACCAGGTCGAGCATGTTGGCCCCGCCCAGGCGGTCGGCCGGCCGACGGACGACGGCTGGCACCCGTTCCCGCTTGACGAACCGCAGCAGCAGGTCGGTGACCACCTCCAGGTCGGCCACCGCCACCCGCCGCTCGGCGGGGACGCCCCGCTGGAGCCATTTGTCGACGGCCTGGCGCGAGACGCCGAACAGCCGCCCGGCCTCGGCCTTGGAGACGCCCCACGTGTCGAGCACCCGCCCCAGGTGGCTGCGCTCGGCCAGGTGGTCGAGCTCGGTCAGGAACCGGTCGAGCCACTCGGACGTGACGCCGGTGCCCGACAGGGCGCCGACCACCGTGCGCGCCGCATGGCCCGGTCCTCCGGAGGTCAGGTCGTCCAGCCGCAGCACCTTGGCCATGGCCGGAGGATAGCGCAACCGGCGGTCAACCGCAACCCCTTGTCAACCGCCATCACCTGTGGACCAGGGCCACTTGTCAACCATTGGGAAGCCGCTCCCATCACGCCACCACCCGCCGGTAGAAGCCCTTGATGCCGAGGTACAGCCACAGGGCGGCGAACCCGAGGAGGGCGGGGTAGATGACGTAGAGGTGCATGTGGGGCTGGGTGGTGAGGGCGGCCCGGAAGCCTTCGGTCACGTAGATCAGGGGGTTCAGGCACACGAGGGTCTGGAGCCATGGGAAGCCGCCCACCGTCACGTGGCTGAGCGACGTCCACGGGTAGTACGTCCCACCCAGGAAGGTGACGGGCAGGATGATGAACCCGAACATGGCGCCGATGTTGCGGGGCTCCACCCGGGTGCCGAGCGTCAGGCCGATGCCCGAGCACATGATGCAGGCGATCGGCATGAGGGTGATCAGGATCGGCCAGTGCACGGTCAGGTGGGCGGCCACCCCCGAGGCGTGCACGACGGCGGCGATGGGGAACACGAGCACGGCCGCGATGAGGCCCTGGATGCCAGCCGACGCCACCTTGGCCATGGCCACCAGCCACACCGGCATGGGGGCCAGCACCCGGTCCTCGATCTCGCGGGTGTAGCCGAACTCGGTGGCCAGCACGAGGGCCACCGCCTGCACGCCCTGGAAGAAGATCGACAGCCCGACCACGCCGGCCACAAGGGCGGTGGCGAACTGGGCCTGGCCGGCGGCACCCCGGCCGCTGCCGATGCCTTGGCCGATCTTGGGGAAGACGTAGAGGAACACGAACACGAGCAGGAACGGCTGGATCAGCGTGCGGCCGATGAACTCGCCGACGTTCTTGCGCAGCACGGCCAGGTCGCGCAGCAGCAGGCCGGCGAGGGCCGAGCGGCTGGCCTCGGCCGCCGAGCGGCCCCGGCGGGCGCCGGCGTAGGTGGGCGGGGCGGGCGTGGGAGGGGCGGCGACGGCCATCAGTCTCTGAGCTCCTTGCCGGTGAGGTTGATGAACACGGTCTCGAGGGTCGGTTCGGCCACGGACAGGTCGCTCACCGCGAAGCCTCCCCGTTCGGCGGCGATGACGATGGGCGGGAGCACGGACGCCGCGCCCCGCACGTGGACCCGGATGGTCTCCTCCACCGCGATGGCGTCGGTGATGCCGTCGACCTCCCGTACCAGCAGGTCGGCCAGGGCGCCGAGGTCGCCGTCGGCGTGGACGGTCACGATGGAGTCGGCGCCCACCGACGCCTTGAGGCCGGCCGGCGTGTCGAGGGCCAGGATGCGGCCGTGGTCCATGATGGCCAGGCGGTCGCAGAGCTGGTCGGCCTCCTCCATGTAGTGGGTGGTGAGGAGGATGGTCTGGCCCTCGGCGTGCAGCTCGCCGAGGATGTCCCACAGGGCGATGCGGCTCTGGGGGTCGAGGCCGGCGGTGGGCTCGTCGAGGAACAGGATGTCGGGCTTGTGGAGGATCGCCCGGGCCACCATCAGCCGCTGGGCCATGCCGCCGGACAAGGCGTGGACGGGCGCCGGCCCCCACTTGGCCAGATGGAACTTCTCGAGCAGCCCGTCGGCCGCCGCCTTGGAGTCACGCGCCGGCATGCCGAAGAAGCGGCCGTGGTAGTACAGGTTCTCCCAGACGCTGAGGGCCCGGTCCAGGGTGTTCTGCTGGGCCACCACGCCGATCCGCTGCTTGGCCACCGCCGGGTGGGCCACCACGTCCACCCCGCCCACCAGGGCGGTGCCCGACGTGGGGATGACCCGGGTGGTCAGCATGCCGGCGGTCGTGGTCTTGCCCGCCCCGTTGGGTCCGAGCAGGCCGAAGATCTCCCCGGCGTGCACCGCGAGGTCCAGGGAGTCGACCGCCTTGAAGTCGGTACCCGGGTAGACCTTGGTCAGCTCCCGGGTCACTATGACCTCCTCGCCGGTGCCCGCGTCCTCGGCGGGCCGAACGTCAGTGACCTGGGTGCTGGGCATCGGTCTCCTTCGTGTAGTGGTCGCGCAGGCGGTTGAGAACCCGCAGCGTGGTCCGCAGCTCCCGCTCGCTCAGCAGGCTCCGCAGCTCGGCGTCGAGTCGCTCGGCGTGGGCCGTGACCCGGCCCAGGTGGTGCTTGCCGGCGGCGGTGAGCGACACGGTCATCACCCGGCGATCGGCCGGGTGGCGGGCCCGGTCCACCAGCCCGTCGGCGGCCACGCGGTCCAGGTGATGGGTGAGGGTGGGGCCCTCGATGCCGAGGAGGGCGGCCAGCTGGCGCTGGCTGATGCCGGGGTTGTCGGACGCCGCCCGCAGGATGAGCCACGACACGAGCGACGACCCCACCGCCGCCAGCTGCTGGTCGAACCGCTCGCGCATGGCCTTGGCCGTCAGCCCCAGGGCCCGTCCAAGTGGCTCGCCTTCCATAGCCCTCTCATTGTTACACAGCGAAACCCTTTGATGCCAAATGGTCGGCCTACCCTGTGATCTCGGACGGCGTCACGCCTTGCCGTAGAACAGGCGCTCCACCACCGCTCGGGACCGCCGGGTGACCCGGCGGTAGCCGTCCCGCAGGTCCTGGGGCGTCGTCCCGAGGGAGCGGGCCAGGCGGGCCAGGTTCTCCGGGGTCCGCGGGAGGGAGTCGTCGGGCGCACCCTTCACCAGGAACCAGCGGTTGCGGGTGCGCTCGCAGAAGCGGTACGCCTCGGCCAGCACGGCCCGATCTGCGGCGGCCAGCGCCCCCGCCGCCTCCAGGCGCTCCAGCGCCTCCATGGTGGCGGGCGCCTCCACCCCGTGCTGCAGCTGCAGCAACTGGGCGGTGAACTCCACGTCCGACAGCGAACCGCGCCCCAGCTTCAGGTGGAACTGGGGGTCCTCGCCGGCGGGGATGCGCTCCCGCTCGATGCGGGCCTTCATCCGCCTGATCTCGCGGGCGTCCGCCTCCGGGAACGGGTCCCGCCACACATGGGGGTGGACGAGGTCGCAGAAGCGCCGGCCGAGCTCCTCGTCGCCCGCCACCGGCCGGGCCCGGACCAGGGCCTGGCGCTCCCACACCTGGGCCCAGCGGTCGTAGTAGGCCCGGTAGCTGTCCAGGCTGCGCACGAGGGGCCCGTCCTTGCCCTCGGGCCGCAGGTCGGCGTCCACCGCGTAGACCCGGCTGGCCGGGGTCGGGCCGGAGAGGAACTCGAGGAGCCCGGCGGCCACGTGCTCGGCCGCCTCGAAGTCGGCCCTCGCCGACCCGTCGTAGACCAGGAGGAGGTCGAGGTCGCTGGCGTAGGACAGCTCGCCGCCCCCGAACCGGCCCATGGCCACCACCGCGAAGGGAAGGGACGGCGACAGGGCGGCCAGGGCGGCTCGGACGCACGTCTCCGCCAGCTCGGTGAGGCGGGCGCCGGTGATGCGCACCGGGTCGTGATCCGGCGGCGTCAGCTCCAGCACGTCGGCGGCCGCCACCCGCAGCTCCTCCCGCCGCTGAAACCGCTCGAGCCCGCGCTGGCGCTCGCCCGGCCCGCTACGCCAGCCAAGGGCGGCGTCCGCCCCCTCGAGGAGGTCGGTGGGGTCCCTGGTGGCCATGCCGTCGGGCTCCCCCAGGGCGAGGATGAGGTCGGGATGGTGCTCGAGGGTCTGGGTCAGCCGCCGGCTGGTGCCCACCAGCACGCACAACCGGCGGGCCGCCTCGGGGGACTCCCGGAACGCCACCGCCAGCTCACCGGCGCGGTGCTCGCCGCTGGTCAGCAGGCGCAGACCGAGCAGGCCCAGGTCGGGGTCGGGCGACTCCGAGAGCCAGCCCAGGAGGAGGGGCAGGAGCTGTTGCATGAGGCGCGACGACCGCGTCAGGCCGCGCGTCAGCTCGGCCAGGGCCTGGCGCGTGCGCCGGGCGTCGGTGAACCCGAAGGCGGCCAGGCGGGCCTCCACCACCTCCGGTGACAGCGCCCCGGTGGAGGCCGCCGCCCTCCCGTCACCGGCGACACCCGGGCCGCGGACGGTACCCGCCTCGGGCCGCGCCGGCCCGGCCGCCGGTCCGGCACCGGCGAGCAGGGCGTCGAGCAGGGGCCGGAAGAAGAGGTGCTCGTGGATGGACCGCACCGCCGCCTGCTGGCGGCGAAGGTAGTGCACCAGCAGCTCGCCGGCCGTCCCCTCGGCGTTGTCCCGGTACCCCATCACCCGGGCCAGGCGGGACAGGGCGGCGGCGTCGGTGGGCACCACGTGCACCTGCTGCTCGTGCACGAGTTGCAGGCGGTGCTCGACCGTGCGCAACAGGCGGTAGGCGTGGTCGAGGGCCCGGGCGTCGTCGGCGTCCACGTACCCGGCGCTGCCCAGCTCGGCCAGGGCGTCGAGGGTGGTGGGCGAGCGCAGGGCGGGGTCGTGGGCGCCGTGCACCAGTTGGAGCAGCTGCACCGCGAACTCGATGTCCCGGATGCCGCCCCGGCCCCGCTTCACCTCCCGGTCGGCCAGCCCCTTGCGGGCCAGGTCCTCCTCGGCCCGGGCCTTCATGGTCCGCACCGCCCGCAGGTCGTCGGAGGTGAACGTCCGGCTCCAGAGGCGACCCCCGGCGCTGGTCGCGAAGGCGTCGCCCAGCCCGGGGTCGCCGGCCACCGGGCGGGCCTTGAGCAGGGCCTGGAACTCCCACGTCTGGGCCCACCGGTCCCAGTAGGCCTCGTAGGACGGGAGCGACCGCACCAACGGGCCGTCCCGTCCCTCGGGACGGAGGTCGACGTCCACCCGGAAGCACGCCCGGGCGGCGCCCAGGACGGCTCGGGCCCGGCGGTCGGCGGTCGCCGGGTCGCGGGCCACGAACAGCAGGTCGACGTCGCTGGCGTAGTTGAGCTCGCAGCCCCCGAGCTTGCCCATGCCGATGACGGCCAGCCCGGGGTCGCCCTCCCCGTCGTCCCCGGCGGCCAGGCGGCAGGCGCCGTCCAGGACGTCGGCGGCCAGGCAGGCCAGTGCCCGCCCCACGGTGGGGAGGTCGTCCAGCCCCACCAGGTCGCGCGCCGCCACCCGCAACAGCTCCAGGCGCTTCCACCCGGCCAGGGCGTCCACCGTGGACGGGCCGTCGTGCGCCGGCCGCTCGTCCAGGCGGGCGAGCACGTCCAGGGCCCGGGCGTCGGAGAGGCACAGATCGCCCAGCGAGCGGCTGGCGGCCAGCACCGCCACCAGGGCCGACCGCAGGCCGTCGTCCTCCTCCAGGAGGTCGTCGGCGCCAGGCCGCCGCTCGGCCAGTCGGTCGAGCGCCACCCCCACCGCCGCCGGTGCCGCCGACCGGTCGATGGCCTTGCGCAGCCGGGGCCCGTGCACGCCGGCGAGTCTCCCAGCCCGGCATAGGCTTCCCGTGTGGCCCGTCTGCGTGTCGCCGCGTGCCAGCTCGATCTGGTGGTGGGCGACCTGGACGGCAACGTGGAGGCCATCGGGCGGGCGCTCGACGAGGCCGACGCGGCGGGCGCCGACCTGGCCGTGTTCCCCGAGCTGGCCATCCCCGGGTACCCGCCCGAGGACCTCCTGCTCAAGCCCGGGTTCGTGGCCGACAACCGGGCCGCCCTGGAGAAGCTGGCCGCCCGCACCGGCGGGTGTGCGGCGGTGGTCGGGTTCGTGGACGCCGGGCGCGACCTCTACAACGCCGCCGCGGTGTGCGCCGGGGGCGAGGTGCGGGGCGTCTACCGCAAGCGCCTGCTGCCCAACTACTCGGTGTTCGACGAACAGCGCTACTTCGCGGCCGGCCCCGGCGACCCCACCCTCTTCGTGGTGGGCGGGGTGCGGGTCGGGGTCACCGTGTGCGAGGACGTGTGGGCGCCCACCGGTCCCATGACCGACCAGGCGGCGGGCGGCGCCGAGCTGATCGTGAACGTCAGCGCCTCGCCCTTCTACGCCGGGCGGCTGGCCGAGCGCGAGCGCATGCTGGCCACCCGGGCGGCCGACGCGTCGTGCGCGCTGGTGTACGTGAACCTGGTCGGCGGCCAGGACGAGCTGGTCTTCGACGGCGCATCCCTGGTGGTGGACGCCGACGGCCGCCTGGTGGCCCGGGCCCCCCAGTTCACCGAGGCGGTCATGGTGGTGGACGTGGACGTGCGCCCGGTGTTCCGCAAGCGCCTCCTCGACCCCCGGGGCCGGGCCGTCGCCCCGCCCCTGGCCGCCACCACCGTGAGCACCGACTGCCGCGACCCCGGGCCGCCGGCCCGCTCACCGGGCCTGGCCCCGCCCCTCGACGAGGTGGCCGAGGTCTACGACGCCCTGGTGCTCGGCACCCGGGACTACGTCACCAAGAACGGCTTCACCGACGTCGTCATCGGCCTCTCCGGCGGCATCGACTCGTCGCTCGTGGCGGTGGTGGCGGTGGACGCCCTGGGGCCCGAGCACGTGCACGGCGTGGCCATGCCGTCGCGCTTCTCCACCTCGGGGTCCAACGACGACGCCCGGGCCCTGGCCGACGACCTGGGCGTGGACTTCCGGGTGATCGCCATCGAGCCCGCCCACGCCGCCTTCCTGGAGATGCTGGGGCCGTCGTTCGACGGCGTGGACGAGGACCTCACCGAGGAGAACGTCCAGGCCCGGGCCCGGGGCGTCGTGCTCATGGCTCTCTCCAACAAGTTCGGCTGGATGGTGCTGGCCACCGGCAACAAGAGCGAGATGGCGGCCGGGTTCGCCACCCTGTACGGCGACATGGCGGGCGGGTTCGCGGTGATCAAGGACGTGCCCAAGACGCTCGTCTACGAGCTGTGCCGCCACCGCAACGCCAGGGACGGCGACGACCCGCCCATCCCCGAGTCGGTGCTCGACAAGCCGCCGTCGGCCGAGTTGCGGGCCGACCAGCGCGACGACCAGTCGCTGCCCCCCTACGACCAGCTCGACCCGGTGCTCGAGGCCTACATCGAGGGCGACACCACGGCCGGGGCCCTGGAGCAGGCGGGCTTCGACCCCGAGCTGGTGCGCCGGGTGGTGGCCCTGGTGGACAAGGCCGAGTACAAGCGCCGCCAGGCCCCGCCCGGCGTGCGGGTCACGCCCAAGGCGTTCGGCAAGGACCGCCGCCTCCCGATCACCAACCACTACCACTGAGCGGTCCCGGGCCACTGAGCCGTCCCGGGCCACTGGGCACTTCGGGGCCGAGCCGGGAGCGGCCGTTTCTCCCGCTGGTGGAGGCGGCCCGGGTGGCGGGCCATGCGAGATGGCTGGAGGGGCGCCTGTTCGAGGTCGTGGGGGGCTGGGTCCAGGCCGAACCCCATCCTCGGGCCAAGGCGTTCTGGGCCGTGCGCAGCCGCCGCCACGCCGACCACGCCGCCGGGTGGCACGACCGCCAACCGCGGGTGGCGCACCTGGACCCCGACACCTTGGCCGTGGCCGCCTCGCCCGAGGTGGCCGCCCTGTTCGACGCCCTGGCCGCCCTGGACGGCACCGCCCCCCGCCTGCAGGCGGTCGGGGGCGTGCTGCTGCCCGCCCTGGTGGCCGCCTACCGGGCCCGGATCGCCGTCGCCCACCCCTTGGCCGACGGGGCCACCGTCCGGTGGGCCACGCGGGTGGCCGCCGACGAGGAGGAGGCGGCGGTCGTGGCCGTCGGCCTGGCCCCCGACCCGGGCGGGTCGACGTCACCGGGACCGGAGCTGCGGATCCCGGCCGGGGGGCCGGGTGCCATGCTCGGGCTTGCCGACGCTCAGAAGTCATGAGATGCTGTCGAAGGGGACGACGGGTCCCCCCCTTGACCGCTCGGGTAGAATGATGAACGCCTCTGCAGGTCCCGGCCGGCCGGAATCGTCGCGTCACCGCCGACGTTCGTACGGGTACCTGCAGCCACCCACACGATCGATACGAAGAAGGTAGTCACCTTGCCGAAGGAGCGTGTGGAGCGCGACGAGGAAGACCTCGTCCGCCTCTACCTCACCGACATCGGGCAGTACCCGCTGCTCACCAAGGACGACGAGGTCCGCCTGGCCAAGGCCATCGAGGCGGGCAACTCGGCGCGCTGCCAGGTCGACACGGACGGGAGCGGCCTGTCGCAGGGCAAGAAGCGCGAGCTGCGGCGGGTCGCCCAGGAGGGCGTGCTGGCCCAGTCCACCTTCGTGAAGTCCAACCTGCGGCTCGTCGTCTCCATCGCCAAGAAGTACCAGGCGTCCGGCCTGCCCCTCCTCGACCTCATCCAGGAGGGGAACCTGGGCCTCATGCACGCGGTCGAGAAGTTCGACTGGCGCAAAGGGTTCAAGTTCTCCACCTACGCCACCTGGTGGATCCGCCAGGCCATCACCCGGGGCATCGCCAACACCGGCCGCACCATCCGCCTGCCGGTGCACGCAGGTGACACCCTGGCCCGCCTCCAGAAGGCCCGGGCCCGCCTGGAGCTGAAGCTCGGGCGCCCGGCCACCCTCTCGGAACTGGCCGCCGAGGTGGAGATGCCCGAGGACAAGGTCACCGAGGCCCTGCGCTTCGCGGCCGAGCCGCTGTCGCTCTCCGAGCCCCTGCGCGAGGACGGCGACGCCGAGCTGGGCGACGTGGTCGAGGACCGCTCGGCCGAGTCGCCCTTCGAGGTGGCGGCCACCGCCCTGCTGCCCGAGGAGATCGCCAAGCTCCTGGGCCCCCTCGACGAGCGGGAGCGGGAGATCCTCCGCCTGCGCTTCGGGCTGGACCGGGGCGAGCCCCGCACCCTCGAGGAGGTGGGCGAGCACTTCAACCTGACCCGGGAGCGCATCCGCCAGATCGAGGCCCGAGCCATGTCCAAGCTCCGCCACCCCTCCAGCGACACCGGCGCCCGCGACCTTCTCGCCGTCTGAGCCGAGCGCCCGCCACCGTCGGGCACCACCGACCGATCGAGCGGCCACCCGGTAGGGTGGCCGGCGGAGGTGTCCGGGCGCCTGGTGGGCCCCACCGCCTTCAAAGCGGCTGGGACGGGTGCTCCCCGTCCGGCGGGTTCGATTCCCGTCCACCTCCGCCACCCGCCCGGGGAGGGCGGCGCCCGACACCGGCTCTTCCCTCCTCCGGCCCCCGGGGGTAGGGTGACGGGATGAAGAAGCTCGTGATTGTCGCCGTGCTGGTCGCCCTCGGCGTAGTGGCCGCCAAGAAGGTCCGCGCCGCCTAGGCGCGCCTCGACGGCCTCCGGGCCGGCGCCCGGTCGCCGGCTCGCCCTGCGCCGGCTCCCTGGTCGCTACGGCCCGGTCGGCCCCGTTCCGGGCTCCCGGGTCTTGCGCCCGCCCTCGTCACCCTCTACGGTGACCGCCGTCCCTTCCCCCTCGGCCTGATGTCGCGCGCCCCGGGGAGGGGTCCCTGTGCTGATCGCCTGCTGGTCGCCCAAGGGTGGCTGCGGTACCACCGTCGTATCCGCCGCCCTGGCCCTGGTCCTGGCCGCGTCCGAGGGTTCGGCCCTCCTCGTCGACCTGGCGGGCGACGTTCCCGCCGCCCTGGGGGTGCCCGAGCCGGCGGGGCCCGGTCTGTCCGACTGGCTGGCCGCCGGCTCCGAGGTCCCCGACGACGCCCTGGCCCGCCTGGAGGTGGACGCCTCCCCCTGCCTGCGCCTGCTGGCCCTGGGAGCGGCCAGCCGCTCGGGCGCCGGCGCCAATGGGTTCCCGGCCGGGCCTCCGGCCAACCCGGGGGCCACCGCCCGGCGGGGCGAGGCGCTGGCCGTCACCCTCGGGGCCGACCGGCGGGCGGTGGTGGCCGACTGTGGGCGGGCCGACGGCGGCGCCGCCCTGGCCGTGGCGGCCGGGGCGGGAGTGTCGCTGCTGGTGCTCCGCCCCTGCTACCTGGCGCTGCGCCGGGCCCTCGCCGCCCCCATCCGCCCCAGCGGTGTGGTGCTGGTGGGTGAGGAAGGGCGGTCACTGGGCCGGCGCGACGTGGAGGGGGTCCTGGGCGTGCCGGTGCGGGCCGAAGTGGGCTACGACCCCGCCGTGGCCCGGGCAGTGGACGCCGGCCTGCTCTGCACCCGGGTGCCCCGGGCCCTCGAGCGCTCGCTGCGCCAGGCGGCGTGACCGTGCCCGCACCGGCACTCGGCACTCCCGTCGGCATCGGCGCGGGCCCCCGTCCGGCTCCGCGGCCGGCGGCGGCCAGCCAGGGTGACGCCCTGAGCCCGGCCCGGGCCCGGGCCCGCGTGCACGCCCGGCTGCTGGCCGAGGGCTCGGGCGCCGTCCTGCCCGACCGGGTGGCGGCACTGGTGGGCGAGGAGGCGCCGCTCCTGGGAGCCGCCTCCCGGGCCCGGGTGGTGGAGGAGGTGCTGGCCGAGGTGCAGGGGCTGGGGCCGCTCGAGCCCCTCCTGGCCGACCCGGCCGTCACCGAGGTGATGATCAACGGGCCGGGCCGGGTGTGGGTGGAGCGGGCCGGCCGCCTGGAACGGGTGCCCCTGGCCCTCGACGCGGGCGCCATCGACCACCTCATCGAGAAGGTCGTGGGCCCGCTCGGGCTGCGGGTGGACCGGTCCTCGCCCCTGGTGGACGCCCGCCTCCCCGACGGCTCGCGCGTCAACGCCGTGGTCCCGCCGCTGGCGGTGGACGGCCCGTGCCTCACCATCCGCCGCTTCGGCACCCGCCCCGTCGGCCTGGACGCCTTTGGCGGGCCCGGTACCTGCGCCCTGCTGGCGTGGGCGGTGACGGCGCGGTTGAACCTGCTGGTGTCGGGCGGCACCGGAGCCGGCAAGACCACGCTGCTCAACGCCCTGGGCGGCCACATCCCGGCCGGGGAGCGGGTGGTCACGGTGGAGGACGCCGCCGAGCTCCGCCTGCCCGGCGAGCACGTCGTGCGCCTGGAGGCCCGGCCGGCCAACGCCGAGGGGGCGGGCGCGGTGCGGGTGCGCGACCTGGTGCGCAACGCCCTGCGCATGCGCCCCGACCGCATCCTGGTGGGCGAGGTCAGGGGGCCGGAAGCCCTCGACATGCTCCAGGCCATGAACACCGGCCACGAGGGGTCGCTGTCCACCTGCCACGCCAACAGCCCGGCCGACGCCCTGCGCCGGCTGGAGACCATGGTCCTGATGGGCGACGTCGACCTCCCCCTCGACGCCATCCGCACCCAGCTCGAGTCGGCGCTCGACCTCGTCGTCCAGGTGGCCCGGGCCCCCAGTGGCGCCCGTTGCATCACCGAGGTCGCGGAGATCGTGGAGGGCGGGACGGGCCGCGGCCGCACCCGGCTGGTGGCCGACGTCAACGGCGTGGTGGCGCTGCCCGGCCGCCCGGGGCGGGTGGCAGGGGCCCCCGCCGCCGATCCTGCGTGGCTCGACGCCCCCCGCCGGCGGGGCCCGGTGCGGCCGTGATCCCCGCCCTGGTCTGCGCGCTGCTGGTGGCCTCCCTCGCCGTGGCCCTGCGGGAGGCGCTGGCCGTCGGGCGGCGGGGGGCGGTGGTCCGCCGGCTGGCGGCCGGTGGCCAGGAAGGCGGTGCTGGCCCCGCCGGCGGGCCTGCCGGCCACCGCGGGCCGGCCCGAAGGGCGCCCGTGCTCTCCGCCCCGAACCGGGTGGCGCCGGCGCTGGCCGCCGCCGGCCTGGACCTGGCGCCCGACGTGGCCTTCACCGCCTGGTGCGCGTTCGTGCCAGTCGTGGCCGGGGTGACCGCCCTGGCCGCCGGGCCGGCGGTGGCGGCGGCGGGCGGCGGCGCGGCGGCCGTCGGTCCGTGGCTGTTCGTCCGGAGCCGCCGGGGCCGGGGCGACGCCCGGGTGGAGGCCGGGCTCCCGGCGGCCCTCGAGGCAGTGGCCCGGGCCCTGCGGTCGGGGGCGTCGCTGCGCCAGGCGGTGGAGGAGGCGGCCGAACGCACCCCCGGCCCCCTGGGCGCCGAGCTCTCCCGAGTGGCCACCCAGGCCCGCCGGGGGGCACCGCTGGTTCGCGCCCTGGAAGGGTTGGCCGACCGGCGCCCGTTGCCGGGCGTCCGCCTGGCGGTGGCCGCCCTCTGCCTGGGGGCGGAGACGGGCGGGGCCCAGGCCCGGGCCGTCGACGGGGTGGCCGCCACCCTGCGCGACCGCCTGGGCGTGCTCGCCGAGGTCCGGGCCCTGTCCTCCCAGGCCCGGATCTCGGCCGTCGTCATCAGCCTGGCGCCGCTCGGGTTCGGCGCGTTCGCGGCCGCCACCGACCCCCGCACCGCCACCTTCCTCTTCCACACCGGCGGGGGGTTCGTGCTCCTCACCGCCGGCGGCGCCCTCGACGGGCTGGGCTGGGTGTGGATGAACCGCTTGTCCCGGGTGACGGCGTGAGCATGCTGGTCCCCGCCCTGCCCCTGGCGTGGGCGGCGGTGGTCGTGGCCGTCGCCGTCCGTCTGCGGCCGGCGCCCGCCCGGGTCCGGGCCCTGGCCGGCCCGCCGTCACCCCGCTCCGGTGGCCGGCCCGCTGTCCCCGCCGGCGGCGGCGCCGTCGCCGCCCGGTGGCCGGCCGTCCTGGCCGAGCGCCTAGGGGCGGCGATGTTGCGCCGGGCCCGCCGCCCGGCGTCGCCACCCACCGCCCGCCGCCTGGGGCTGGCCACCATCGCCGCCGTGGCCGCACTGCCGGTCATGCCCCTCGCCGCACCGCTGGCCGGGGTGGTGGCGTGGGCCCTGCCCGGGGTACGGGCGGGGCGGGGTGAGCGCCGCCGGCTTGCCGCCCTGGCCGCCGACCTGCCCGACGTCGTCGATCTCCTCACCCTGGCCGTGGGCGCCGGCCTCACCGTCCAGCTGGCGGTCGCGCAGGTGGCCCGCCGGGGCGCCGGCCCCCTGGCCGCCGAACTGGCCCGGGTGGTGGACGAGGTGGCCCTCGGCCGCCGCCTGGCCGACGCCCTCGACGACCTCCCGACGCGGGCCGGCGAGGCGGTCCGGCCCCTGGTGGGCGCCCTCGTGGCCTCCGAGCGCTACGGCGCCCCGCTGGTGGCCGGTCTCGAGCGCCTGGCCGACGAGGTCCGCCGGGACCGGCGGCGGCGGGCCGAGGAGGCGGCCCGCAAGGTGCCCGTGAAGCTGCTCTTCCCGCTCGTGGCCTGCACGCTGCCCGCCTTCGGGCTTCTCACCGTGGGCCCCCTCGTCGCCAGCGCCGTCCGGTCGCTGCGCATCTGACCTCCCCCTCCGGCTTCCCCGCCGAACGACACCGAGCTCCAGAGGAGCGACATGCTCGCCGTCTACGTCCAACTGCACACCGCCGTCCTGGCCTTGGCCGACCGCCGCCTGGGCGCCTTCACCGACCCCACCACCGGGCGCATCCGGCCCGACGAGCGGGGCCAGACCTCGGCCGAGTACGCCCTGGTCCTTTTGGGGGCGGCCGCCATCGCCCTGCTCATCGTGGCCTGGGCCACCAAGTCCGACCTGATCGGCAAGCTGTTCGACGCCGTCCTCAACGCCATCACCGGCAAGGTGAAGTGACGCCAGCTCGCGGGCGGGGCCACCGGGGGCAGGCGGCGGTCGAGCTGGCCCTCGTCCTCCCCCTGGTGGCCATGGTCATGTTGGCCGTGGTCCAGGTCGGGCTGCTGGCCCGGGACCAGGTGCTGGTGGTCCACGCCGCCCGCGAGGCGGCCCGGGAGGCGGCGGTCAACGCCGCCTCCGGAGCCCCTCGCCAGGCCGCCCTGGCCGGCTCCGGCCTGGAGGCCGACCGCCTCCAGGTGGACGTCAGCGGCCGGGGCGGGGCCGGCACCCGGGTCCGCGTCGATGTCCGCTACCGCTCCCCCACCCGGGTGCCCCTCGTCGGGGCGGCGGTCGGTGACGTCACCATGGAGGCCACCGCCACCATGCGGGTGGAGCACTGAGGAGCCTGCCGGGGTGGCCCCCAGCCGCCCCGGCAGGAACCACCACCCATTGCGGCGAAACTCCCTTGTGACGTGGTACACACTGGCGCCATCTGTGGATGGCAGGCGACGTCGTTTCGCGTCGTCGGCACCATCAGCGTTCTGGGGCAGACAGAGGGGGACGAGTGAAGAACTTGCGGCGACTGGGTGCGCTCGCACTGTCGGGCGCCATCCTCGGCGCGGTCCTGGCGTCGGCGGCCCCGGGGGCGGCATCGGCCAACAGCGCCGAGGCGTTCGCAGGTACGGCCGCGGGGCGCGCCCTGAACCTGAGCGTGCTCGGCCTCAACGTCACCGCCGGCGGCACCACCGCCCTGGCCAACTCGTCGCCCAAGGCCCACGCCGACGGTGCCGGCCTGGCCCTCATCGCCGCCACCGCCAGCACCGCCGACGCCACCGGACCCAATGCCAGCCAGGCCCCTCCCAAGGCCTGCGGCCTCAACATCCCCCTGGCCGGGATCCTCACCGTGGACGCCGCCTGCTCCACATCGGTGGCCGCCACCACTGGCGGGGCGCCCACCGCGTCCAGCGCCACCGACGTGCTCCACATCGAGCTCGGCCTCCTCAACCTCGTCCTCCAGCTTCTCAAGCCCATCACCGACGCCCTCGTCCCCATGCTCGACCAGGTCATCGGGTCGGTGACCGGCACGCTTCAGCCCCTGCTCGGCGGCCTGCTCGACCCCCTGCTCGGCAGCCTGGGGCTCAACCTCTCCAGCCCGGTCAGCAGCCTGGTGGCCGCCCTGCAGAAGGTGACCAACCTCGTCACCCTCACGGTGGGGTCGTCGACCTCGGGGGTCACCACCAGCGCCGGCAAGGTCACCGCCCTGGCCACCGCCAAGGGCGGCGAGGTGGACGTGCTGCCCGGTCTCACCGTGACCGGTGGCCCGCTCCTCTCCATCGTCTTGGGCTCGGCGGCGGCCACGTCCACCTTCGACCGCACCACCGGCGTCAGCGCCTCGTCGTTCGACCCGTCGCTGCTCACCCTCAAGGTGCTGGGCACGACCGTGCCCGTCGCCCTGGGGGCACCCATCACCCTCTTCGCCGGCACCGTCTTGGAGTCCACCATCTCGGTGGGTGCCGGGCGGACGATCAAGAACCCCGACGGCACAGTCGGGGCGGTGGCCGACGGCGTCAGCCTCCAGCTGCTGAAGGGCGTCGGCGGGGGGATCGTCCTCGAGCTGGCCCACGCCGAGTCGGCGGTGGGTGGGGCCAAGGCGGTCATCACCGCCCAGGCCGCCGCACCGGCCTCGCCGGTGGCCCCCGAGCTGGCCAAGACCGGTGCCGAGGCCCCGTTCCTGCCCCTGGGCATGGTCCTGGTCGTGCTGGCCTACACCACCCGCCGGCTGGCCCGCGGCCGACGCTGACCGCCCGTCGGGATCGGGCCCGCCGCCGGTGACCACGATGCGTGGCCGCCGGTCCCGTCCGGTACCCTCGGAGGGCCTTCGAGGCCCTGCCTCCTCGCCGCCGCGGCCCACCCCGCCTGAGCCCACAGAGGACCGCACGCTGTGATCGAGCTTCTCCGTTCCAAGCCGTGGATCCGCCACCTCCTGTCCGGCCTGTCGGTGGTCCTCCTCCTCGGCGGCGTCGCCCTGGTGGGCTACCCGTTCGCCACCAACCTCTGGCAGGGCAAGGTCCAGGACCGCCTCACCAAGCAGTTGGCCAGCCCCCAGCTCCAGCAGGCCTACCGGGACCGCAAGGTGGGCACCGGTGACTCGCTGACCCGCATCAAGATCCCGAGCATCGGCGTGGACGTGGTGGTGGTGGAAGGCGTCAGCCCCAGCGCGCTGCGGGCCGGGGCCGGGCACTACCCGACCACCTCGCTGCCCTGCGACGTCGGCAACG
>JBHELO010000082.1:0-8924 GCA_046263055.1 Acidimicrobiales bacterium | reverse complement strand
GCCCCCGCCCCCGCCCCCGCCTGAGCAGGTGGCCGCCGGGTTCCGCAAGCTCTCCGAGCAGGTGGTCTTCGAGGGGGCCCTGATCACGGTGAGCCAGGCCACCTTCGCCGATCCGTCGGGCGCCACCTTCGAGCGGGACGTCGTCCACCACCCGGGGGCGGTGTCGGTCGTCCCCGTCCTCGACGGCGGGACGTCGGTCCTCATGCTTCGCCAGTACCGGGCCGCCATCGACCGGGAGCTGCTGGAGATCCCGGCCGGTAAGCGGGACGTGGCCGGCGAGGACCTGGAGGCGCTGGCCGCCCGCGAGCTGCAGGAAGAGGTCGGCCGCCGGGCCGGAAGCCTGCACAAGCTGGCCGAGCTCTACACGTCCCCGGGGTTCTGTGACGAGCACCTGGTGATCTACCTCGCCACCCAGCTCACCGAGGTGGCGGCCGCCGCCCAGGGGATCGAGGAGCGGCACATGACGGTCGAGGAGGTGGCGCTGGCCGACGTGCCCGGGCTCATCGCCAGCGGGACGCTGATGGACGCCAAGTCCATCATGGGCCTCACCCTGGCCCGGGACGCGCTGGAGTAGGCGCCCGGCCGGCCGCCGGCGTGTGGCCGGTACGGTGACGGCGTGGACGTCGGCGTGCCCCGGGAGACCAAGGAGGGCGAACACCGCGTCGCCCTCACGCCCGACGGCGTGCGGGAGCTGGTGGCCGCCGGGGTCGGCGTGCGGGTGGAGCAGGGGGCCGGCCAGGACTCGTCCATCGCCGACGCCGAGTATGCGGCGGCGGGCGCCGAGCTGGTGGACGCCGAGGACGCGTGGGCCGCCGGCCTGGTGGTCAAGGTGAAGGAGCCCCAGCCGGCCGAGCTGGTCCGCCTGCGGCCCGAGTCCGTCCTGTTCACCTACCTCCACCTGGCCGCCTATCCAGCGGTGGCCGCCGCCCTCCTCGACGCCGGCGTCACCGCCCTGGCCTACGAGACGGTGCAGGCGGCCGACGGCGCCCTGCCCCTCCTCGCCCCGATGAGCGAGGTGGCGGGCCGCATGGCCCCCCAGATCGGCGCCCACCACCTGGAGCGCCAGTCCGGGGGTCGGGGCGTCCTGCTGGGCGGCGCTCCCGGCGTGCGCCCCGCCCGGGTGGTGGTCCTGGGAGCGGGCAACGTCGGCTGGAACGCGGCGTGGATCGCCCAGGGCATGGAGGCCGAGGTCCTCCTGCTCGACCGCAGCCTGGACCGCCTGCGGTGGGTGGACCAGATCCACAGGGGCCGGATCATGACCCTGGCCTCCAACCGGGGCGTGATCGAGCGCTCGGTGGCCCGGGCCGACCTCGTCATCGGCGCAGTGCTCGTGCCCGGCGGCCGGGCGCCGGTGCTGGTGACCGAGGAGATGGTGGCGGGCATGAAGCCGGGGTCGGTGATAGTTGACATCGCCGTCGACCAGGGCGGTTGCATCGAGACCACCCGGGAGACCTCCCACGCGGTGCCGACCTACGTGGTGCACGGCGTCATCCACTACGCGGTGGGCAACATGCCTGGAGCGGTGCCCCACACGTCCACCTACGCGCTGACCAGCGCCACCCTCCCGTACCTGGTGGAGGTGGCCACCCTGGGCGTGCGGGGGGCGGTGGCCCGGGACCCCGCTCTGGCCCGGGGCGTGACCACCGTGGCCGGGCGGGTGACGAACCCGGCGGTGGCGGAGGCGCTGGCCCGGGAGGCGGCCGAACCCTTGGCCCTCCTGGCCGACGTGGCGGGGTGACGCCCCTTCCCGACGAGGCCGAGGAGCTGCTCACCTGGCTGGCGGTGGAGAAGGGGCGGTCGCCCAACACCCTGGCCGCCTACCGGCGGGACCTGGCCGCCTACTGCGAGTTCCTCGACGGGCGGGGCCTGGCCCCGTCGGTGGTGACCGAGCCGGTGGTGGAGGACTACCTGGCCTTCCTCCGGGCCGCCGGCCGGGCACCGGCGTCGGTGGCCCGGGCCCTGGTGTCGGTGCGGGCCCTGCACCGCTTTCTGGAGGACGAGGGCCAGGTGGTGGGCAACCCGGCGGGCGACGTCGGCCCGCCCCGGGTGCCGGCCGGCCTGCCCAAGGCCCTCAGCGAGGCGGAGGTGGCAAGCCTCCTGGGCGCGGTGGTGGGGGAGGACGCCACTGCCCGGCGGGACCGGGCCATCCTCGAGGTGCTGTACGCCTGCGGCCTGCGGGTGTCGGAGCTGGTGGGCCTTTCCCTGGCCGACCTCGACCTGGACGCCGGCCTCCTGCGGGCGTTCGGCAAGGGAGCCAAGGAGCGGGTGGTGCCGGTGGGCCGCCTGGCCCGCCAGGCTCTGCACGCCTGGCTGTCCCCTTCGGGGCGGGGTGCCTTCACGCCCGCCCGCTGGGCCCGCCGCCGCGACGCCGAGGCCGTGTTCCTCAACACCAGGGGCGGGCGCCTCTCGCGCCAAGGCGCGTGGGGCATCGTCCACCACTACGGCGACCGGGTGGGCCTCGGGGACAAGCTCACGCCCCACGTCCTCCGCCACTCGTGCGCCACCCACATGCTCGACCACGGGGCCGACATCCGGGTCGTCCAGGAGCTGCTCGGCCACGCCTCCATCTCGACCACCCAGGTGTACACGCGGGTGTCCACCGAGCGGCTGCGACGGGTCTACGAGGCGGCCCATCCGCGCGCCTCCGTTCGTGGGTCGGAGTAGGGTGGTCGCGGTGCCCAACGACGCGGCCCTTGTCGATCGACGTGTGGCCCTCGAGCACGAGTTGAACCACCTCTGCTCCCAGCTGGCCGATCTGGGATACGGGGTGTCGGGCCGCCTCTCGTTCGACCAGAACTTCGCCGACTCCAGCCAGGTGACGGCCGAGCGGGGCGAGGCCGAGGTGCTGGCCACCTCCTTGCAGGAGTCCCTGGCCGAGGTGCAGGACGCCTTGGCCAAGCTGGAGGCCGGCACCTACGGCACCTGCGAGGGCTGCGGCGGCGAGATCGCCCCCGCCCGCCTGGAGGCCAAGCCCGCCGCCCGCCTGTGCATCACCTGCGCCTCCCGCCGCTGAGCCGCCCAGTCCGACGGGCTTGGCGGGGCGGGCCACGAGCGCCCGGCGCATGACGTACCGGGTGTCGGTCCTGCGAGCCCGCCACCGGAACCCGTGGACGCCCGGCGCCTCACGGCTGGAGTGGCGGTCTTGTGAGCCAGGCTTCGCATCTCCGAAACACCGCCCACACCTGCCGGCAACCTCGGGTTCCTACCCTCGGGGCATGGCCGGAGCGGACATCCCCAGAGTCAAGCGGCGCGGCCTGCCCGTGGACCTCGAGCGCCTGGCCGCCGAGGGCGACGGGTGGCTCACGCCCGACGACCGCTACGCCCTGAAGACGTGGGGGATCTGCACCCAGGAGCAGCCCCACGTGTTCATGGTGCGGATGCGCATCCCCGGCGGCGTGCTGCCCACCAGCCAGGCCCGGGGCCTGGCCCGCCTGGCCCGAGCCCACGGCAACGACTGGGTCCACCTCACCACCCGCCAGAACACCGAGCTGCACTGGGTCGCCGACCGGGACGTGCCGGCGGTGATCGAGAAGATCGGCCGCCTGGGCCTGTCCACCCGGTCGTCGTGCGGCCACACCATGCGCAACGTCATGTGCTCCGAAGACGCCGGTGCCAGCCTGGACGAGCCCTTCGACTGCCTCCCCGACGCCCGGGCGGTGTCCGACGCCATCCTGGCCCGGTCCGCCACCTTGAACTGCCAGCTCCCAAGCCGCGTCAACCTGGCCTTCGGCGGGTCGCCCCGCTGCCGCCACGACGCCCTCCTCAACGACGGCGGCTTCGTGTCCGTGGTCCGTGACGGCGAGCCGGGGTACGAGCTGTGGGGCGCCGGCAGCCTGGGCAAGTCTCCCCACCTGGCCGTGAAACTGTCCGACTTCGTCCCGCGGTCCGACGCCCTGGCCGCCGCCGAGGCCCTGGTGGACGTGTTCGTGGCCTTCGGTGACCTCGACACGCCCGCCAAGGGGCGCATGAAGTACGTGGTTGGGCGGCTCGGGGCGGACGGGTTCCGGGCGGCGTGGGAGGAGGCCTTCGAGACCGCCCGCCGGCGACCCCACGACCCGCCGGTCCCCGTGGAGGTGCTGGGCGACGCCGACCGCATCGACATCCTCCGGGTCGTCCCCCCGGGCGGCTGGTCCGCCGGCGTGCGTCCCCAACGCCACCCCGGCCGGGCCCTGGTCACGGTGGACGCCCCCCTCGGCGACCTGTACGGGGCCGACCTCGACCTGCTGGCGGACCTGGCCGACCGGTGGACCGACGGCGCCCTGAACCTGTCGCGCGACCAGAACGTGGTGTTGCGCAACGTGGCCGTGGAGGGCGTGGCGGCCGTGCGCACCGCGCTGCTCGACCGGGGCCTGTACCTCCTGGGCGAGTCCCACGTGGCGTCGGTCCGCTCGTGCACGGGCTCGGCCGTTTGCGCCCTGGGGATCACCACCGCGCCGGTGGCCGGCCACGCCCTGCTCGAGAGCGCCGCCCTGGGGCGCAACTCCTCGCTGCGGGTCCACGTGTCGGGCTGCCCCAACTCCTGCGCCCAGCACCAGGTGGGAGACATCGGCCTGGCCGGCTCCAAGGTCCGCCTGGGCGGCAAGGCACGCGACGGCTACCAGGTGTACCTGGGGGCCGACCTCGACGCCGGCCGCATCGGCCGGGTGGTGGGCCGGGTGGCGGCCGAGGACGTGCCCGCCGCGGTGGAGGTGATCGTCGGCGTGTGGGAGTCGGTGCGCCACGGCGCCGAGGCGCTGGGCCAGACGGTGCGGCGCATGGGGGAGGACGCCTTCGCCGCCCACCTGGAGACGGTCATGGCGGACCGGTGGAGCACCGGGCCCGAACCCGAGGATCCCCCGCCGCCGCCGCCCCCGGCACTGGCCCCGGACAACGGCCCGTGGGTGGACGTGGCCAGGCCCGACGACGTAGCGCCCGGATCGGCAGTGGCGGTGGAGGCCCACGGGTCGCGCCTGGCCCTGGTCAACGTGGACGGCACGTTCTTCGCAGTGGACGACCGTTGCCCGCACGCCGGCGGCTCGCTGGCCGAGGGCACGGTGGGCGACTGGTGCCTGCGCTGCCCGCTCCACGGCGCCACCTTCGACGTGCGCAGCGGCGAGGCGGTCGACGGCCCCGCTCCCGACGGCGTCCGCACGTGGATGGCCCGGGTCGAGGACGGCGTGGTGGCCGTCGCCCCGAGCCGGGCCCCCGCCTTGACCTGACGGCGGCGCGGCATCTCACCTCGACCCTACGGATGCCTCGGTTCTGCACAACCGCGGGTTGCCGTTGTGTCAACCGGCCAGTGCGGTCAGGACGGTTCGTCGAGGCCCCAGCTGATGACCTGGGAGGGCGAGATCCTGATGATCGGGCCAGTGGGCGTGCCGTCGGCTCCAGTGGCGTCGCCGAGGGCCTCGCCCCGCCCGCGGATCAGCACGGCCCTGGGCCGGAACGGTGGGAGGATCTCGTCGACGACGAGGGCGACGTTGGGGTTGCGCTCGACGTTGCGGAACTTGGCGGTGCGGGCGAAATCTCGTCCGCCGACGTCGATGGTGTCGGTGGCCGGGTTGTAGGTCCAGCCCAGCGGCACGACGTGGGGCACTCCATGTGGGTCGATGGTGGCCAGGCGACCAAGCTTGCGCTCAGCGAGGTAGACCAACTCGTCGTCGGAGAAGACGCTCATCTCGTCCCTCCTGAGGCCATCGAGCTTCCGCCGTCGCCGTGCCGGTCCGATGGGAGCACGGTGAGGGTCCCGGAGGTCGACCGTTCGTTCGGCCGGGCCACGAGAACCAGGAGGGCGAGGAGGTCTATGCCGAGGCGCAGGACTGGCTCGACGGCCTCCCGGTTGCGCTGGTGGCCCGACCCAACGGCCGATGCAGCCTCCCGGAGACGTGGGAGTGGACCGGTGGCCCTCGATCGACGTTCATCCGCTCGATCTGACCGCAACATGGACACTCCTTCGCTAGCGGATGATCCTCTAGAGAACGTTACCAGGAGAATGGTCCTCCTGTCAACGGCCGGCTATGCTGGGTAGTGTGGACGGGGGACGCCCGGATGGGTTGGAGGCGTGGATGGAGCTCTCCGAGGCCACCTCGGTGATCCGCGGCGCCGTCAATCGGGTCCTGATTGACAGCGCCGGGCTGTCGCTGGCGGAGAACCTGGTCCTCTGTCAGGTGGCGATGGCCCCCGACGGCCGGCTACGGATGGTCGAGATCGCCGATCTGTTGAGTATCGCCAAGAGCGCGGTCACGAAGACCGTCGACCGCCTTGAGGAGCGCGGCTGGCTCGCCCGCCACCGCGACAGCGAGGACCGTCGCACCGTGCACGTCACGCTGACCCCGGCGGGCGCTCAGGTCTTTCGCCATGCTCAGCCCGTATTCGCCGATGCCGTAGGGAACCAACTGTGCGGACCGCTCAGCCCCGCCGAAGTGATCGAGCTACGCAAGCTGCTCGGCAAACTCCTCGCTGCCACACCGTCAGGCAGGTCGCCCTCCTTCCCGGCTCCAACGGTGCGCGCTCGGCGGCGAAAAATCGGTAAGGGATCGTAGATCAACTGTCCGCGCCCCGGTGAGTGCTCCGGAGGTTTTCGTACACCGGTTCCGGTCGAACCCGTACAGCGATTCCGGGGTTTTCGTACACCCGCCTGGGCAGGAGACCGCGTAGCTCGTGACCGTGTCAGATAGGGGAGGAGAACGATGGAAGGGAAACCGGACCCCCGCCAAGGCGGCGACGTCGAGACGCCGGGCACCGACGACGAGGTGATCAACGACCCCCTCACGCACGACGAGAAGGAAGCCCCGCACCCCGACTTCGAGCCCCGCAAGCCCCAGTAAGACCTCGCCGTCGCGGCCGCGGGCGTGGCCAGGAACGACACATCGCATAGTTACTGACCGGGTGGCGATCCGTCGCCCGGAGTCACCGGTTCCGGTGGAGGTCCCAAGCGACCGCACCGCCATACACCAAAACACCCAGGCCGATCGTAATTACTCAGAACCACCGATAACCGCCGTCCGCTCGGCTGGTGAGCGCGTTCGAGGAAGCTGAAGCGAACCTCGAGTGAGCATTCCGGCGTCATGCCGAACGCTTGCGCGTGTTGCGATCCCTGGAGCGCCTCAGCGACCGTCGGTAGCCGCGACAGGCCGCGCTCAACCAGGCCTCCGCCGTACTCCCTCGGAGGTGGGGCGGTCAGGACCGAGCCGGCTCGATCCGTCGCAGTCGGTCGAGCGCGGCGACGAGACGTTTGAAGAAGGGGTGGCGGGCGGGGAGCCGCAGCGTCAGGCGTCGGGCGCCGCGCACGAGCATGGCGGGGACGTGCAGGTAGCGGTAGCGCAACCGTTTGGCCCGCAGCTCGCCGTCGCTCCGGCCGCCGCCGAGAGCACCGAGGTGTTGGGTCCAGCAGCACAGGTTGTGGCCGAGGCAGACGACGAGCAGCCACGCCCAGTTGGCCATGAAGCCGTGCTTGCGGAAGGCGTGCAGGCCGAAGTTGGACTTGAGCTCGGCCATGCCCGTCTCCACGACGGCCTTCTGGCGGTGCTCGGCCTCCAGTTCGGCCGCGTCGCTGACGTGGTCGTTGGTGACGAAGATCCAGTAGCGGTAGCCGCCCTCCCACAAGCTGGCCTGCCGGCCGGGTGGAATTTCGATGCGCTTGACGATGTAGCGGCGGAACGGTCCTCCGTCTCGGAGGCGGTAGCCGAACTCGGCCACCTCGGCGTCCTTGTCGGCACAGGAAACCCAGTACTCGTCGGCGATCTGCGACGCCGCCTCGATGATCGGCGCCGACAGCGGCGCACCGCACAGGTAGGTCACCCCGGCGCCCTCCAGCTGGGCGAACAGCGCTCCGGAGTAGAACCCCGAGTCGAACCGTGCCCGCACCTCGACGCCGTCGGGCACCGCCCGCAGGGCCTCGGTCACGAACGTCTGAATGCCGGTGGAGGCGCCCGCCTTGCCCCGCCGCAGCCGGGCGTGCACCGCCGCCCCGGTCTCGGCGTCGAAGCACAGCAGCGGGTGCAGGGCATAGCCCTTCTTGTAGGTGCGGTCCACGCCCTGGCGCCGGCGGGAGCGACTGAAGACGTAGGTGGAGTCAAAGTCGAGCGTCACCTGCTCCACCCCTGCGGCCATGTAGGCGTTGCGCTGCGCTCGCAGCATCGCCTTGCTCAGCTGGCGGATGTGGCCGAGCGTGAAGCGCCGCAGCCACGCCCCCGCGGTCTGGGGGGCGGGGATCTCGAAGCCACGTAGCTCGCTCTGGGCGGTGTCGGCGCGGTTGACGGCCAGGTCGTCCAGGCAGCTGGCTCCGAGGGCGACCGACTCTGCCATGCCCATGACGAACTCGGTGTCGGACAGGCCCCGGGCCCGCTTCTTCAGCCTGAGCCACTCGTCCATCTCCACGGCGAGTCCGACAGCGCGGGCCGCCTCTCGCAGCAGCTCGGCACCCCCGAACGCAGTGATCGCCCGATCGGTCGTCCCCACGCGTACACTCACCTTGGAAGTGCCTCCTCGGGTAGGCGAACTTGGACCTCGACAGCCCAAATTCTCCTTGCCCTGGAGGCATTTTCCACGGATGCCAGGTCGTCCCTCAGCCGCCTACCGGTGGTTCTGAGTAGCTACTTCGCCCTGAAGAACTCGATGCCAAATATCGCTGTGACCAGCACTTTCAGGTAGCGAGGGTGCTCGCGATCAGGCTCGAACGTCGTCAGGATGGCTCCAACCCCTTACGCGACAAGGGATTGGAGCCATCATGCTGCGTACCGTAAACGCCCAGGCGACGCTGTGGGAGGCGATCCTGCCCGAGTGCTGCCTGGGCCTGCCCGCCAGCCTGGCCGGCGTCGACGCCGTGTTGGACGACGTTCGGTTCTTCGAGCCGTTCCGGGCCTTCTTCGACCCCGTCCTCGGTCGGCCGTCCATCCCCATCGAGACCTACCTGAGGATGATGTTCCTGCGCTTCCGCTATCGCC
>JBHELO010000081.1:0-8701 GCA_046263055.1 Acidimicrobiales bacterium | reverse complement strand
TGGAGCTGTGCCAGTCCCGCCGGGGCGAGATGCAGAAGATGGAGTACCTCTCCCCCGAGCGGGTGGAGCTCGTGTACCGCATTCCCCTGGCCGAGGTGGTGGTGGACTTGTTCGACCAGCTCAAGAGGCGCACGAAGGGCTACGCCAGCCTGGACTACGAGCCCGCCGGCTACGAGCGCAGCTACCTGGTGAAGATCGACGTGCTCCTCAACGGTGTGGCCGCCGACGCCTTCAGCACGATCATCTCCAAGTCCAAGGCCTACGACTACGGCCGCAAGATGACCGAGAAGCTCCGCGAGCTGATCCCCCGCCAGCTCTTCGACGTGCCCATCCAGGCCACCGTCGGCGGGCGCATCATCGCCCGCCAGACGGTGAAGGCCCGCCGCAAGGACGTCATCGCCAAGTGCTACGGCGGCGACATCACCCGCAAGCACAAGCTCCTCGAGAAGCAGAAGGAGGGCAAGCGGCGGATGAAGAGCATCGGCCGGGTGGAGGTCCCCCAGGAGGCCTTCATCTCCGCTCTGCGCCTGGACGAGTAGCGCCCCTCCTCGGTGCTGGCTTCGTTCGCCTGACCGCCGTCAGCCGCCGACGGCCACCGTGCGGCGGAGGGTCACCACCTTGCAGGTCAGGGGGCCCTTGGCGTCCTGCACGCCGGTGGCGTGCCAGGGGCCGCCCTTGCCGGGGTCGATGCTGCCCACCTGGTCCACGCCGTCGGTGACCTTGTTGCCGCTGGCGTCGTAGAAGCCGATGCGCAGGAAGAAGCTGCTCGTCTTGGACGAGGTGTTCACCACCTGGCCCTCGGCCGTCGGCCGGCCGCCGCCGGGGTCGGCGGTGCACGCCGACACGGTGGCGTCGGTGGTGGACTTCGACGTGCCACACCCGAAGAGGGCGGCGGCGGTGAGGGCGGTCGCCGCCAGGGACGACCATCGTCTGGACACGGTGCACCTCCATGCGAGTCACGAATGCCGCCCGGAACTGTCCCCCGGAAGCGCCCGGGTCAACCGGCAACCCCCCTCAGCGCAGCAGGCGAGCGGCCACGTCGTGGGCCCCCGTGACCACGTCCAGGCCGGCCCGGGCCAGCCAGTCGCGGTTGCGGCGGTGGAGATCGTCGGCCTCGTCCCACCGGTTGAGGACCACCACCGTCGGGCGGGCCACCGACGGGGCCGAGAGGAGGACGGCGTTCACCGCGCCCAGGCCGGCGCCGGCCACCAGCACGACCAGGTCCGGGCGCAGGGCGGCGGCCAGCGAGGCGCTGTCGGCGTCGGCCGCCACCGGCGACCGGGGCCCGCCCACCGTCTCCACCCATCCCACCGCCACCCCGTCGGGCCAGGCCAGCTCACCGAGCAGTTCGGCCAGGCGCACGGGCGGGCGGCCCAGGGCGTCGGCGGCCATGGGCGGGGCCATGGGCACCTCGTACCAGCGGTGGGGCGGGCACACGACCTCGGGCGACTCGCCGGTGGCGGCGGCCAGCACGTCGGCGTCGGTGGCACCGTCGCCGGGGGCGAACGACTGGGCCGGCTTGCGGGCCGCCACCCGCACCCCGGCGGCCCGCAGGCGGGCGAGCACCTCGGCCCCGACCCACGTCTTGCCCACGTCGGTGGCCGTGCCCAGCACCGCCACCAGGCGGTCAGGGCGCACGGGCGACGGAGGGGGCGAGCGTGGCGAGGGCGGCGAGCAGGGCGTCCACCTGGGCGTCGGTGTGGGCAGCCGACAGCGTGACCCGCAGGCGGGAGGTGCCGGGGGCCACGGTGGGCGGGCGGATGGCGGGCACCAGGATGCCGGCGTCCAGCAGGCGGTCGGAGGCGGCGACCGCCGCATCCTCGTCGCCCACCACCACGGGGACGATGGGCGACGGGTGCCCCGGGGCCACCCGGTCCACCAGCGCCCGCAGGCGGACAGCTCGCGCCACCCCCTCGGCCGAGCGCACGACCGCCATCGCCGCCAGCGCGGCGGCCGCCGCCGAGGGCGGCACGGCGGTGGAGTAGATCGACGGTCGGGCTCGGTTGCGCACCAGGTCCACCAGGGGCCGGGGCCCGGCCACGAACCCGCCCATCGAGCCCAGCGCCTTGGACAGCGTGCCGACCCGCAAATCCCCGCTCGCCGGCAGCCCGAAGCCGGGCACCACATGGGCCTCGTCCACCACCAGGAGGGCACCGGCGGACGCGCACACCTCGGCCAACCCGGCCAGGGGGGCGACGTCCCCGTCCATCGAGAACACCGCGTCGGTGACCACCAGCGCGGGCCGGGGGTCACCGGCCAGGAGGGCGGCCGCGTGGTCCACGTCGGCGTGGGCGAACACCGCCACCTCGGCCCGGGCCAGGCGGCAGCCGTCGACGATGGAGGCGTGGTTGCGCTCGTCGGAGAGGATGCGGGCGCCGGCGTGGCCGAGTGTGGCCAGCACGCCCAGGTTGGCGGCGTAGCCGGTCGGAAAGAGCAGCGCCGCCTCCTCGCCCTTCCACCGGGCCAGGGCCGCCTCCAGGTCCGAGTGCACGGGCCGGGAGCCGGTGACCAGGCGCGACGCCCCGGCGCCCGACCCCCACCGCTCCAGGGCGTCGGCCGCGGCCGCCACCACCACCGGATGGGTCGACAGCCCGAGGTAGTCGTTGCCGGCGAACGACACCACGGCGCGAGGCGCGCCGTGGGCCACCAAGGTGCCCGCCGGCCCCCGGGCGTCGAGGTCGCGGACGTCCCGCCACCGGCCCGCCGCCCGCACCCGCGCCAGCTCGCCTGCCACCCATGACGGCCACCCCTCAGCCACCGCCGGCCACCTCGGTGACGGACGCGGCCAGCACGTCGACGATGCGGGCCACCTCCCCGTCGGTCACCGTCAACGGAGGCATCACCACCACCACCGGCCCGAGGGGCCGCAGCAGGACGCCCCGGGCCACCGCCGCCGCGCACACCCGTCGCCCCCACCGGCTGGCGTCCTCTCCCGCCGGCGGGGCCAGCTCGACGCCGCCCATGAGGCCGCACAGCCGCACGTCGCCCACGCCCGCCAGCCCCGAGATGCGCTCGGCGAGCAGTCGGCGCAGCTGCGCCGATCGGGCGGCCACGTTGGCCAGCACCGACCCGTCGGCCAACAGCTGGAGGTGGCGAAGCGCCACCGCCGCGGCCAGCGCGTTGCCGCCGTAGCTGTGGCCGTGGTAGAGGGTGCGGGGGCCGAGGTCGTCACCCAGGAAGGCGTCGAACACGTCGCCCGAGGCCACCGTGGCGGCCATGGGCAGGTAGCCGGCGGTGAGACCCTTGCCCAGGCAGAGGAGGTCGGGGCGCACGCCGACCTGCTCGGCCGCGAACAGGGTGCCGGTGCGACCGAAGCCGGTGGCGACCTCGTCGAACACCACCAGCACGCCCGCCTCCCGGCACGCCGCCGCCAGGGCGGCGAACTCGGCGGCGGGGGCCATGCGCATGCCGCCCGCCCCCTGCACCAGCGGCTCCACCACCACCGCCGCCAGTCGGGGGGAGTGCTCGGCCAGCAGCGCCTCGGCGGCCGGCCGCCATCCGGGGTCGGACAGGTCGGGGGCTCGCACCACCGGGAAGCGGAGGGGGTCGAACACGTCGGTCCCGAAGCCGCTGTCGCCCAGTGAGAGCGACCCCACCGTGTCGCCGTGGTAGGCGCCCCCCAGGGCCAGGTAGGCGGTACGCCCGGCCACCCCACGGTTCACCCAGTACTGGAAGGCCACCTTGAGGGCCTGCTCCACGGCCGACGCCCCGTCCGACGCGAAGAGCACGTGGGGCCGGTCCACCGGGACGACCCCCGCCAGGGCCTCGGCCAGTTCCACCACCACCCGGTTGCCGTGGCCGAGCATGGTCGTGTGGGCCACCCGGTCGAGCTGGTCGCGCAGGGCGGCGTCCAGCTCGGGCACCCGGTGGCCCAGGGTGTTGACCCAGAGGGACGAGATGGCGTCCAGATAGCGGCGGCCGTCCACGTCCACCAGCTCCCGCCCCTCGGCCCGCTCGATCACGACGGCGGTGTCGGCGTAGCCCTGCATCTGGGTGAAGCCGTGCCACACCACCGCCGCGTCGCGGTCGGCCCATGACGGCGTCGGCTCCACCCGCCCATCCTGCCCTCCGGGGTCATCCGGCGCGAACTCGGCCCGACGGGTGACAATGGTCGGATGAACGGCCTGCCCACTCCATCCATCTCGGTGCTCGTGGTCGACGACCAGGAGCTGTTCCGCCAGGGCCTGCGGGCGGTGTTGGCCTCCGACGCGGGCTTCGAGGTGGCGGTGGCAGCCGACGGTGAGGAGGCGGTGGCAGTGGTGGCCGAGCTGGCCCCCGACGTCGTGCTCATGGACGTGCGCATGCCCGGGCTCGGGGGCATCGAGGCCACCCGCCGGGTCCGGGAGACGGCCCCGTCCACCCGGGTCGTCATGCTGACCGCCAGCGACGAGGAGGACGACCTCTACGCCGCCATCCGGGCCGGCGCCACCGGGTACCTGCTCAAGGACTCCTCCCTGGGCGACGTGGCCGACGCGGTGCGGGCGGTGGCGCGAGGCGAGAGCCTGATCTCGCCGTCGATGGCGTCCAAGCTGCTGGCCGAGTTCAACGCCCTGGCCGGGGGCGGCGGCGGCCCCCCCGGCGAGACGGTGAGCGAGGGCGCCGACGGCTTCGGCGCCCGCCTGTCGGAGCGCGAGCTCGAGGTGCTCAAGCTGGTGGCCCAGGGCCGCAACAACCGGGAGGCGGCCCAGGCCCTCCACCTGTCGGAGAACACGGTGAAGAACCACGTGGCCAACATCTTGAACAAGCTCCACGTGCGCAACCGCCTCGACGCCGCCATGTACGCCTTGCGCACCAAGCTCTTCGAGCTGTAGCCGCCGGTGGCACCGGTCCGATCGGACCACTCGCGGTAGTCCGGTCGGACCATCGCCAAAGGTCCGATCGGGTGATTGTCCACCTGGCCGGCGGGGCGCATCATGTTGGTGTCCCCCAGACACCCGCAAGCCACGAGGTCGACGGGCGGCAGTTGGACCAGCGGGAACAGTCGAACGTTCGCCGCGTGAGACGAAGCCCACTGGTCCGGCTGCCGCCCGCTCCTCGCGTCCGGGGCCCGTCGTCACCCGACCTTGAACCCCCGGGTCGGTATCATCGGGTGTCACCATGACCTCCACCGCCGGGTCGTCCGCCGCCGGGCCCTCCACCGCCGGGTCGCTCGACTCCCGCAAGGCCGCCATCCTGCGGGCCGTGGTGCGGGAGTACATCGAGACCGCCCAGCCGGTGGCCTCGGCCCACGTGGCGCGCCTCGGGAACCTGGCGGTGTCGCCGGCCACGGTGCGCAACGAGATGGCGGTGCTGGAGCGGGAGGGGTTCCTCGTCCACCCCCACACCAGCGCCGGGCGGGTGCCCACCGACAAGGGCTACCGGTTCTACGTCGACCAGCTGGGGACGCCGCCGGGACCGCTGGCACCGACCGAGAAGCGCCACGTGGAGGACTTCTTCGCCCGGGCCCACGGCGAGCTGGAGCAGATGCTGGACGACACCGGCCGCCTGCTCACCGACCTCACCGACTGCGCGGCGGTGGTCCTCGCCTCCGGGTCCGACGCCGCCACCGTCCGCTCCGTCCAGGTCGTGGCCCTGGGGCCCCGGGTCGTCCTGGTGGTGGCCGTCCTGTCGGACGGATCGGTGGAGAAGGAGGCCCTGGAGCTCGACCTCGACGCCGGCGACGCCCGGTTGGCGGCCGCCTCCGCCCACCTGGCCGCCGCCATGTGGGACCGGACGCTGGCCGAAGCCCCCCCGCCGGCCACCACCGGCGACCACGCCACCGACCGGGTGGTGACCCGAGCCCACGCCGCCCTGGTGGGCGCCGACCGGGGCGGCCCCGAGCACGTCTTCGTGGGTGGCGCCTCCCGGATGGCCGCCACCTTCGAGGCCATCGAGACCGTCCGCCAGGTGCTCGTCATGCTCGAGCAGCAGTACGTGGTGGTGAGCCTGCTCCAGGACGCCCTGCGCCACGACAAGCTGGTCTCCATCGGCGCCGAGCACGGGGTGCGGCCCCTGGCCGGCTGCTCGGTGGTGGTGGCGCCCTACGCGGTGGCGGGCGTCCCGGTGGGGACCATCGGCGTGCTCGGCCCCACACGGATGGACTACGACCGGGCCATGGCCGCGGTCGCAGCGGTGAGCGAGCGCCTCGGGCATCGCCTCCAGGCCGGCTGAGCATCCCAGGGTGCCCGTGACCGAGGACTTCTACGACCTGCTCGGCGTCTCGACGAGCGCGTCCGAGGACGAGATCAAGCGCGCCTACCGCAAGCTGGCCCGCGAGCTGCACCCCGACACCAACAAGGACCCGGCGGCCGAGGAGCGCTTCAAGGCCGTCACCCTGGCCTACGAGACGCTGCGCGACCCCGAGCGTCGGCGCCGCTACGACATGTTCGGGCCCGAGGCCGTGCGCGGCTCGGGGGCAGCGGGCACCGGGGCCGCCGGCGGCCCGGGCGGGGCCGGGTTCGGTGACGCCTTCGGCGCCGGGCTGGGCGACCTGTTCGAGAGCTTCTTCGGGGGTGGTGGTGGGTTCGGCGGTACCCGCCAGCGGGGCGGCCCGCCCCGCGGGGCGGACGTGGAGACGACGCTCGACCTGGACTTCCGGGCCGCGGTGTTCGGCACCGCCGGCCAGGTGCGCATCCGGGTGCCCACGCTGTGCGAGACGTGCTCGGGGAGCGGGGCCCGGCCGGGCACCCACGCCGAGACCTGCCAGGCGTGCCACGGGACGGGGGAGATCCGCCAGGTGCGCCAGTCCATCCTCGGCCAGATGATGACCACCAGCCCGTGCCGGCGCTGCGGTGGGCTGGGCCAGGAGGTCCGCGACCCCTGCCCGGACTGCCGGGGCGAGGGCCGGCGCCAGGCCGACCAGAGCTTCACGGTGGAGGTCCCGGCCGGGGTGGACAACGGGTCCACCCTGCGCGTGCCGGGCCGGGGCGCGGCGGGCCCCCGGGGCGGCGTCCCCGGCGACCTGTACGTGCACCTCCGGGTGCGGCCCGACGACCGCTTCACCCGTCAGGGCTACGACCTGGTGCATGTGCTCCACCTGCCCGTGACCTCGGCTGCCCTCGGCGCCCACCTCCGCTACGAGACCCTCGACGGCACCGAGGACCTGGTCGTCCCCCGGGCCACCCAGGCCGGGCGGGTGTTCCGCCTGCGGGGCCGGGGCGTGCCCCACGTGGACGGCCGGGGCCGGGGGGACCTGCTCGTCCAGGTGGCGGTGGACACCCCCACCGACCTCAGCCGCGAGGAGGAGGAGTTGGTGCGGCGCCTGGCCGTGGTGCGAGGCGACGAGGTGGCTCCCGCCGACACCAGCCTGCTGTCCCGCATCCGCTCCGCCTTCAAGTAGGCGGTCCGGTCCGTGCCCGCCGTCGGGCCGGCGGCCGTGCCCGGGGCGGCGGCCCACGTGTTCGTGGCCGACGTTGCCGAGCCCGAGCTGGACGACTCCGACCGCCACCACCTGGAGCGGGTGCTGCGCCTCCGTCGGGGCGACGTGGTCACCGCCGGCGACGGGCAGGGTCGCTGGCGGGTCTGCCGGGTGAGCGCCGGCCCGGGCGCCGGCTTGGGCGCCGGCCTGGAGGCCGAGAGCGACGTGGTGGCGGAGCCCCGGCCGTCGCCCGATGTGACGGTGGCCTTCTCCCCCACCAAGGGAGACCGGCCTGAGTGGGCGGTGCAGAAGCTCACCGAGCTGGGCGTCGACCGGGTGGTCGTCTTCTCGGCCGCCCGTTCGGTGGTGCGCTGGGAAGGCGACCGCGGCCGGCGGGCGGTGGAACGGCTGCGGCGGGTGGCTCGCGCCGCGGCCATGCAGAGCCGCCGGGCGTGGCTGCCGGTGGTGGAGGGGCCTTCGGGCTTCGCCGAGGTGGCGGCCCGGCCGGGGGCGGCCCTGGCCGACGCCGGGGGGCAGCCGCCGTGGCTGGCGCCGGGACCCGTGCTGGTGGGGCCCGAAGGGGGCTGGTCACCCGACGAGGCCGCCCGGGAGGGGCTGGCCCACATGGCCCTGGGGCCGCACGTGCTGCGGGCGGAGACGGCGGCGGTGACGGTGGCCGCCCTCCTCGGCGGGCTGCGGGCCGGCCTGGTGGCGCCCGCCGGTGAGGGTGCGCCCGGGGTATGAGCGCGCCGGGAGCGTAGGACCTACACTGTTGCTCGGCTCCTGCCATGGAGCGGTGCTTCGTTGGCTGGGGAAGGGGTCTGGGAGTGAGCGACCAGACGGGCAGTTCGGCGCGAGGGTACGCGCGGCGAGTCGGAGAGCGGCTACGCGCCATCCGTCGCCAGAAGCGCATGTCCCTGCAGGAGGTGGAGTCCACCTCGGGCCAGGAGTTCAAGGCGTCGGTGCTGGGCGCCTACGAGCGGGGTGAGCGGGTCATCTCCGTGCCCCGCCTCCAGCGCCTGGCCGGGCTGTACAACGTGCCGGTGGACCAGTTGCTGCCCCAGGGGGCGGACGCCGTCCTGGCGGAGGTCGACGACGAGGGGGACGGCGAGCCGGCGGGCCGGGGCCGCAGCGCGGGAGTGGGCGAGAAGGTCACCTTCGACCTCACCCGGTTGGACGACGTGGCCGACCCCGACGTGGAGATGGTCTGCCGCTACCTGAACAGCATCGTGGTGCAGCGCCAGGACTTCAACGGACGAGTGCTCACCATCCGCGGCGAGGACATCCGGGCCATCGCCGGCCTGTTCGGCATGCAGCCCGCCGACCTCATCCGCCGCCTCGACAGCCAGCGCCTCCGCCTCCCCG
>JBHELO010000080.1:0-10308 GCA_046263055.1 Acidimicrobiales bacterium | reverse complement strand
CTGGAGTGGACCCGGGTGGGGCGCATCATGTGCATGCTCATGTACGGCAAGTACCCCCACCCCTCCACCATCGTCCCCGGGGGCATGTCCACCACCATCACCACCACGTCGTTCAACGAGTACTACGCCCAGCTGGGCAAGATCATCGACTGGTGCAAGGTGATCTGTCGCATCTGGGACGACGTGATGGACTTCTTCTTCGAGGCCAACCCCGACTACGAGCTGGTGGGGGCCCGTCCCATGAACCTGGCCCAGACCGGCATCTGGGACGACTCGGAGGCCTACGACGCCACCTACGCCAACTGCAACGAGTGGGGCGACCGGCGCTGGGCCATGCCCGGCATCATCATCAACGGCACCCTGCGCACCACCAAGCTCACCGACATCAACATGGGCTTCGAGGAGTTCATCGAGCACTCCTTCTACGACGACTGGACCAAGACCGGACCCCAGCGCTACCGCACCGACCCCCTGGGCAACCCCATCAGCCCCTACCACCCGTGGAACAAGACCACCATCCCCCGGCCCACGGCCACGTCGTTCAAGGACAAGTACACCTGGGACACGGCGCCCCGCTGGGACCGCCAGGTGGTGGAGACGGGTACCTACGGGCGCATGTGGACCACGGCCCTGTCGGGCTCCACGCCCGACAACCCGTTCTTCGAGGCCACCGGCGACGGGCTGCGCATGATCCTGCCCCGCTACGCCCTGCCCGAGACCGAGCTGTTCTGGCCCGTGCCCCGCACCATCAACGCCCTGGAGCGCAACCGGGCCCGGTCCTACGCCTGCGCCTTCACCGCCGTCATCGGCATGAACTGCCTGCTCAAGGCGTTCGAGTACTGGCGGCGGGGGGAGACCAAGGTCCACACCCCCTTCCGCATCCCCCGCGACGAGCGGGTGGCGGTGGGCTTTTGGGAGGCGGGCCGGGGATGGCTCGTCCACCACGAGATCATCGACAAGGGCAAGATCGTCAACTACCAGATCACCACCCCCTCCACCCTCAACGCCGCTCCCACCGACCCCTTCGGTGGCCTCGGCCCCTACGAGCAGGCCATCGTCGACACCCCGCTTTTGGAGTCGGTCCCCGACGACCAGGTCAAGGGCATCGACGTCCTGCGGGCCATCCGCAGCTTCGACCCCTGCATGCCCTGCACCACCCACATGGACACTGGGCGGGGCACCATCGTGCGGGAGGTCAACTCCTGCGGGTGCACGCTGGAGTAGCTCGCCCCACGACCGAGCTGGGACACCGGTCCCCCGGACATCCGGGGGGCCGGTGCGCGTCCGCGCCACTCCGCTCGGCTCTTCGGTGCGCCAGCGCCGCTCGCGGGCCGGAGAGAGGGCTCAGCCGCCGGCGGCCTGCTCCAGGACGCGCAGGATGTCGTCGCCGTAGCGGTCGAGCTTGACCGGGCCGATGCCCGGGCAGCGCGCCAGGGCCACCAGGGTGGCCGGGGCCCGCTCGGCGATGCCCCGGAGGTGGGCGTCGGTCATGACCACGTAGGGCACCCTCTTCTCCCTGCGGGCCTGCTCGGTCCGCCAGGCCCGCAGGGCCTCGAACGTCCGCTCCGCCCCGGGGCTGAGGGCGAGGGGCGGGACCGCCGGCCGCCGGCCGCTCCCGGCGCCGGGAGCAGCGGAGATCCGGGGCGGAGCAGCGGCCGGGGCGGCGGCGGTGCCCGCCAGTTCGGCCAGGAAGGGTGAGGGCCGCGCCCCGTCGGCCACCACGACGGCCGTCTCCGCGGCTCGGGTCACGGCCACGTGGAAGACGCGGCGCTCCTCCTCCACGTCGTCGGCCAGGCGGTGGGGGAACAGACCGGCCGATGCGCCGAACACGATGACCCGGGGCCACTCTCGTCCCTTCACCCGGTGGACGGTGGACAGGTGGACGCCCTCGCCGGCGGTGGCGTCGAGCGTGGCCCGCAGCCACGGCTCGAAGGTGGCGGGGTCGGGGTGCAGGGCGGCCACCTGCTCGAGTGCCCAGAGGTCGTCGCCGTGGGCCGAGCGGTCGACGGCGCCACGGGAGCCGTCCAACGCGTCCACCGCCTCGTCCAGGCCGACGCCGGTGCGGATGACGGCCAGCACCGACGCCGTGTCGCCGCCGGCGGCGGCGTCGGCCACCGCCTCGATGTCGTCCACGTAGCCGGCCACCCGTTCGGAGTCGTCACCGGAGAGCCAGTCGGCCAGACGACGCAGGTCGGGCACCGACGTCCGGGGGCGGCGGGTCATCATCTCGAGCACGTTGCGGGCGATCTTGCGCGACGGCCGGCGCACCGTGGCGGCCACGTCGGCGCCGGCGATGTCGGCCGGCTCCAGGCCCATCCGCAGCCAGGCCAGGGCGGCCGCCGAGCCGGTGCGGGCCAGGACCTCGGGCCCCACCGCCCGGGCGCAGGGCACGCCGGCCTCGGTCAGGGTGACCTGCACGGGAAGCAGCACCGAGTTGACCCGGGCCAGGACGGCCACCGTCGTGGGGTCAGCACCGTCGCCGAGCCACGCCCGTACCCGCTCGAGGACGGCCGCCGACAAGTCGGGGACCGGGCACACTTCGAGCGCGCCGGTGGCCTCCGCCCGGCCCGGGGACGGGACGATCTCCTTGGCCAGGCGCCGGCGGTTGTAGCCCAGCAGGGTGGCGGCGGCCGCCACCACCGTCGGCGGGCAGCGGTAGTTGACGGTCAGGTCGTAGGCGGCCGCCCCCGGGAAGTACCGGGGGAAGTCGATCAGGAACCCGGGGTCGGCGCCCGCGTAGCCGTAGATGACCTGGTCGTCGTCGCCCACGCCGAACACCGACGCCGACGGGCCGGCCAGCAACCGGATCAGGAGCACGTGGGCGGGGGTCAGGTCCTGGAACTCGTCAACCAGCAGCGTCTTGGTGGACGCCCGGGCCCGGGCCCGGGTCCGGGGATCGGCCAGGAGGATGGTGACGGCCCGGTAGATCTGCTCGTCGAAGTCCACCAGGTTGCGCTCGGCCAGAAGGGCCCGGTAGGTGGGGAAGGCGTCGGCCACCCCGGCGGCGTCGGGGATGCGGGCCTCGGCGTCGGCCGGGTCCACCAGCCCCAGGCGGATGAGCGACAGGGCGTCCAGGTAGGGCGCCAGGGGGTCGGCGTTGGCGCGGTGGCGGACCTTGACCACCTTTTCCACCAGGGTTCGGGCTTCCCGCTCCTCGATGACCCGGGGACCGCTCACGAGAGAGCAGATCGACAGGCCCAGGGAGTTGAGGGTGCGGATGGCGGGTCGAGTGGGAAGGTCGGCGAGCCGCTCGCGGAGCTCGTCGGCCGCCTTGACGTTGTAGGCGACGGCGGTGAGCAGCCCGGCCTCGTGACCCTGGTCGGCCAGGAGGTGGCGGAGCCGCTCGGTCAGCACCCGGGTCTTGCCCGAGCCGGCGGGGGCGATGATGCGGGCCGGCCCGCCGGGATGGGTGACGGCGGCCAGCTGGTCGGGGGCCAACTCGGCGCCCGGCGGGCGGTCGGACCCGACGGTGAGGAGGCCGGCGTCGATGGAGTCGCGATGGATCACGCCGTGTTCCAGGGGAAGCGGCTGGCGGGGCCCGCCGTCGCACCACACTGCCCGGCCGTCACCCAGCACCAGGTCGGCGGGGCCACCGGGCGCCGCCCCCGGGTCGAGGCGCCCGGCCCGCACGCCATGCCACCACACCGGCTCCTGGTCGGGCCGCCGGCCGTCGTAGGTGTTGGCCCACACCAGGAACTGGAGCCGCTCGCGGGCGAGGTCGTGGCCCGGGCCCAGCTCGAACGGGGGTCGGTGTTCGGACTCCGGTTCGCGCAGGTGCTCGGAAGGGACGGCCAGCTCCACCACCACCCGGTGGCGTCCCGACCACGCCCCCTGGAGGGCGGCGAGGGCGGCCCCCGGGTCGGCCAGCGCCGCCTCGTCCACCGCCACCCGCTCGACGCTCTCCCACCCGGCGGGCACATCGGCCCCCGGCCCCACCACCAGGCCCCGGCCCAAGACGTCGGGCCCCGGGAAGCTCATGGGCGCACGGTAGCGGGAGGGTGGGACACCGCTCCCGGCGCCACCGCCGGGTCGGGGACAGGGTTCAGGGGCCGGTCCCGGCCCGACCTACCACCAGGTGGTGGGGGTGGGGATAGCCCTTGGAGAGGGGCAGGTGGCGCACGTCGAGCCCCTCGGCCGCCATCCAGTCCCCCATCTCCCGGGGGTCCACGTAGGTCGTCTGCCCGCCGACGGTGATGCCCAGCGCCTTCACGGCCAGGAGCTCCTGGACCTGGTTCCAGCGGAACTTCCACCGGGGGGCGAGGGCCATCTCCTTGACCGCCAGGACCCCCCCGGGGACCAGCCGGGCCGCGCCCTCGGCCAGAAGGCGACGGGACACGTCCCGGTGGAGGAGGTACAGCACGTCCACCACCACCACTGCGTCCCAGGGCCCGTCGGGAAGCTTCCCGGGTGGGGCCACCCGGATGTCGACGGTGGCCCCCCGCTCCCGTGCCCGGGCGGCGGCGGCCCGGGCGTGAGGGATCTTGCGCTCGTCCACATCGACCCCCACCACCGACCGCTCCGGGTCGGACACGGCCGCCAGCAACGACAGGAGGCCGTGGCCGCACCCCACCTCCAGCACCCGGCCGCCGGCCGGCAGTTGGGCCTCCACCGCCGGCAACGGGCAGGTGAACCACCGCACCCGGACGTGGGCCCGCACCGCCGGCGGCGCGTCCGCATAGAGGTCCAGGACGGCCCGGGCCACGCTGGCGCCCCGTCGCCCGTAGGGCGCCCGCCGGGCGCCCGTCACCCCCACGCCGTCGCCCCGGCGGGCGTCCCCGGTGGTCACCGACCGGCAGCTCGGCGTGGTCACGAGAGGTAGGTCCCCCGGGCGAACAGGGAGGTCATCACGACCAGGCCGGCGGCGCTGCCCGACAGCACCCAGGTGCGCAGCCGCGGGTGCTCCACCAGCACCTCGGCGGCCGCCGCGAAGCACGGGAAGGCGGCCAGCACGTACCGCCCGCAGCCGAAGAAGTCCTTGGTGGAAAGGGCGGCCACCCCCACCGCGGCCAGGCTGTACAGGCCGTAACCCCACCCAAAGCGGCGGAACACCCGGGGAACGAAGGCCAGGGCCACCACCGTCACCACCGGGTGGGCCACGTAGGTCAGCCACGCCGTGGGCCGCCCGAGATGGGTGACCATGTGCAGGAACTCGATCTTGAGCCAGGTGTGGGGGCCGGCGCCCTGGCCCCAGTACTTCTCCACCTCGGCGAACAGGAACGGGTGGCCGAAGCGGGCGGCCAGGTACAGGCAGTAGGCCACCAGGCCGGCGGCCGACACCAGGACGGCGGCGTCCCTGCCCTGCACCCGGCGCAGGTCGACGAGGGGTCGTCGCCCGCCGCCGGCGGCCCCCAGGACCACCTCATCGTCGTCTCCGGCCGGCACCACCGCAGCTCCCGGGCTCCAACCGGAGTGGGACCCGGTCCGCACGCCGCCCGCCGGCCGCCCTCTCGGGAACACCCCCCGGCGCTCCAGGGCCCGCGCCACCAACCCACCCACGACCACCAGGCCCACCGGCCGGGCCGCCGTGGCCACCGCTCCCGCCATGCCCGCCAGCCACAGGTGGTCGGCCTCGAGGAGCAGGAAGGCGCCGAGGGTGGCGGCGATGAACAGGGCGTCGGCGTAGACCGCCCCGTACAGGTAGAAGGCGTACGGGTACAGGAGGAGGAGGGCGAGGGCGGTGACCGCCGCCGGCCGGGGCAGTCGTTCTCTGAACCAGGTCCAGACCATGGCGGCCAGGGCGGCGCCGGCGGCCAGGGTCACGAGGATGCCGGCCACCAGCGTGCTCCCGAGGACCGCCCCGCCGGCCCGCATCAGCATCGGGTAGGCCGGGAAGTAGGCCACCGGCGATTGGTGCCCGGGGACGTAGGAGTACCCGTGGTTGGCGATCTCCCGGTACCAGCCGGCGTCCCACTGCACCCAGGCCTCGAACCAGGGCTGGCCGGGGAAGTAGTGGAGGCGGAGGTGCTCGGACCAGGGCAGGAAGGCCACCGACAGGGCGGCCACCGCCCAGAGGACGACGGCGACGGCGCCGAAGGCGGCGAGGCCCCACCACCACCGGTCGGGTGACCCGCCCGGCGCCTCGTCGGTCGGCTGCGTCTCGGTCGGTGCGGATCGTCTGGACAGCATGAGGCCTGGGCGACGTCTCCCGCTCGACGCGGGTGGCGACGCTACCACCGGTCCCTCGGCGGGTCCGGTCCCGCGGATGGCGGGGCGGGGGTACGGTGCGGCCTCAGCCGCCTCTCGCGGGAGCGACGAGTGACCTCGCCGACAGACCACCTCCTGGCCGCCCGGACGGCCTCCGATGCCGGGCGCCTCTTGCTCGAGCTGCGGGCCGGCGCGACGGAGGGCGGCGAGCGGCTGGGCCGCACCGCCGACCGGAGCTCCCACGAGCTGTTGGTCAGCGAGCTGGGGGCCGCCGACCCCTCGGCGCGCGTCCTTTCCGAGGAGGCCGACACCGACGACCCCAGCCGGCTGGACGCCGAGCGGGTCTGGATCATCGATCCCCTCGACGGCACGCGGGAGTACACCGAGCCCGGCCGCGACGACTGGGCCGTGCACGTGGCCCTCGTCGAGGGAGGGCAGCTGGTGGCCGGTGCGGTGGCGCTGCCCGCTCGGGCCATGACGCTCAGCACGGGATCGGCGGCGGCGCCCCCCGTCGCCCGCCGGGCGCGACCCGTGGTCGTCGTCAGCAGGAGCCGGCCACCCGCCGCCGCCGCCGAGGTCGCTCGCTCCCTCGGCGCCGAGCTGCGACCCATGGGCTCGGCCGGGGCCAAGGCCATGGCCGTGGTCCTCGGCGAGGCCGACGCCTATGTGCACGCCGGCGGGCAGTACGAGTGGGACTCGGCCGCCCCGGTGGCGGTGGCGGCGGCCACCGGGTTGCACACGTCCAGGCTGGACGGGTCGCCCCTCCGGTACAACCAGCGGGACCCGTGGCTGCCCGACCTGGTGGTGTGCCGGCCGGAGCTGGCCGACCGGGTGCTGGCCGCCGCCAACGGCTGACCGACTCCCGTCGCCGTCGGGGCGACGGTGGCCGGGCCGCGGCTGACGACCCCGGCGCGACGGCCGACGACCCGGCCGGCCGCCGGCCGTAGAGTCGGGAGCGTGGCCGCCCAGCCCTTCGTCGCTGCCGCGGAGGGGTGCCTGGTGGACGTCGTGGTGCCGGGCGACGCCGCCGACGTCGTCCGGTGGGCCAAGCCCACCGAGGCGGTGACCCTGGCCGCCGAGGACCCCAACCCCTGCTACGACGAGGGCGACCGCCTCTGGCACCTGCGGTTCCGGGCCGAGCGGCGGGGCACGGTGGAGCTGCGCCTGGTCCGGGAGCGGCCCGGGCGCCGCCCGCTGCGGACCCGGGTCACCCTGCGCATCGGCCCTGAGCGCCCGGCCGCCGGGTTCGGGCATTAGCCGGCCGGGGTCGCCGCCGGCCCACCCAAGGTCGACCGGCGAGGCCGGCCGCCGCAGTCGAGGGGCACGGGCCGGTCAGGGCGACAGGCGGGCCCGCTCCCATCCGCCGTGGCCCGGAAGCCGGCGGAACAGCACCCGGTCGTGGACCCGGCTCTCCCTGCCCGCCCAGAACTCCCACGCCTCGGGGGCCAGCCGGTACCCGCCCCAGTAGGACGGCCGGGGGACCTCGGCGTCCCGGTAGCGCCCGGCCGCCTCGGCCATGCGCCGTTCCAGCTCCTCCCTCCCACTCACCTCCTGGCTCTGGGTGGACGACCAGGCGGCCAGGCGGTGACCCCGCGGCCGGGTGGCGAAGTAGGCGTCGGCCTCGGGATCGTCGACCGCCGCCACCGGGCCCTCCACCCGCACCTGGCGCTCCAGCGGCGGCCACACGAACACCGCTGCCGCCCGGGGGTTGGTGGCCAGCTCGCCACCCTTGCGGCTGCGGGTGTCGGTGAAGAACACCAGGCCCCGCTCGTCGAGGCCCCGCAACAGCACGGCGCGGGCCGACGGTCGCCCGTCGGGGGTGGCGGTGGCGAGCACCATCGCCTCCCCACCGAGGGTCAGGGCCTCGGCGGCGGCCGCCAGCCAGCGCCGGAACAGGGCCAGCGGGTCGTCGCCGGCGTCCTCGCCGGCCAGCGTCAGGGGCCCGCCCACCGGGCGCTCAGCGCAGCAGGGGGGACAGGGTGGCCCCGGCCAGGCGGATCTCGTCGGGATCGGAGGTGTGGGCCATGTTGAAGATGAGCCCGTCGAGCCCGGTCTCGAGCAGGGTCCCGACCTGGTCGGTGACCTCCTCGGGACTGCCGAGGATGTACATCGACGCCCGCGCCGGCTCCAGGCCGCCGGCCCGCAGGCTGGCCTCGGCGTCGGCGTGGGTGGCGCCGATGGCCACCGAGCCCAGGCGGGTCTTGGTGACGTCGGCCGGGTCGCGACCCACCGCCTCGCAGTGGCCGGCCAGCACCTCCAGCTTGTGGCGCACGTCGTCGGGCCCGCCGAAGAGGTTGCAGGCGTCGGCGTACTCGGCCACCAGGCGCAGGGTGCGCTTCTCCCCGCCGCCGCCCACCAGGATGGGGATGCCGTCGGGGCGGATGGGACGGGGGTTGTTCATGGCGTCCACCACCGCGGAGTGGGTGCCCTCCACCGTGGCCCGCTCCCTGGTGAACATGGCCCGGCAGATCTGCAGGGCGTCCTCCAGGCGGTCGAGGCGCTCCCCGGCGGCCGGGAAGGGGATGCCGTAGGCGTCGTGCTCCTCCTGGTTCCACGCCGCCCCGATGCCCAGGATGGCCCGGCCCCCCGAGATCACGTCCAGGGTGGTGACCTGCTTGGCCAGCACCGCCGGGTACCGGTAGGTCACCCCTGTCACGAGGGTGCCGAGGGACACCTTGGTCGTGCGGGCGGCCAGGGCGCTCAGCAGCGAGTAGGCCTCGAGCATGGCGTTGCTCGACGGGCCGATCATCGGTAGCTGGTAGAAATGGTCCATCACCCACACGGAGTCGAAACCCGACTCCTCGGCGGCCACCGCCTGGGCGGCGATGCGCTCGAACAGCTGGTCGTCGGGCACGCCCGAGTAGGTGAAGTTGGGGATCTGCAGGCCCAGTCGGATCATGGCGGCACGCTACCGCCGCCTGCCGGGCCTGCCGACCCGCCCCCGCCGCCGCCCGCTCAGGCCGCCGCCCGGGCCAACGCGGCGAAGGCGGCGGTCAACTCGGGCAGCTGGTAGTGGGCCTGGAGGCCGCTCGGGTTGGGGAGGAGCCAGGCGCCGGCCCCGGCGATGCCCTCCGGCTGGGCGCCGATGCGGGCATTCGGCCGGTCGAAGGCGGTGCGGTAGGCGCCCATTCCCACCACCGCCACCCACGCCGGCTGCCAGCGGGTGACGGTGGCGGTCAGGTGCTCGGCGCCCGCCCGCAGCTCGACCGGCGACAGCTCGTCGGCCCGGGCGGTGGCCCGGGCCACCAGGTTGGTGATCCCCAGGCCGGCCGAGAGCAGGTCGGCGGTCTCCCACGGCTCGAGCACCCGGGGCGTCAGCCCGGCGGCGGCCAGGACCCGCCAGAAGCGGTTGCCGGGACGGGCGAAGTGCAGACCGGTGGCGGCCGAGTAGAGCCCGGGGTTGATGCCGCAGAACAGGACCGCCAGCCCCGGTGCCACCACGTCGGGGACCTGACTCCCGGCGGCCGCCGCCACCTGGGCGGGAGTCGGACGCCGGGGTCGGGTGGGCTCAGGCGGCGTGGCGCCGGGCGATACGGGCGGCTTCGGCCGAGCGGCGGCGCATGCGCCGGCGCTCGGCCTCGGTGAGCCCGCCCCACACACCCTGCTCCTGGCGGTTGGCCAGGGCGAAGCCGAGGCAGTCCTCCCGCACCGGGCACGAGGCACAGATGGCCTTGGCCGGGCCCGCCTCGTCGTCGGACTCGGGGAAGAACAGTGAGGTGTCGGCCGTGCGGCACGCCGCCGCCGCCCGCCAGTCTTCGTCGTCGAAGGTCTTCGTAAGTGCCATGTCACCCGGGTCCAACGCCACGAGGGAGGCGTGCATTTCCGTCCGCCCGGGGCGAGCCGGACGGCCGGCCCTGGGAACCGGTGAGACGTTCGGATCCATGGGCCCGGAGCGTGTCACCAGTCCGGCGGCGGGTGGCGGTGCCCGACTAGGAGGCGGGGGAGGAGGAGGCGCCCACCGGGGCGCTGCCCCCCACCGGCAGCAGCAGCCCGTCCAAGACGTCGCCCTCCAGGCTCTCGGCCTCGATGAGGGCGTGGGCCACGGCGTCGAGGGTGGCCTTGTGGGCCACCAGGGAGTCCTTGGCCCGCTCGTAGGCCCGGTTCAAGATGGCCTGGACCTCGGCGTCGATGGCGGAGGCCACCCGCTCGGAGTAGCCCACCCCC
>JBHELO010000079.1:0-3169 GCA_046263055.1 Acidimicrobiales bacterium | reverse complement strand
CCCCGCCCGCCGGCCGCCCACGCCACCGGGCGCCGCCGACGCCGCCGACGGCCGCCCCGCCCGCCGGCCGCCCACGCCACCGGCCGCCGACGACGCCGACGACGGCCGCCCCGCCCGCCGGCCGCCCGCTCCGCGCCCGGCGGTGCCCGACGACGGGGACCCGACGGCCCTGTTCGCTCCCGGCGCGTGGAGCCGGCCCGGTCGGCCCCCAGAGCCGCCTCCACCGTCGTTCTCCCCGGCCTCCCCGCCCCGCCGGCCGCCGGCGGCCCTCCGACAGGATGAACCACGACCGTCGTTCCTACGGCGCCACTTCCTGCCGCCCAGCGCCTTCGGGATCGTGGTGGTGGTCCTTCTCATCGCCGCCGGCACCGGGTTCACCGGGGCCTTCGTGTGGGCCTCCGGTGACAGCCACAACCTCCGCCAGGGCGGCCCCAGCGAGCCGGCCACCCTCGGCCGCCCGGTGGACCCGACGTCGTCGGTCGCCCCCACCACGACAACGCTTCCCGACCTGTCGCCCGAGGAGCTCTCGGCCAAGCTGGCGCCGTCGGTCTGGACGGTCGCCACCTTCGACACCGCCGGCATGCCGGCTCAGGCGGCGGCCCTGGTGGCGGGGACGGCCGGTGGGCAGGAGCTGCTGCTGACCTCGCTGGCCGCGGTGGAGGCGTCCACGCGCCAGCCCGCTCCCGACATCACCGTCACCGGCCCCGGTTTCAACGGCTCGGCCGTGCTGTGGACCTGGGAGGAAGGGCGGGATCTGGCTCTGCTGGTCGTCCCCCGTTCCGGCGTGCCCGTCCCGCCATGGGTGCCGGACACCTCGACGCTGAAGCCCGGTGACCCGCTGTTCGCGGTGGGGGTGGGCGGCAAGGTGGCCCCCGGGGTGGTGACGGGCGTGACCGACACCGTCGTCCAGCACAACGTCTTCGTGGACGACTCCCTGCGGGGCGGCCCGCTGGTGAACCGCAAGGGGCAGGTGGTCGCCCTGTCGTCGGCCGCCTTCACCGGCGGTGGCAAGCCCACCGACACCACCTTCTTCGGCGTCCCCGTCAACACCGTGTGCGCCAGCGTCCTGCGGTGCCCCGGCGGGCGGGCACCGGCCGCCACCACGTCCACGACACTGTCACCTGCCAGCCCCACCACCAGGGGGCGCTGAGCCGCCCGCCTACGGGCGGGTGGTGGTGGTAGTGGCGAGGCGGGCGATGGTGGTGGTGGTGACCAGCGGGAACGACGGGCGGGGCAGGGTGACGGTCAGGCTGGGCGCCGTCGTCACCGGGGGGGCGGCCACCACGAACGGCCCGTTGGGTGGGACGGCGGGCAGCCGGCGGGGGCCGGCCGCCAGGTCGCCGGCCAGCGCCGCCGGCGGTGGGAAGTCGGGCGTGTCCACGTTCTTCATGGCCGCCGCCATGAAGTCGTGCCAGGCCTGGGCCGGGATCGTGCCGCCGTACACCCGGGCCACCCCCTTGATGCCCTCCAGCGGGCGGGGATTGTCGGCGTAGCCCATCCACACCGCGGTGGACAAGGCCGGGGTGTAGCCCACGAACCAGGCGTTGCCGAAGTTCTCGGACGTGCCCGTCTTGCCGGCGGTGGCCCCCGGGCGGCCGATGGCGGCCGCCGTGCCGGTGCCGTTGGTGACCACGCCCTTCAGCACGTCGGTGACGTTGTCGGCCACCGCCTGGTCGAGCACCCGGGTCCCGGGCCGGGCGGAGTTGTCCTCGATCAGCTTGCCGTCGGCGTCGAACACCTTGACCAGCGGCGTCGCCACCTCCCGGGTCCCGTGGTTGGCGAACACCGAGAAGGCGGCGGCCATGTCGAGGGGGGAGACCTCGGCCGCCCCGAGGGTGAGGCTGACGCCGTAGGGGTCGCCGTTGGGTTGCTTCCCGCTCGGGTCCACCATGGTGATGCCCAGGCGGTGCGCCATCTCCGCCGTCTGCTTGACGCCCACGTCGTCGATGAGCTGGGCGAAGACGGTGTTCACCGACTCCTCGGTGGCGGTGCGCAGGGTGATGCCGCCGAAGCCGCCCGTCTCCACGTTGTGCACGGTGGTGCCGTCCGGGAACGTGTAGGTGGCGGGCCCGTTGTACACGCGCCCGGGGCCGATGCCCTCCTCGAAGGCCTTGGCCAGGGTGAACGGCTTGAACGAGGATCCCGGCTGGCGCCCGGTGCCACCGCCGCCGATGCAGACGGGTTGGTCGGCGGGCGCCAGCGTGGTGGTGGACGGGCAGTTGCCCAGGGCCAGGTTCACCTTCGACGCCGCGAAGTCGCGCCCGCCCACCACCGCCTTCACCAACCCCGTGGACGGCTCCACCGTCACCAGCGCCATCTCCAGCGGCGGCGAGGTGCCGGCCAGGGCCTTGCTCACCGCCGCCTCGGCCTGGGCCTGGGTGTCGGGGTCCAGGGCCGTCTCCACCCGGAGGCCGCCCCGGTACACGAGGTCGTCACCGAAGCGGGCCACCAGGTACCGGCGCACGTAGTCCACGTAGTAGGGCTCGGTGGCCGACTGGAGCTCCAGCGGGTGCACCACGGTGGCCGGCCCGGGCGGCGCCTTGCCGTCGGTGCCGACCACCACCAGGCGTTGGGCGACGGCGTCGGCGTACTGGGCGTCGGTGATGCGGTGCTGGTCGCGCATCTTGGTGAGCACGCTCTCCCGCAGCTGCTCGGCCCGGGTGGGATTGCTGCGGGGTTCGTCGGTGGAGGGGGACTTGATGAGGCCGGCCAGGGTGGCCGCCTCGGACAGCGTGAGCTGCTGCACGGGCTTCTTGAAGTACGACTCGGCCGCCGCGCCCACGCCGTAGGCGCCCCCGCCCAGGTACACGTTCTGCAGGTACCGGTAGAGGATCTCGTCCTTGGTGAGCTTCTTGTCGAGGCGGCTGGCCAGCACCGCCTCGCGCAGCTTGCGGGCGAAGGTGCGCTCCCCGCCGGTGAAGGCGTTCTTCACGTACTGCTGGGTGATGGTGGACCCGCCCTGCACCGTCTTGCCGCCCGTGAGGTTGGCCCACAACGCGCGTATGCCGGCTTTCACGTCCACCCCGCCGTGGGCGTAGAAGCGCTGGTCCTCCTGGGCGACGACCGCCTGCTTGAGGACCTCGGGGACGTCGGACTCCTTCACCGGGATGTTGGTGTCGAACTTGCGCAGGACGCCGATCTCGGTGCCCTTGTCGTCGTAGATGTGGGT
>JBHELO010000078.1:0-7622 GCA_046263055.1 Acidimicrobiales bacterium | reverse complement strand
GACGTCGACAACGGGGCCCGCTTCGAGACCTACGCCATCGCCGGAGGGCCCGGGCAGGTACAGGTAAACGGGGCGGCCGCCCGCCTGACCGAGCCCGGGCACCTGGTGATCCTGGTTACCTACGCCGACTTCGACGAGGCGGAGCTCGGCGGGTTCGCGCCCACCGTGGTGCAGGTGGACGAGGGCAACCGGCCCCGCGCCGGCCAGTCGGCGGCCCGGCCGTCGTGATGCCGGGAGCCGACGGCCTCGACCTCCTGGTCGTGGGCAGTGGCGTGGCCGGGCTGTCGGCCGCCATCGAGGCGGCGTCCGTCCTCGGGCTGCGGGTCGGCGTGCTGAGCAAGGGCGAGCTGTCCCAGTCCGCCACCCGTTGGGCCCAGGGCGGGGTGGCCGCCGCATTGGCCGGCGACGCCGACTCCACCGACCTCCACCTGGCCGACACCCTGGCCGCCGGTGCCGGCCTCTGCCACCCCGACGCCGTGCGGGCGCTGGTGGACGAGGGCCCGGGGCGGGTGAACGACCTGATCGCCCTGGGCGCGGTGTTCGACCGCGACCCCACCGGCGTGCTCGCCCTGGCCCGGGAAGGCGGCCACTCGGTGCCCCGGGTGGTCCACGCCGGCGGGGCGGCCACCGGCGCGGAGATCGAGCGGGCCCTGGTGGCCGCCGTCCGTGCCACCGCGGCCGCGGTCATGGAGCGGTGGTTCGCGGCGGACCTGGTGGTCGAGGGCGGTCAGTGCCGGGGGGTGGTGGCCGTCGACCGCGAGGGCCGCCACCACTCCGTGCGGGCCACCCACACGCTCCTGGCCTGTGGCGGGGCCGGCCAGCTCTACGCGGTCACCACCAACCCGGGGGAGGCCACGGGCGACGGTGTGGCCATGGCCCTGCGGGCGGGCGTCGCCGTGGCCGACCCCGAGCTCGTGCAGTTCCACCCCACCGCCCTCCACCATCCCCAGATGCCGCGGCCCCTCCTATCCGAGGCACTGCGGGGCCACGGCGCCCTCCTGCGCGACGCCCGGGGCCGGCGGTTCGTGGACGAGCTGGCCCCGAGGGACGTCGTCTCCAGGGCCATGGCCGCCCGCATGGCGGACCAGGGCGTGCCCCACCTCTGGCTCGACGCCACGCCCCTCGAGGCGTTCGGGCTCCGCTTCCCGACCATCGCCGCCGCCCTGGCCGAGGCCGGCCTCGATCCCGCCACCGAGTGGCTGCCCATCGCCCCCGCCGCCCACTACTTCGTCGGCGGCGTGCTCACCGACCTCGACGGGGCCACGTCCCTTCCCGGCCTGTGGGCGGCCGGGGAGGTGGCGGCCACCGGCGTCCACGGCGCCAACCGCCTGGCCTCCAACTCGCTGCTGGAGGGCATGGTCTTCGCCGCCCGGGTGGTCGAGGCGGTGGCACGAGGCGCCAACGGGCCGTCGCCCACCGGCGTCATGGGCGACCTGCTGTCCGAGCGTGTGATCAGGGTCCGGTCGGCGCTCCCGGCGGCCGGTCCCCCCGGCCTGGACGTGGCCAAGCGCCGCGAGCGGCTCCAGCACGCCATGACCGCGTCGGCCGGCGTCGTGCGCGACGCCGCTTCCCTGGCCGGCATCGACCTGCCGCCGGCGCCGTCGGTCGACGGCGGCCCCGCCCTGGAGCTGGCCAACCTGGCGTCGGTGGCGGGCGCGGTGGTGGCCGCCGCTGCCGCCCGGGAGGAGACGCGGGGCTGCCACACCCGGAGCGACTTCCCATCCATTTCACCGGCGCTGACCCGCCACGTGGTGGTGACGGCGTCGTGAGCGTCCACCCCCCGGTGACCGCGGTGCGGGACGTGGTCGAGCGGGCCTTGGCTGAGGACCTGGGGCCGCTCGGCGACCTCACCGCCGCCCTGCTGCCGCCCGGCCTGGTGGCCGCCGCCGACATCGTCCCCCGGGCGCCCGGCGTGCTGGCCGGCCGCCTGGCTGCCACCGAGACGTTCGCCCGGGTGGACGCCGGCCTGGCGGTGGCCTGGTCGGCCGACGACGGCGACCCGATCACCGCGGGCACGCCGGTGGCCCGGGTCACCGGGGCGCTGGCGTCCATCCTCAGCGCCGAGCGCACCGCCCTCAACCTGCTCGGCCACCTGTCCGGCGTCGCCACCGAGACCCGTCGATACGCCGACGTGCTGGTTGGGCGGTGGGGAGCGATCCGGGACACCCGCAAGACCACGCCCGGCCTGCGGGCCCTGGAGAAGGCGGCAGTACGGGCGGGCGGGGGGGCGAACCACCGGGGGTCGCTGTCCGACGGCGTCCTGCTCAAGGACAACCACCTGGCGGGCACGACGGTGGCGGAGGCGGTGGCCCGGGCCCGATCCCTGTGGCCGGGCCGGACGGTGGAGGTGGAGTGCGATACCGCCGCCCAGGTGGACGAGGCGGTGGCCGCCGGTGCCGACCTCGTGCTCCTCGACAACATGTCGCCCGCCGAGGTGGCGGATTGCGTGGCCCAGGTGCGGGCCGCGTCGGCCGGCCGGCACGGCCGGGCCCGCCTGGTGGAGGTATCGGGCGGCGTAACCCTGGAGACGGTGGCCGCCTACGCCGACGCCGGCGCCGACCTCATCTCGGTGGGTGCCCTCACCCACTCCGCCCCGGTGCTCGACATCGGCCTCGACGTGGTCACCTGACCGGCGTGCTCCTCGCCGTCGACGCCGGCAACACCCAGACCGTCATCGGGCTGTACTCGGGCGACGACCTGGTCAGCCACTGGCGGATCGCCACCAATGCCGACCGCAGCTCGGACGAGCACGCCCTCCTCCTCGGCCAGTTCCTGGCCCAGCGGTCGGTGACCTTCGCCGACGTGGACGGGATGGTGGTGTGCTCCACCGTCCCCCGGCTGACCGTGGTGCTGGCGGAGATGGCGGAGCGCTACCTGGCCGCCCCGCCGGTGATCGTCGGCCCCGGCGTGCGCACCGGCATGCCCATCCTCTACGACAACCCCAAGGAAGTGGGTGCCGACCGCATCGCCAACGCCCTGGGCGCCTTCGAGCTGGCCGGCGGACCGACCATCGTGTGCGACTTCGGCACCGCCACCACGGTGGACGCCACGTCGGCCAGGGGCGAGTACCTGGGAGGTGCCATCCTGCCGGGCGTGGAGATCAGCCTGGACGCCCTCTTCGATCGGGCCGCCGCCCTGTCCCGGGTGCGGCTGGTGGAGCCCCGCCGGGCCATCGGCAAGAGCACGGTGGAGTCCATCCAGTCGGGGGCCATCTTCGGCTTCGCGGGCGCCGTCGACGGGCTCTGCCGGCGCTTCGAGGACGAGCTGGGGCCGTGCACGGTGCTGTCCACCGGGGGACTGGGCGGCCTCATCGCCCCCTACTCGTCGTGCATCACGCGCCACGAGCCCTGGCTGACGCTACGGGGTCTGCGCCTGGTGTGGGAGCGCAACCAGCCGCCTGCGTCGCAGCCGTGAGCGCGGATGGGGAGGACCCGCCCTACCGGTTCGAGCGCACCGCCTCGGCCGCCGAGCTGCACGAGCGCCACGCCGGCGTGCCGGCGGGGACGGACACCGGCGAGGTGGTGGCAGTGGCCGGGCGGCTCCTCCTGCGCCGTGTCCAGGGCAAGGTGGCGTTCGCCACCCTGGCCGACGCCAGCGGGCGGGTCCAGCTGTTCTCGCGGGTGGACCTGACCCCCCGGTTCGAGGCGTTCTGCGGTCTGAACCTGGGCGACTGGGTGGGCGTCACCGGCGAGGTGGTCACCACCCGGCGGGGCGAGCTTTCGGTGCGGGTCGACGATTGGGTCCTGCTGGCCACCGCCCGCCGCCAGTTCCCCGACAAGTGGCACGGCCTGGCCGACGTGGACACCCGCTACCGCCAGCGGTACGTGGACCTGTGGGCGTCGGAGGACGCCCGGGCCACGCTGGCCCTGCGCAGCCGGGTCATCAGCCGCACCCGCCGGTTCCTGGAGGACCGGGGCTTCACGGAGGTGGAGACGCCGGTGCTCCATCCCATCCCCGGCGGAGCCCTGGCCACGCCGTTCGTGACCCACCACGAAGCGCTCGACACCGACCTCTACCTGCGCATCGCCCCCGAGCTGTACCTCAAGCGGCTGGTGGTCGGCGGGTTCGAGAAGGTCTTCGAGATCGGGCGGGTCTTCCGCAATGAGGGGATCTCCCCCCGCCACAACCCCGAGTTCACCATGCTGGAGCTGTACCAGGCCTACGCCGACTACACCGACCTCATGGCCCTCACCGAGGAGCTGGTGTCAGCGCTCGCCCGGGACCTGCGGGGCACCACCACGCTGTCCTATGCCGGCCGCCAGCTCGACGTGGCGCCCCCGTGGCGGCGGGCCACCCTGGTGGAACTGGTGGCCGAGCACGCCGGCCTGGAGGTGGACGTGGCCATGCCCCTGCCCGACCTGCGGGCGGCGGCGGCGCAGGCGGGCGTGCCCGTCGAGGACTCGTGGGGTCCCGGCAAGCTTGTCCTGGAGATCTACGAGAAGACCACCGAGGCCGCCCTGTGGGGGCCGGTCTTCGTCCTCGACTACCCGGCCGAGGTGTCGCCGCTGGCCCGCAACCATCGCCACCGCCCCGACCTGGTGGAGCGGTTCGAGGCCATCGTGGCCGGCCGGGAGCTGGCCAACGCCTTCAGCGAGCTGACCGACCCCGACGAGCAGCGGGCCCGCTTCGAGGCCCAGGCGGCGGCCAGGGCGGCGGGGGACGTCGAGGCCATGGCGGTGGACGAGGACTACCTGCGGGCCCTCGAGTACGGCCTGCCCCCCACCGCCGGCCTGGGCATCGGCATGGACCGCCTGGTCATGCTCCTGGCCGACGCCGCCAACATCCGCGACGTCCTCCTCTTCCCGACACTCCGCCCCGAGAGCCGTGGCTGACCCCGTCGATCCCATCCCGCCGACCATCGAGTGGCGGCACGGGCAGGTGCGCCTGATCGACCAGCGCCTGCTGCCCGGCGAGTTGACGATGCTCGACGTGGCCACCGTCGACGAGCTGTGCGACGCCATCCGGACCATGGCGGTGCGGGGGGCGCCGGCCCTGGGCGTGGCCGGCGCCATGGGCATGGCCCTGGCCGCGGTGACCGGCGTGCCGGCCGACGAGGCCGCCGCCCGGCTGGTAGCCACCCGGCCGACGGCGGTGAACCTGGCCTGGGGCGTCGAGCAGGCCCGGGCCGCCGATGACCCGGTGGCCGAGGCGGTGCGCATGGCCGCCGACGACGTGGCCCGCAACCGCCGCCTGGGCGCCCACGGTGCCCCCCTGCTGCCCGACGGGGCCCGGGTGTACACCCACTGCAACGCCGGGGCGCTGGCGTGCGCGGGCTACGGGTCGGCCCTGGGCATCGTGCGGGCGGCGGCCGAGGCCGGCCGCCACCCCGCCGCCTGGGTGGGCGAGACCCGCCCCGCCCTCCAGGGCGCCCGCCTCACCGCCTGGGAGCTCGACCGCCTCGGCATCCCCGCCACCCTGGTGGCCGACGTTATGGCGGCGTCGCTTCTGGCCGCCGGCGAGGTGGACTGCGTGGTGGTGGGGGCCGACCGCATCGCCGCCAACGGCGACGTGGCCAACAAGGTGGGCACCTACGGGCTGGCCGTGCTGGCGCGCCACCACGGCGTGCCGCTCTACGTGGGCGCGCCCACGTCCACCGTGGACCTGAGGTGCCCGGACGGCTCGGCCATCCCCATCGAGCGCCGCAGCCCCGACGAGGTCACCGCCGTGGGAGGCGTGGCCGTCGCCCCCGCCGGCATGGCCGCCGAGAACCGGGCCTTCGACGTGACCCCGGCCACCCTGGTCACCGCCATCGTCACCGAGGAGGGGGTGGCCACCCCGCCCTATGACCGGTCAATGCCGGCCCTCGTCGCCGCCGCCGGCCGCCGCTGAACCCCCGGCCGGCCCTCGATCGCCGCCGGCCGCCGCCAAACCCGCGGGCCGCCCGGCCCGACATCGCGCCCCCACCGGGTGTGGACGGACGGCGGGCGCCGGGACCGGCGAGCGTCAGCCCTCGGCCGTCACCGTCATGGGCGGATGGACTCCGCCGATGAGGTGGCCGGCCAGGGCGCCGAAGGCGGCGCCCACCGCCCGGGCGTCGGCCTGGGAACCCACCTCGTCGAGGAGGCGGGCCAGCTCCACGTCGGCCTCCGCCGCGTACCGGCGGGCCACCTCCACGGCCGAGGCCACCGCCCCGTTGGCCCGCACGAGGGCCCGGGCCTGCTCCAGCCCGGCGCCGGCCACCGGGCGGCCCAGGAGGCGCCGCAGGGCCTCGTCGTGATCGGCCAGCAGGGCCTTGATGACGGGCAGCGTGTAGACGCCCTCCACCAGGTCGTTGCCGGCCGGCTTGCCCAGAGCCTCTTCGGTGGAGACCACGTCGAGGATGTCGTCCACGATCTGGAAGACCATGCCCAGGCACTGGCCGTAGGCGGTGAGGGCCTCGATGGCGGGGCGGGAGAGCCCGGCGGTGATGCCCCCCACCCGGCAGGCGGTGGCCATGAGGGCGGCCGTCTTGCCGGCGATGGAGGCCAGGTAGGAATCCTCGGTGCGGTCCACGTCGAAGGTCTGGGACAGCTCCTGGACCTGGCCCTCGCACAGCCGGCCGATGGTGACGGCCAGGAGGCCGGCCACCTCCGTCCCCAGGGACGCGGCGATCTCCGAGGCTCGGGCCAGGAGGAAGTCGCCGGCCAGGATGGCCACCAGGTTGCCGAAGCGGGCGTTGACGCTGGGCACGTTGCGGCGGGTGCGGGCCTCGTCCATCACGTCGTCGTGATAGAGCGACCCCAGATGGACCAGCTCCACCGCGCAGGCGCCCATCACCACGTCGTCGGGGGCGGGGCCGCCGCCCAGATGGCCGGCGCACAGGGCCAGGGCGGGGCGGAGGCGCTTGCCGCCGGCGGGTATCAAATGGCTGGCGGCCGCGCTCAGATAGGCGTCACCGACGGCCACGCTGCGCCGGAGGGCCTCCTCCACCCGGCCCAGGTCGGCCTCCAGATGGGGGAGGGTGAGGAGTGGGGCCAGGCTGACCACGGGAAGAAGGTACGCCACCGGCCTTCGCTGTCAGGAATCCGGTGCCGGGTGCCGAGGTTGTACAGGTGCTCCGGTGTTCGTTGTGCGCCCCGCACCGGTAAGCTCAACCCTCACGGACCCACCGTCAGGGAGGGAGGGTTCCCTTGTTCGAACGTTTCACAGACCGAGCCCGTCGGGTCGTGGTGCTGGCCCAGGAGGAGGCCCGGCTCCTCAACCACAACTACATCGGCACCGAGCACATCCTCCTCGGCCTCATCCACGAGGGCGAGGGCGTGGCCGCCAAGGCTCTGGAGCAGCTCGGCATCTCGCTCGAGGCGGTGCGCACCCAGGTCGAGGAGATCATCGGCCACGGCGGCTCCTCTCCGAGCGGCCACATCCCGTTCACCCCGCGTGCCAAGAAGGTGCTGGAGCTGTCCCTGCGCGAGGCGCTCCAGCTCGGGCACAACTACATCGGCACCGAGCACATCCTCCTCGGCCTCATCCGTGAGGGCGAAGGCGTGGCCGCCCAGGTGCTCGTGAAGCTGGGCGCCGACCTCAGCCGGGTGCGCCAGCAGGTCATCCAGCTCCTGTCCGGCTACGCCGGCAAGGAGGGCGCCCCCAGCGGCGGCCCGTCGGGCGAGGCCGCCCCCACCGGCTCCCTGGTGCTCGACCAGTTC
>JBHELO010000077.1:0-26681 GCA_046263055.1 Acidimicrobiales bacterium | reverse complement strand
CGGGCAAGCTCCGCCTGGCTGGAGACGAAAGGGTCATCGCTCGCCAGTGTTGGCAAGGACCTGCCGAAGGACATTGAACTCCTCGAGGCACTGGCCCGACCCGATGGCTACCGAATGCAGCGGGGTTCGGGCGATGACGATCGGCATGCCGGTCTCATGGGAGAGGCGGACGTCGAGCCCGTGCAGCAGGGCGCCTCCGCCCGTGAGCACGATGCCCTGTTCCATGATGTCGGCGGCCAGCTCCGGCGGCGTCTTGTCGAGTGTCGTCTTCACCGCGTCCACGATGGCGCTGACCGGCTCCGCCAGCGCATCCCGGATCTCGGTGGTCGTGGTGACGACGGTCTTGGGAAGCCCGGTGACCAGGTCGCGGCCCCGGATCTCCGCCCGCAACTCCTCCTCCAGGGTGAAGGCCGAGCCGAGGGCGATCTTGATCTCCTCCGCCGTGCGCTCACCGAGGGCGAGCGAGTACTCCTTCTTGATGAAGTTGATGATCGAGTGGTCGAGGGCGTCGCCGCCGATGCGCACCGACTGGCTCACCACGATCCCCCCCAGGGAGATGACGGCCACCTCGGTGGTGCCGCCGCCGATGTCGACGACCATGTTGCCGGTGGGTTCGTGCACGGGGAGCCCGGCGCCGATGGCGGCGGCCATGGGCTCTTCGATGATGAAGGGCGTCTTGCGGGCGCCGGCATACTCGGCCGCCTCCTGCACCGCCCGCTTCTCCACGCCGGTGACGCCCGAGGGGACGCAGATCACCATGCGGGGCTTGGCGAAGCGCCGCTGGTGCACGCGGTGGATGAAGTACCGGAGCATCTTCTCGGTGATCTCGAAGTTGTTGATCACCCCGTCCTTGAGGGGGCGGACGGCCTGGATGTGGCTCGGCGTGCGCCCGATCATGCGCTTGGCCTCGAGGCCCACGGCCAGGGGCCGGCCGTCCTTCACGTTGACGGCCACAACGGACGGCTCGTTGAGCACGATCCCCCGTCCCCGCACGTACACGAGCGTGTTGGCGGTGCCCAGGTCGACGGCCATGTCCCGACCCAGGAAGGCGGCGAAGAAGTTGTCTGACATAGAAGCAGGCTCCACGCCGGAGGGGTCCGAGGACCGCGGTCGGGGCAAGGCTAGGCCCTCGGGTCGGCCGCCACAACCCGCCCTTACTACAGCGAGGGGAAGAAGAGGCGGATCTCCCGCTCGGCGCTGGCCGGGCTGTCGCTGCCGTGGACGAGGTTCTCCGTGGTCTCGGTGGCCAGGTCGCCCCGGATGGTGCCGGGAGCGGCGTTGGCCGGGTTGGTGGCGCCCATGACCGAGCGGACCATCCCAATGGTGCCCTCCGGCCCCTCGACCACGAGGAGCAGGGCGGGGCTGCGGGTGATGAACGACACCAGGCTGGCGAAGAAGGGCTTGCCGGCGTGCTCGCGGTAATGGGTCTCGGCGGTGGTGGCGTCCATGGTGCGCAGCTCGGCGGCCACCAGGCGCAGGCCCTTGGCCTCCAGGCGGCCGACGATGTCGCCCACCAGGCGGCGCTCGACAGCGTCGGGCTTGCAGATGACCAGGGTGCGTTCCATGTGGACCGGGACACTACCGGGGGCCGGGAGCGGGCCCGTCGCTGCCTCAGGGGCGGCTCAGGGGCGCCGCCCGGGCCGGCGGGCCCGTCGCTGCCTCAGGGGCGGCTGCGCCGCCCGGGCCGGCGGGCCCGTCGCTGCCTCAGGGGCGGCTGCGCCGCCCGGGCCGGCGGGCCCGTCGCTGCCTCAGGGGCGGCTCAGGGGCGCCGCCCGGGCCGGCGGGCCCGTCGCTGCCTCAGGGGCGGCTGCGCCGCCCGGGCCGGCGGGCCCAGGCCGGGCCGCGGAGGGCCAGGACCGCACCCCAGGCGGCGGTGACCAGCGCCCACAGCGGCCAGTCGTTGACCCATGAGTGGTCGAAGGCCAGGTAGAACGCCAGGCCCCCTAGCACGAGGACCAGGGCGCCGGAGCCCAGGTCGGCGGTCGTGGCCCGTACCCGGGACAGGAGGCTGGCGGCCACCAGGCCGGCGCCCGCGCCGACGAGAAAGGCGGGCGCCTCCCGGTTGTCGGGCAGCGGGCCGTGGCGCACCAACAGGACGGCGACGCCCCACCCGACGAGGGCCAGGCCGGTTGCGGTCAACCCAGGCCGGGGGCCGGCGGCGGCGGCGGCCAGCACGATGGCCCCCAGCAACAGCGGCGTGGCGTCGAACGTCAGGCCCAGCGCACCCTCCACCAGGGCGTAGGCCACCGCACCACCCACCAGCACCAGTCCCGCCCGACCCTCCAGTCCCGCCCGAGTCACTTGCTCAGGCTAGGGTGACCATGGTTGAGAAGGACGTCAGGCGGGAAGCAGGGCGCCGATGGCTGAACACACGGTCACCGATGTCCGGCCGTCGCTCCCGCCGGCTCGCGGGGACCTCAGCCGGTTCCTCCTCGACCACCTGGTGCAGCCCCCGCACCCGTTGCCCGCCTGGCCGGCCCCCGATGGCAACGCCCTGGCCGGGGACGACTTCCACCTCGCTCTGTACATCTGCTACGAGCTGCACTACCGGTCCTTCGCGGGCGTCGACGAGGCGTGGGAGTGGGAGCCCAGCCTGCTGGCCCTGCGCCGGGACCTGGAGTCGGCCTTCGAGCTCGCCCTGGTGGGCCTGGTGGGGACCGAGCGCACCGAGGGCGACGTGGAGGCGGAGCTGCACCGCATCATCAACGAGGCCGGGGGTCGCTCGTTGTCCGGCTACATGGAGACGGGAGGCACCTGGGGCCAGCTCGCCGAGCTCGCCACCCACCGGTCCGCGTACCAGCTGAAGGAGGCCGACCCCCACACCTGGGCCCTCCCCCGCCTGGGCGGCGGTCCCAAGGCGGCCATGGTCGAGATCCAGGCCGACGAGTACGGCGGCGGCGTGGAGTCGGCGATGCACGCCAGCCTGTTCGCCGTCACCATGGGCGCCCTGGGCCTGGACCCGGCCTACGGCGCCTACCTGGACCGCCTGCCAGGCACGACTCTGGCCACCGTCAACCTGGTCTCCCTGTTCGGCCTGCACCGGCGCCGCCGGGGCGCCCTCATCGGTCACCTGGCGGTGTTCGAGATGACCTCGGTGACCCCGATGGCCCGCTACAGCCGGGCGCTGGCCCGCCACGGCCTGGGCCCGGAGGCCCGGCGGTTCTACGACGTCCACGTGGAGGCCGACGCTCGCCACGAGGTGATCGCCGCCAGGCGCATGGCCGGCGGCCTGGCCGCCGCTGAACCCGCCCTGGCCCCCGACATCCTGTTCGGGGCCCGGGCCCTCATGGCGGTGGAGGCCCGGTTCACGGCCGCCCTCCTCGACGCCTGGGCCTCGGACGGGAGCGCGCTGCTCGACCCGGTGGCGCCCCCGACGAGGGTCGGCAAGACCCCGACCTGGGCGTTCTGACGGCCGGGCCGCTGTCAGGTGGCGCCTGAAGGCGCACGGGGTCGTCCCGTCCACCCCGGGCTGACCGCACCTGGCCTCGCCTACCTCCTGCCCCTGCGGCGGGACGCCGGCGCAGACGTGGACGAGCTGGCCGCCTACGTCCGCGAGCTGGCGCCCCGAGTGGAGCTGTGGGTGGTGGACGGGTCGCCCCCGGCCGTGTTCGCCGCCCACCGGGCGGCGTTCGGCCACGCCGTCCTCAACCACGTCGCCCCCGACCCGTGGTGGCACTTCGGCAACGGCAAGGTGGACGGCGTCATGACCGGCCTCCACCGCTGCCGGGCCGAGCGGGTGGTCGTGGCCGACGACGACGTGCGCTGGGACGAGGACGGCCTCCGCCGGGCGGCGGCGCTGCTGGACACCGCCGACGTCGTGCGCCCCCAGAACTACTTCCGACCCCTCCCCTGGCACGCCCGGGAGGACACCGCCCGCTGCCTGCTCAACCGGGCCTTCGGGGCCGACTGGCCGGGCACGCTGGGAGTGCGACGCTCCGTCCTCCTGGCCGCCGGCGGCTACGACGGCGACGCCATGTTCGAGAACCTGGAGCTCGTGCGCACCGTGCGGGCGTCGGGTGGAACGGTGGCCAGCCCCCTCGACCTGTACGTGCGCCGCCTTCCGCCCACCACCCGCCAGTTCGTCGGCCAGCGGGTCCGCCAGGCCTACGACGACTTCGCCCAGCCGCCGCGCCTCCTGGCGTCCCTGGCCGTGCTGCCGCTGGTCGCCGCCGCCGTGGCCCGGCGCCGGCCGGGCCCGGTGGTGGCCGGGGCGGCGGCATCGGTGGCGCTGGCGGAGCGGGGGCGGCGGCGGGCCGGCGGCGTCGCCGTCTTCCCGGTGTCCTGCTCGCTGGTGGCGCCGGCGTGGGTGGCGGAGCGTGCGGTGTGCTCGTGGCTGGCCCTGTGGACCCGGCTGCGCTGGGGCGGCGTGCGCTACCGCGGCCGGGTGCTGCCGTTGGCCGCCCACTCGTCCCGCGCCCTGCGCCACCGCGCCTCCGCCCCAGGTCCACCTGAGCGCTCGTGGCGCGAGGTGGCGCGGAGGCTGGGCGGCGGTGGGGCCTAGGCCGCCGGGCGGTCGTCGCCGACCAGCGCGGCCCGGGCCGCCCCCACCACGTAGAGCGACCCGCTCACCAGCACCAGCTCGTCCGGGCGGGCCAGGCTGAGCGCCAGCGCGACGGCGGCGGGCACGGTGTCGGCCACCTCGGCGTCCACTCCCAGGTCGGCGGCGGCGGCCGCCACCACGGTGGGATCGAGGGCCCGGGGCGACGGCGGCGGGCACGCCACCACCAGGCGGCTGGCGCCCGCACCCAGGGCCGCCAACATCTCGGCCGGGTCCCGCCCCACCAGCATGCCGACCACCAGGATCCGACCACCGGCGGCTCCGAACGCCTCGCTCACCGCCTCGGACGCCGCCGCCGCACCGGCCGGGTTGTGGGCGCCGTCCAGTACGCAGAGGGGCGACCGGGCCACGACCTCCAGGCGACCGGGCAGGCGGAGTCCGGCCATGGCGTCGGTGACCACCTCGGAGGTCAGCGGGGTGCCGAAGAAGGCGGCGGCGGCGGCCACCGCGCCCGCCGCGTTGTCGCCCTGGAAGGAGCCGTGCACGGGCAGGAACACCTGCTCGTAGCTGGCCCCCGGGACCCAGAGGTCGACCACCCGGCCGTTGTGGGCCAGGCCGTTGGCCGCGCAGCCGTACTCCACGTCGCGCTCCCACACCGCCGACCCGCCGGCGGCGTGGAAGATGGGTGCCAGGTCGGGGCTGGTCTCGCCCAGCACCAAGGTCGTGGCCGGCTTGACGATGCCCGCCTTCTCCCGGGCGATGTCGGAGAGCTCGGGCCCGATGGTCTCGGCGTGGTCGAGGCTCACGTTGGTCACCACAGCCACGTCGGCGTCCACCACGTTGGTGGCGTCCCACCGCCCGCCCAGGCCCACCTCCACCACCGCGACGTCCACCGCCACGTCGGCGAACCAGCGCAGGGCGGCGGCTGTCAGGACCTCGAAGTGAGTCGGCGGACCGTCCAGGAGGGGCTCGACGGCCGCCACCGCCTCGATGACCTCTACCAGGGAGCCGTCGGCCACCGGCTGCCCGTTCCAGGCCAGCCGCTCGTTGACCCGCTGGAGGTGAGGGCTCGTGTAGGTGCCCACCGACAGGCCCTGCTCCACCAGCAGGGCCGTCAGCATGCGGGCCGTCGAGCCTTTGCCGTTGGTGCCGGTGAGGTGGATGGCCGGGTAGGCGGTCTGGGGCTCACCCAGCAGCTGCAGCATCCGCCGGATGCGGTCCAGGCGGCGGGCGGCGGCCGGCGCCGAGCGGTCGTGCTCGAGGTTCACGTGGTCGGCCAGATAACCGAGGGCGCCGGCGAGGTCCATCGCCCGCCAGCCTGGCAGGCCGGCGCCGGGGCCGGGATGACCACCGTGGCCGGCCCTCAGGGGTTGACGAAAACGGCCCGCGTCGTCACCTCCACATCGGCGGCGACTGCTCACCGGGACCCCGCGGAGGGGGGTCCCGTCCTGGTCCTCAGCTGGCCAGCTTGGTGACGTCGGGGTCGGCGTAGCGCGCCGCCGACGCACGGGCCGCCTCCGCCGCCGCCTCCATGCGGGGCACGGCCAGCTCGGCCGCCCGCAGCGCCTGCTCGCGAGCGAGCTCGGCGGCCATGCCCAGACGGGGCCTGGCAGCGGCGGCCGCCCGCTCGGCCTGGCGGCGCGCCACCTTGGCCGTCTTCCTGGCCTGTTTGCGGGCCACCGTGGTGGCCCGCCCGGCGTAGGGCGAGGCGGCTTTGGCTGCCTTCCTGGCCTGTTTGCGGGCCGCCTTGGTGGCCCGCCCGGCGTAGGGCGAGGCGGCCTTGGCTGCCTTCCTGGCCTGGCGGGCGGTCGCCGTCGCCGCGTGCTCGGTCTGGGCACGGGCGACCTTGGCCGCCGCCTCGGCCTGGCGGCGTGCCACTGTGGCGGCCGCCTCGGCCTGGGCGCGGGCGGCCTTGGCCGCCGCCTCCGCCTGGCGGCGTGTGACCTTCGCCGCCTCCCCGGCCTGGCGGCGGGCCGCCGTGCCGGCCGCCTTGGCGTGGCGGGCGGTCCCCTCGCCGGCCGCCATGGCCTGGGCCCGGGCGGCGGCGGCAGCCGCCGCCGCCTGGCGGCGGGCAGCCCGGCCTGCCTTCCTCACCGCCGGGCGGGCGGCGCCGGCCATCCGGCCGGTCCGCGCCGTGCGTTCCCCGGGCGCCTCAGCGCCCACCCCGGTCACCGAGCGGACGATGGCGGCCTCCTTGGCGGCCTTGCGGCTGGCGGCCTTGCGGCCGGCGCCCTTGGCCGCCTTCTTGGCCGCCTTCCGGAAGGCCTTGCGGCCCATGGCATTGGCCGCCTCCTTGGCCGCCTTCTTGGCCGCCCGGCTGCCCGGCTTGGCCCCGGCGGCGGCCGCCGCCTGGGCGGCAAGAGCCAGCCTGAGCTGGGTGCGGGCCAACCGGCGTCGGGCCCGGCGGTCCAGGGCCAGACCCGCCACCCCTCCCGCCACCGCAGCCGCCCCCGCGGCGGTGGCCGCCTTGCGGGGCAGATCCTCGTCGGCCTCGCCGCTGCGCATGGACATGACGACGACGGCGCCACCCCCCACCGCGGCAGCCACGACGGCGTACTTCACGGCCCTGCCCATACGTCGCTCCTTTCCGCGCGCCCGGTACCCGCCGGCCGCGGCGCGCCGAGGTCGATCAGGCCGAGGCTAGCGCCCGCCGATCGGAGCGCCGGCCTGGCGACCGCTTCCCGGGCGGCGGCTCAGGAGGCGGCGCGGCGCGGCCGGGTGGAGCGCTCGGGCTCCGTGCGCGGCACCAGCGTGGGGTTGACCTTCTCCAGCACCACCGAGCGGTCGATGACGCACTTGCCGATGTCGCTGCGGCTCGGCAGGTCGTACATCACGTTGAGGAGGACCTCTTCGAGGATCGCCCGCAGCCCGCGGGCACCGGTCCCCCGCAACAGGGCCTGCTCGGACACTGCCTCCAGGGCGTCGTCGGTGAGCTCCAACTCCACCCCGTCGAACTCGAAGATCTTGCGGTATTGCTTCACCAGGGCGTTCTTGGGCTGCATCAGGATGCGCACCAGCGCCTCCTGGTCCAGGTTGGAGACCGCCCCGATGACCGGCAGGCGGCCGACGAACTCGGGGATGAGGCCGAACTTGAGCAGGTCCTCGGGGAGCACCTTGGACAGGATGAGCCCCACGTCCTTGGTGCCGGTGCGCCGCAGGTCGGCGCCGAAGCCCACGCCCTTGTGGCCGGTGCGGCTCTCGATGATCTTCTCGATGCCGGCGAAGGCCCCGCCGCAGATGAACAGGATGTTGGTGGTGTCGATCTGGATGAACTCCTGGTGGGGGTGCTTGCGGCCCCCCTGGGGCGGCACCGAGGCGGTGGTGCCCTCCAGGATCTTGAGCAGGGCCTGCTGCACGCCCTCGCCCGACACGTCTCGGGTGATCGACGGGTTCTCGCTCTTGCGGGCGATCTTGTCGATCTCGTCGATGTAGATGATGCCGGTCTCGGCCTTCTTGACGTCGTAGTCGGCGGCCTGGATCAGCTTGAGGAGGATGTTCTCCACGTCCTCGCCCACGTAGCCGGCCTCGGTGAGGGCGGTGGCGTCGGCGATGGCGAAGGGCACGTTGAGCAGGCGGGCCAGGGTCTGGGCCAGCAGCGTCTTGCCGCAGCCGGTGGGGCCGAGCAGGAGGATGTTGGACTTGGCCAGCTCCACGTCCCCGTCGGTGTGGCCGCCCACCTGCACCCGCTTGTAGTGGTTGTAGACGGCCACCGACAAGATCTTCTTGGCCTGCTCGTGGCCGATGACGTAGTCGTTCAGGAACTCGTAGATCTCGCGGGGCTTGGGAAGCTCGTCGAAGTGGACCTCGGAGGTCTCCGACAGCTCTTCCTCGATGATCTCGTTGCACAGGTCGATGCACTCGTCGCAGATGTACACGCCCGGGCCGGCGATGAGCTTCTTCACCTGCTTCTGCGACTTGCCGCAGAACGAGCACTTCAGCAGGTCCCCGCCGTCTCCGAACTTGGCCACCCCGCGTATCCCCCTCGGCCTCAGCCGACGCCTGCGACCTGGGGCACCTCTTCCAGCTCGCGCGTCAGGATCACCTCGTCGATGAGACCGTAGTCCTTGGCCTCGTCGGCGCTCATGATGAAGTCCCGGTCGGTGTCTTTGCTGATCTTCTCCATCGGCTGGCCGGTGTGGTGGGCCAGGACGCGCTCCAGGAGCTCCCGCATGCGGGTGATCTCCTTGGCCTGGATCTCGATGTCGGCGGCCTGGCCGGCCGCCCCGCCGTAGGGCTGGTGGATCAGGATGCGGGCGTGGGGCAGCGAGTGGCGCTTGCCCTTGGTGCCCGCCGCCAGCAGCACGGCGGCGGCCGACGCCGCCTGGCCCATGCAGTACGTGGCGATCTCCGGCTTGATGAACTGCATGGTGTCGTAGATGGCGAACAGGCCCGTGATCTCGCCGCCCGGCGAGTTGATGTACAAGTTGATGTCCTTGTCGGCGTCCTCCGCCTCGAGGTGCAACAGCTGGGCCATCACCAGGTTGGCGACCGTGTCGTCGATGGGCGTGCCCAGGAAGACGATGCGCTCCTTGAGAAGCTTGGAGTAGATGTCGAACGCCCGCTCGCCCCGGTTGGTCTGCTCGATGACGGTGGGGACGATGTAGTTCACGATGGGGTCGATGTGACGGTCTGCCACGGTCACTGGGCTTCCACGGTCACTGGGCCTCCACGGTCACTGGGTTTCCAGGGTCACTGGAATCTCAAAGGTCACGAGGCGTCTCCTGCTCCTGGTCCGGTCCCTCGGTGCCCTCGGCCGCCTCGGAACGCTGGTCTCCTGCCTCGGCCCGCAGCGGCTGGAGCTGGGACCGGTCGATCACCTGGCCGTCCTCGTCGACGTACTCGGTGTGATCGATCAGCCACTCCAGGGCCTTGGACTTCCTGATCCCCGAGCGTACCTCGGGGATGCGGTCTTCGCGTTCGAGGGTGCGACGCAGGGCCTCGGGCTTGAGCGTCTGGCGGCCGGCCAGGGTGGCGATCTCCTCCTCCACGTCGGCGTCGGTGACCTCGATCCCCTCGGCGTCGGCGACGAAGCGCAGGGCGAGGTCGGCCTTGACCGCGCTGGTGGCCTCCGCCTGGAGCTGCAGGAGCAGCTCGTCGCGTGACTGCCCCGAGGCCGAGAGGTAGTCCTCGATCTGGAGGCCCTGGTGGCCGAGGCGGTGGGCCAACATCTGGAACCGCCGCTCCATCTCGGCGCCGATGAGGGACCCCGGCATCTCGTCGTCCACCAGCTCGACCAGCGCCTCCACCACCTTGTCGCGCACGGCCAGGGCGGCCTGGAGACGCTTGATGGCGTCGGCCTGGGCGGCCAGGTTCTCCCGCAGCTCGGCCATGGTGTCGAACTCCGAGGCCTCGCTGGCCCACTCGTCGGTGGGCTCGGGGAGGACCTTCTCGCGGACCTCCTTCACCAGCACCGAGAACGTGACCTCGCCGGTGTCGGGGAGGGTGACGTTGAACTTCAGGATGTCGCCCGCCCGGGCCCCGCGCAGCTGCTCGTCGAGCTCGGGGGCGATCGTGCCCGAGCCCACCTCGTACAGCTCGTCCTCGGCCGTGAGCAGGGTGTCCTCGTGGCGGTACACCCGGCGGTCCATGGAGACGTGGTCACCGGCCCGGGCCTGGCGGGCCACCGGGGTCAGCTCCCCGAACTGCTCCCGCAGACGCTCGACCTGGGCCTCCACCTCCTCGTCGGTGACGTTGATGCCGGGCAGCGCCACCCGCAGCCCCTCGTAGCCGGCCACCCGGACCTGGGGCATCACCTCCACCACCGCGTCGAAGCTCACCGGCCCGGCCTCCCGGCCGGCGGTGATCTCGATCTCGGGGGCGGCGATGGGCTCCACCTCGTTCTCCCGCAGGGCCTTCTCGTAGAAGTCGGGGAGGGAGTCGCGAATGGCCTCCTGGCGGGCCACGTCCGTGCCCAGCCGGGCCTCGAGCAGGCGGCGCGGGGCCTTGCCGGGACGGAACCCGGGCACCCGCACGTCACGCGCCAGCTTGCGAAAGGCGGCGTCCACGGCCTTGTCGAACTCGCCCTCGTCCACCTCGACGGAGAGTTTGACCTTGTTGCCCTCGAGGACCTCGAACGAGCTGCGCACCGGGACCGGGAGTATAGGGGGACGCCCGCCGGAGCCGAGCCGCCGGAGGGCGGCGAGGGCCGGTCGTCGCCGGTCGTCGCCGGACGCGCCCTGCCGCCGGCGGGACGGGGGTGGGGCCGGCCGACGAGTAGCCTCGGCGGCCGGGATGGGGACGTGATCGCCACCGGGGCGTCGACCGACCGGCAGCCGGTGGTGGCGCTGGTGCGGGCAGCCGGGTGACCGGGTGACCGGGGCCCGCCCCGGGGTCGGCCGGGGCCGTCCCGGCGTGATCCTCGACCGCGACGGGACGATCATCGTCGACCACGGCTACGTGGGTACCGTCGACCGGGTGGAGCTCATCGCCGGCGCCGCCGACGCCATCGCCAGCTTCAACCGGGCGGGGATCCCAGTGGCCGTCATCACCAACCAGTCCGGGGTGGCACGGGGCTATTACGGGCTGGACGGCGTGCAGGCCGTGCACGACCACCTGGCGGCCCGGCTGGCCGACCACGGGGCCCACGTGGACCTCTTCCGGTTCTGCCCCGACCACCCCGACGGGACGACGGCGCCCTTCGTGCGCCACAGCCCCGACCGCAAGCCGGCGCCCGGGATGGCCCTCGATGTGGCCCGCATCCTCGGGCTCGACCTCTCCTCGTCGTGGGTCGTGGGCGACGGCCCCGAGGACATGGGGATGGCAGTCGCCGTCGGGGCCACCGGCGTGTTCGTGGGAAGGCCGGGCGTGGAACACGCCGGCGCCTGGACCTTCCCGGACCTGGCGAGTGCCGCCCCGATGATCGTGCGCCGGATGAGGTCGGCGGCCACCGTCTCCGGGCGGTCCGCCGGCCCGGCCCACGCCGCACCGCCCGCCCGACCGTGATGAGCGGCGGGTAGGGATGCCGTCGAGAGGCGGGGGCCCCGACTCTTTGGCCCGGCTGGCCCGGGCTCCCACCGGCCGGCGGGTGCGGCGCGGCGTGTACGCCGGCCTGCGGGCGGTGGCGCCCGTGCTGCAGGTGGGCGGCCGGACGGTCGTCACCCGGTACGCCGACGTGGTCGAGGTGCTGGAGCGGGACGCCGACTTCACGGTGGCCGGCGTGAACGGCCGCGCCGTCGAGCGGGTGATCGGGCCCTTCCTGCTCGGCCTGGACGGCGGCGAGCAGTACCGGCGAGAGCTGGGGGCCCTCCACCGGGTGACGCCGGCCACCGACCTGCCCGAGGTGGCGGGGTTCGTGGCCGACGCCGCCGAGGAGCTGCTCGACGAGGCCCGGCCGTCGGGGCGGATGGACGTCGTCGGGGGCTACGCCCGGCTGGTGCCCACCCGCCTGGCGGCGTTCTACTTCGGCATCCCCGGGCCCGACGAGGCCACGCTCGCCCGGTGGTGCCGGGCCCTCTTCGCGGCCTCGTTCGTCAACCATGGGGCTCGCGCCCGCCGGGCGGCGAGGGCGGCGGTGGCCGAGGAGCGGCCGCACGTGCTGGCCCTGGTGGCCACCCGCCGGGCGGAGATGGCGGCCGGACGGGTGGTGCCCGACGACCTGCTCACCCGCCTGGTGGCGCTGGCCGCCCGGGAGCCGTGGCTGGACGACGAGGCCGTCCGGCGCAACCTGGTGGGCCTGGCGGTGGCGGCCGTGGAGCCTACGTCCACCGCCGTCAGCCACGTGGTGGACGAGCTGCTGCGGCGCCCCGAGGCCATGGCCGGGGCCGTGGCCGCCGCCCGGGCGGGGGACCTGGCCGGCGTGCGGCGCCACGCGTGGGAGGCGCTGCGGTTCCTCCCCGCCACCACCGTGCTGGAACGCCGGTGCGCCCGGGACACCACCCTCGGCGGCCGCCGGGTGGCGGCCGGCTCCCGGGTGCACGCCGTCGTGGCCTCGGCCATGTTCGACCCCGCGGTGTTCGCCCGGCCCGCCGAGTTCCGGACCGACCGGCCCCCCGACCGGTACCTGCACTTCGGCCACGGCCTGCACGCGTGCTTCGGCCTGCAGGTCAACTGGGTGCAGATCCCGGCCCTCGTGGCCGCCCTGCTCCGGCTCCCGGGGCTGCGCCGGGCCGAGGGCGACGACGGGGCCCTGGCCTACGACGGGCCGTTCCCCGACCGTCTCATCCTGGAGCTTCCCCGGTGAAGACCTCCTGGCGGTGAGCGCCAGCGTCTTCACCATCGTCGAGGAGGTGGAGGCCGGGCGGATCGACGACCTGCGGGCGGTGGTGGCCACGGTGGCCGCCGACCCCGCCGGCAACGCCGTCCTCCCGTTCGGCCGCTTCGACACCCTGCACTTCGCCAGCGTGGTGGTGGACGTGGAGGAGGGCCTGCCGCCGACCCTGGTGGTGGAGAACAACGTGGACGGGCCGGTGGACCGGTGGCTGGCGGCGCTGGTGGCGGGCGCCCGCGCGGGGGTGGACGCCCTGTTCTCGTGCTGCCGGGGGTACCCGCCGGCGGCCGCCGATCGGGCAGTGGTGGCGTGGCTGGCCGACCACGTCGTGCGCCCGGGGGCCTACCACGTCGGCGCCACCGGCCGGACCCTGGCCAGGATCCGCCAGGAGGCCGAGCTGCACGACGCCATCGAGGACTTCCTGGACGCCGAGCAGGCCGCCGGCCGCCTGTGCGACGGCCCGCCCGAGGCGGTGCGGACCGCCGTGCAGGGGTTCGTGAAGGCCGACGGCCGCTTCCCGTGGGCGACGTCCAGCCCGCCTCGCCAGACCCGGCGGCAGCGGCTGGCGGCCGTCGCCCGCCTGGCTGCCCTGGCCCTGGGGGTGCTCGTGACCTCGCCGGTGCTGGTGCCCGCCCTCCTCGTGTGGCTCGTCGTGTTGCGGGTCAAGGAGATGACCGACACGGTCCAGACGTGGGCGCCCGACCCCGACGACGTCCGCGCCCAGCTCGAGCGGGAGGACGTGGTGGCCCAGAACCACCTGTCCAGCGTGATCCCGGTCAAGCCCGGGTTCGTACGGGTCACCACCCTGAAGATCGTGCTGTACGTGCTCAACACCCTGGCCCGGGTGATCTACACCACCGGCGAGCTGGGCGGGATCCCCAGCATCCACTTCGCCCATTGGTCGCTGATCAACGACGACCGCCACCTGGTGTTCGTCAGCAACTTCGACGGCAGCTGGCAGGCCTATCTGGGCGACTTCGTGGACAAGGCGGCGGTGGGGCTCACCGCGGTGTGGAGCAACGCGGTGTACTTCCCCCGCACCCTGTTCGTGGCCTTCCGGGGCGCCACCGACGGGCCCCGGTTCCTGGCCTGGGCCCGGGCCAGCCAGTGCGCCACCGACGCCTGGTACAGCGCCTACCCCACCCTGACCATGCCGATGATCGACAACAACACCGCCATCCGCGAGGGGCTGTTCGGCTCCATCAACGCCGCCCAGGTGGCGGCGTGGGCCCGGCGGCTGTGACCGGCGCCGGCGCCGGCCTCGACCTGGGCGGCATGCAGGGGCTGGTGGCGCGCGCCTACGGGCACCAACCGTTCTCCCGCTACCTGTTCCTGGCCATCGGGGACCCGGCGGCCGCCCGCCGGTGGGTGGGCGAGCTGCTCCCAGAAGTGGACACCGCCGCCCACCGCCCGTCGGGCGCCGAGCCGGGCACGTGCGTCAACGTGGCGTTCACGTGCGCCGGTCTCGAGCGCCTGGGACTTGGGGCGGACGCCCTGGCCACCTTCCCCCGGCCGCTGGCCGAGGGCATCGTCACCGGCCACCGCTCCCGCATCCTCGGCGACGTGGGCCCCAACGCCCCTTCGGGCTGGCGCTGGGGCGGGCCCGCCACGCCTGCGGTGCACGTGCTGGTCCTGCTCTATGCGGCCACCCGCGAGGCCCTGGACGCGGCCACCGACGGCCGGCGCGCGGCCTGGACGGCGGGGGGGGCCCTGTCCGAGGCGGCTCCGCCGATCGACGGCCGTATCCTCGACCCGCCTGGCGTCGAGCATTTCGGCTTCGCCGACGGCCTGTCCCAGCCGGTGGTGAAGGGGTGGCCGGGAGCCGAGGAGGCGTCATCCACCCGGCCGCCGGCGCCCGTCGCCCCCATCAAGTGGACACAGGTGAACCCTGGCGAGGTGGTGCTGGGGTGCGACGACAACTTCGGCACCCCGGCCGAGGGCCCGACGGTCGGCGGCCGCTCCCGGGCGGGCGCCGGCCTGCCCGTCGCCCCCTGGGCCCGGGGCCGGCGCCACCTGGGCCACGCCGGCACCTGGCTGGTGGCGCGCCAGCTGGCCCAGGACGTGGCCGGCTTCCGCCGCTACGTGCAGGAGGCCGGGGTGGGCCCCGGGTCGTCGCCCGAGCTGCTGGCCGCCAAGATGGTCGGGCGGTGGCCCAACGGCGCCCCCCTCGTTCTGGCCCCCGACCACGAGGACCCAGCGGTGGCCGCCGCCAACGACTTCGGCTACCACGTGGACCAGTACGGCGTCCGCTGCCCGGTGGGCGCCCACATCCGCCGGTCCAACCCGCGGGACTCGTCGGCCGACCACCCCGAGCGGGCCCGCAAGTCCACCCTGAACCACCGCATCCTCCGCCGGGGCCGCTCGTACGGCCTGCAGTACCTGGACCCGCCCACCCGTCCGGGCGAGGAGGCGGGGGCCGAGCGGGGGCTCATGTTCCTCTGCCTCAACACCGACGTCGAGCGCCAGTTCGAGTTCGTGCAGGGGACGTGGCTCGCCAACCGCTCCTTCGGCGGCCTGTACGGCGAGGTGGACCCCGTCACCGGCAACCAGCCCGAGGGCGGCGGGCGCTTCACCCGCCCCGCCGACCCCGTCCGCCGCCCCGTCACCGGCCTGCCCTCGTTCGTCACCGTGCGGGGCGGCGGCTACTTCTTCCTGCCCGGCCTGGCCGCCCTCCGCTACCTGGCGGCCATGCAGGGCTGACCCCGGAGCGCGCCGTCTCCGGCGGCCACACCTTCCGCCCACTGACGGCAGGCCGCGGGGGGACAAATGCGAACTGGGTTCGGTTGCCGGGCACCGGCACCGCCGAACCGAACCCGGTTCGGCCGGGGCCGCCCTCCTCACCTCGGCCGGCCCGCTCCTCGCCGGTCAGGTGGCGGCCAGGACGACGGGACCGGGCTCGCCGGCGCCCACGACGGACAAGCGCTTGCGCCCGGACAGCACGCCGGGGCCGTCGCCCTCGAAGGTGCCCGACGTGGGGGCGACGTCGGCATAGTCGCGGCCCACCGCCACCGTGAGGTAGCCCCGACCGGCCCGCCGGTCATGGGTGGGATCGAAGGCCACCGCCACCGCCCGTCCGGGCCGGGACGGGTCGGCCACTACCACCTCCACCCAGGCGTGCGAGCCTCCCTCCCCGACCAGGTGGCCGGACACGTAGCGGGCGGGCAGGCCGGCGCACCGGCAGACCGCCAGCATCACGTGGGCATAGTCCTGGCACACCCCGCGCCCGCCGGCCAGGGCATCGGCCGCCGCCGTGCGCACGCCCGTGACCCCGTACTCGTACGCGAGGGCGGCGTGGGCCCACGAGCACGCCCGCTCGGCCAGGCCCAGGCCGCCGGCGCCGCCGGCCGCCAGCTCCCGGGCGGCGTCGGCCAGCCGGGTGTCGGTCCGGGTGAGGGCGGTGGGGCCGAGCAGGCGGGCGTCGCCGATGGCGGCGGGGGGCAGGGTGGTCTCGCCGCCCGGGCCGTCGCGCCCCACCACGGCCCACGACTCGAACTCGATGCCGGCGGTGACCTCGGCGGCCCGGACCTCCACCACGTGGTTCCCGAACCCGTCGGCGCTCACCGAGACCAGGGCGGGGCTGCCGCTGACAGTCACCCGGTGGGAGAGCCGGCGCTGGTGGCCGTGCACGGCCCGCGGCACCACCACCAGGCGGTGGCGAAGGTGGCGGACCGGTGTGGCGTAGGCGTAGCTGAAGCGCTGCGCCAGCAGGTAGATGGAGTCGGCCGCGGGATCGGGCTCAGCTGCCATCTCGAACCTCATCGGCCCATACCTCCATGGAGGTGAGCTCCGCCGCGCCCCACGTGGTGACCATGGCCGCGTCCAGGGCGTCGCGCCCCCGGGCGATCACCACCCGGCCGATGCGCGGCTCGTTGTTGCGGGGGTCGAACGTCCACCACCGGCCGTCCAGCCAGACCTCCAGCCACGAGCAGAAATCCATGGGCAGCTCGGGGGGCGTGACCCCGATGTCGGGCAGGTAGCCGGCCACGTAGCGGGCGGGCACGTTGAGGGCCCGGCACAGGGTGACCATGAGCTGGGTCAGGTCCCGGCAGACGCCAGTGCGCGACTCCCACACGTCGAGGGCGGTGGTCAGCGGCGTGCTCGCCCCCATCTGGTAGCGGATGGACTCGTGCACCCAGTCCGACACCGCCTGCACCCGGGGCCATCCCGCCTCGACCGAGCCGAACAGGTCCCAGGCCTGGTCGTGGAGCACGTCGGGCCAGCAGAAGCGGCTGGGGAGCAGGTAGACGAACGCCTCGTCGGGAAGCTCCTCGATGGCTCCCTGGGTGGCTTCCTTGTCGGCCTCGTCGAAGGTGGGGGGCACCTCCACGGTGGCGTCGTAGCGCAGGGTGGACGTCCCCGCCGGCAGCGTCAGGCGGTCGCACACGTTGCCGAAGGCGTCCAGATAGATCCGGGCCGGGGCGGGTGGCTCCCAGCGCTCGCTGAGGGTGCGGTGGTCGCCGTCGGGCCGGGGTCGGACCTGCCACAGGGACGGGGCGCCTTCGGCCACCAGGTAGTCGAACCGGCAGCCGATCCGGACGAGCATCGGCCAAGTCTGGCCGACGGTCGTGAACGTGTCACTGCCGGTGCATGTCGGCTGTGTGAACTCCGGTGCCGGGGCGGCGATCCAGAGGCTGTGTAACCGACGCGAAACATCCGCCTGCTAACGATGGGAGTCGTGGGTGACCTGCTCGACGACTACAGGAGCACCACCTGGGACGAGATGTTCGAGGCCCCCGGCGTCCCCCGCCGGGCGTGCGCCTCCCTGCACGAGTCGCTCCAGGCGCTGTCCGACGACGACTTCGAGCGCCGCTGCGCGGCCCGGGACCGGGCCTTCCGGGACCAGGGCATCACGTTCTCGCTGTCGGGCGAGGAGCGCCCGTTCCCCCTGGACCTGGTGCCCCGCATCCTGTCGGCCGACGAATGGGCGGTCCTCGAGAGGGGCGTGGGCCAGCGGGTGCGGGCCTTGGAGGCGTTCCTGGACGACGTCTACGGCGGCGCCCGCATCCTGGCCGATCGGGTTGTGCCCACCGCCCTGGTCACCAGTTCCACCCACTTCCACCGCCCGGCCTCCGGCATCGCCCCGGCCAACGGCGTGCGCATCCACGTGGCCGGGGTGGACGTCGTCCGGGGCGCCGACGGCCGGTTCTGCGTGCTGGAGGACAACCTGCGCACGCCGTCGGGCATCTCCTACGTCGTCGAGAACCGGCGCACGATGTCGCGGGTGTTCCCAGAGCTGTTCGCCAGCCATCGGGTGCGCCCGGTCGACAGCTACCCGGCCCGCCTGCTGGAGGCGCTGCGGGCGGCCGCCCCCGCCGGCTCGCCCGACCCCACTGTGGTCGTGCTCACACCCGGGATCTACAATTCGGCCTACTTCGAGCACACCTTCCTGGCCCGCCAGATGGGCGTGGAGCTGGTGGAGGGCCGCGACCTGGTGTGCCGCAACAACACTGTGTACACGCGCAGCACCACCGGGGAGCAGCGGGTGGACGTGGTCTACCGCCGCGTGGACGACGCCTACCTGGATCCGCTGCAGTTCCGAACCGACTCGGTGCTCGGCTGCCCCGGCATCCTCAACGCGGCGCGGGCCGGCAACGTCACCATCGCCAACGCGGTGGGCAACGGGGTGGCCGACGACAAGCTCGTATACACCTACGTGCCGGACATGATCCGGTACTACTTCGGCGAGGAGCCGGTGCTGCCGAACGTCCCGACCTACCGGCTCGAGGACCCCGACCAGCTGGCGGCAGCCCTCGGGCGCCTGGACCGCCTGGTCCTCAAGCCGGTGGACGCCTCGGGCGGCACGGGGCTGGTGATCGGTACCACCGCCACCGACCAGGAGCTGGCCATGGCCCGCGACGCCATCGTCGCCAACCCCCGCGCGTGGATCGCCCAGGAGACCGTGCAGCTCTCCACCGCCCCCACCTGGATGGGCGACCGCCTGCGCCCGCGCCACCTGGACCTGCGGCCGTTCGCGGTGAACGACGGCGAGCACGTGTGGGTGGTGCCGGGCGGGCTCACCCGGGTGGCTCTGCGCGAGGGCAGCCTGGTCGTGAACTCCAGCCAGGGCGGCGGCAGCAAGGACACGTGGGTGCTGGCGGGCGAGGGCGAGCGCCACCCGGCGGGCGAGGGCGAGCCCGGTGAGCCGGACGAGGCGGCCCCCGCCGGTTCCTCGGCCGCCACCACTCCCGGCCAGCCCCGCACCGGGCCCCGTCCCGATCCCGGGCCGGCGGTGGCCCAGGCCGCCCAGCAACAGCAACAGCAGCAGCAGGCGTCCACCCAGCGGGAGGCCGGCCCGTGTTGAGCCGGATCGCCGAGTCGCTCTACTGGGTGGGCCGGTACGTGGAGCGGGCCGAGGACACGGCCCGCATCCTCGACGTCCACGTCCACCACATCCTCGAGGATCCCACCATGGGCGAGGGAGCGGCGTGCCGGGTCCTGCTCGGCGTCATGGGCACCACCCCGCCGCCGGGGCCGCTGGACGCGTCCCGGGTGGTGGACGTGCTCGGCTTCGACGGCTCCGACGCCTGCTCCATCGTCGGCAGCCTGGGGGCGGCCCGGGAGAACGCCCGGGGCGCCCGGGAGGTGCTGTCCACCGAGATGTGGGAGTGCCTGAACGCCACCTGGCTGGCCCTGCCCGCGCAGCGTCACCAGGCTGGGGACATGGGCCCCCACACGTTCTTCCAGTTCGTGAAGGAGCGGGCGGCCATGCTGGCCGGCCTGGCCGACTCCACCATGGCCCGCGACGACGGCTGGCGGTTCCTGGTCCTCGGCCGCAGCCTGGAGCGGGTGGACATGTCGGCCCGCCTGCTGCTGGCCGGCTTCTGCGACCCGTCGGGATCGCCCGACTGGGTCACCGTCCTGCGGTCGTGCTCGGCCCACGAGGCGTTCCTGCGCACGTATAAGCGGGGCGTGGACTCGTCGCTGGTGGCCGAGTTCCTGCTCCTCGACCGCCTCTTCCCCCGATCGGCGTTCCACGCCCTCGGGCTGGCCGAGCGCTGCCTGGCAGAGCTGGGGCCGGTGGGAGGTCGGGCCGGCCAGGAGGACGAGGCCCGCCGCATCCTGGGCCGGGCCCGCAACGAGCTGGAGTTCGCCGGGGTGCGGGAGCTGCTGGCCGACGTGCCCGCCCACCTGCGGGCCCTCCAGTCGGCGTGCGCAGCGGCGGGTGGGGCGGTGGGCCGGCGGTTCTTCCAGCAGACGGCGCCGGTGGAGTGGCAGCGGGACCGGGTCAGCCCCGGGTGAGCGCGTGACCTGGACGCTGCAGATCCGCCATGCCTCGGGCTACCACTACCGGGGGGAGGTGACGTCGTCGTACAACGAGGCCCGGGTGACGCCGCTCACCACCGAACGCCAGACGGCGGTGGAGACGGCGGTGGAGGTGACGCCCGCCACCCGCACCTACCGGTACTGGGACTACTGGAGCACGCTGGTGGACGCCTTCGACGTGCACCGGCCACACACCGACCTCTCGGTCGTGGGCACGTCGGTGGTGGAGACCATGGCCCCCCCGCCGCCGTCCACCGCCGCCGGGTGGGCCGACCTGACGTCGGAGGTGGTGACCGACCGCTTCGCCGAGCTGCTGGCGCCCACGTCGTACGTCCCCGAGCTGCCCGGCGTGGGGCCCGAGCCCGACCGCTCCCGGCCGCCGGCCGAGGCGGTGGAGGCGGCCGCCGCCTGGGTGCACGACCGCTTGCGCTACGCCAAGGGCACCACCGACGTGACCACCACCGCGGCCGACGCCCTGCGCATCGGCAGCGGCGTCTGCCAGGACTTCACCCACCTCACCCTGGCCGTGCTCCGGGGGTCCGGCATCCCCGCCCGCTACGTCTCCGGCTACCTCCACCCGTCGTCGCACGCCGACGTCGGCTCGCCGGCCACCGGCGAGAGCCACGCCTGGATCGAGGCCTGGACGGGCGACTGGTGGGGCTTCGACCCCACCCACCTCGGCCCGGTGGGCGAGCGCCACGTCGCCGTGGGCAGGGCCCGCGACTACGCCGACGTCGCCCCTCTCAAGGGCATCTACCACGGGTCGCCGGCCGAGGCCCTGACCGTGAGCGTGGAGATCACCCGCCTGGCGTGAGGGTGTCGCTCGGTCGGTGTTCGCCGGGCCCGGACCGTGGGCTGCACCGGTGGCAGCTTGCGGCCCGGGGCGGGGAAGCGTCACCGGAGGCGGGGCGGGCGCCGGACCGATGAGTCCCGCCCGGGCCGGGCGTCAGGATGGGGTCGGCGGCGATGAACCCGGAGGGAATGGCCATGGGTGCAGCAGCGTTCGAGCGGGGGCGACTGGCCCGCCTGGGCGAGGTGATGGCCGGCCACGTCGAGCGGGGCGAGGTGGCCGGGCTGGCGTGGGCGGTGGCCCGGGGCGGCGAGGCGCACACCGGGGTAGCGGGAACGCTCGACGCCGGCAGGGACGCTCCGGTGAAGCGGGACACGATCTTCCGCATCTCGTCGATGACCAAGCCGGTCACCGCGGTGGCCGCGCTGGTGCTCCTGGAGGAGTGCGCCATCCGCCTGGACGAGCCCGTGGACCGGCTGCTGCCCGAGCTGGCCGACCGCCTGGTGCTGGCCACGCCCGGCGGCCCGCTGGACGAGACCGTCCCCGCCCGGCGGGCGATCACCGTGCGAGACCTGCTCACCTTCCGCATGGGCCTGGGCATGGACTTCGCGGCATGGGAGCGCCAGACGGTGCTGGGCGCCATGGCCGAGATGGACATCGGCGCCGGGCCGCCGGCGCCCGCCGTCCCGCCCGAGCCCGACGAATGGATGCGCCGGCTGTCCACCCTTCCCCTGGAGCACCAGCCCGGCGAGCGCTGGCTCTACCACACCAGCGCCGACGTGCTCGGGGTGCTGGTGGCCCGGGCCGCCGGCCAGCGGCTGGACGACGTCCTGCGGGAGCGGGTGTTCGAGCCCCTCGGCATGGTGGACACCGGCTTCTCGGTGCCGACCGCCGATACCGGCCGGTTCGGCCCGTGCTACGGCACCGACCCGGCCAGTGGCGCCCGGACCGTGTACGACCCGGCCGACGGCCAGTGGAGCCGCCCACCGGCGTTTCCCGGCGGCGGCGCCGGCCTCGTGTCCACGGTGGACGACTACCTGGCCTTCGCGGCCATGCTGGCGGGCGGCGGCACGGCGGGCGGGACGCGCATCATGTCCCGGCCGTCCGTCGAGGCCATGACCATGAACCACCTCACCGCCGAACAGCTGGCGTCGGGCCCGGACCCCGAGGGCGCCCAGGGATGGGGCTTCGGCGTAGGCGTGCGGGTGCGCGCCACCGGCCCCGTGCACCGAGCGGGCACATACGGGTGGGACGGCGGCCTGGGCAGCAGTTGGGCCAACGACCCGGCCGAGGGCGTGGTGGGGGTCATCCTCACCAACCAGATGTGGACGTCGCCGTCGCCACCACCGGTCTGCCAGGACTTCTGGACGTGCGCCTACGCCGCCCTGGACGGGTGATCGGCCCGACCCGGCCGGGGCCGACAGCGGGGCGACCGCCACCCGGCGAGACTCGCGACACGAGCGAGCTGCTGCAAGACGAGCCCTTCGAGGGCGAGGCCGCCCAGGCGTTGCTGGCCGGCTTCGTGGCCGAGATCAGCCGCCTGTACCCGGGCTGGACGCCGGCCACCGGGCCGTCCGCCGGGCCTCGGGATTTCGAGCCGCCGGGCGGGCGGTTCGTGGTGGCCCGGGTCGACGGCCAGCCGGTGGCCTGCGGCGGCCTCAAGCGGCTGGATGCCGGCGCCGCCGAGATCAAGCGTCTCTACGTGCGCCCCGACGCCCGCCGCCGCGGCCTCGGCGCCCGGATGCTGCTGCGTCTGGAGGAGGTGGCGGCGGTCGAGGGTTACCGCGTGGTCCGCCTGGACACCGGCGCCGACCAACCGGACGCCGTGCGGCTGTTCACGGCCGCCGGGTACCGCGAGGTGGCCGACTACAACGCCAACCCTTACGCCCGCCGCTGGTTCGAGAAGCCACTGCGCTGACAGGCGGCCCAGCATGGAGCCAATCGCCACGGCAAGAGGGCCCCGGGCGTGGGCGACCCCGCCCTGCGGTCCCCGTCCCTCCCCGGAGCGCACTGACAGTGCACCTCCCGACCTGTACGGTGACCCTCCTCACGGGTGGAGACGACCGGAATGCGGCCACGGGCCCAGAAGACCACGACCTGCGCATGGTCAAAGGCGGTGATGCCCCGCGGGGCCTCGGTCGCCCACGCCCTTCCGGCGCCCGGCGCAGGCCGGCCCGGGGCGTCGCCCGCCCTACGGCGGGCTGACGGCGACACTGCGCCCCTCGCCCTCCCGACCGGCGACGGTGACGGTGACGGCCAGGGTCACCCATGAGCAGTGCCATGGGGCGTCGGGTGCAGGGGACGGGCAGGTAGGGACGGGTGGCCGAGTGGCTCGTGCGCACCGTACCGACGGGCGTCCTCACACTGCTCATCCTCGGCGTGCTCGGTTCCGTCGCGATCGGCGGCTGCCTGCTGTTCAGGCGCGTCGGAGCCGGGCTGCGGGACTCCGTCAGCGACGACGTGGCCGGGATCATCGTCAGCATCCTCGCCGGCGTCTACGGGATCGTCCTCGCCTTCGTCGTCGTGGTGCTGTGGGAGGACCTCCAGTCGGCGCAGCAGGTCGTCTCGACCGAGGCCAACTCGCTCGCCCAACTCGTCGAGGACAGCCACGCCTTCCCGGCGCCGACGGAGGCCGGGATCAGGGACGGGGTCAACCAGTACGTCCATGCCGTTGCGAACGACGAGTGGGGGCGGATGCAGGACGGGGAGGAGAGCACCAAAGTGGCGGCCGCCATCGAGCAGCTGTATGGGGTCATGCGCGGGTTCCAGCCCAGCGCCGGCACCCAGGAGTCGTTCTACCAGCAGGCATCGTCCAACCTCGACCAGGTTGCCGCCAGCCGCCGGGAGCGACTTCGCCTGAGTCGCCGCGGCCTGCCGGGGATCATTCAGCTCTTCAGCTTCGGAGGCGCGTTGGTCGTCATCTTCTTCACGTACTTCTTCGCCATCGAGAGCGAAGGAGCGCACGTGCTCCTCTGTGCCGGGGTGGCGCTGGTCCTCGGCTTCACGCTGCTCGTGTGCCTCCTCCTGATGGACCCCTTCTCGGGGAGCATCTCGGTCAAGAGGACGATCTTCCAGGAGGGCGTCCTGTCCGCGTTCTGGCGGTGAAGCCGGGGGGTCGACGCTCCTGTCGGCCGACGGGCCCGCCATCGGTCGCCGGGCGGCGGCGTCTCGCGGCCGCCGCCCTGGGGTGCATGGTCATCGCCGCCATGGGCATCGCTGCGCCGGCCACGGCCGCCACCGCCGAGGGGGCCCGCGACGTGGCGGCAGCCGTGGCCCTGCCGGTGTCGTCCGCCCTGTCGCTCGGTGACCTCCTGGGCGCCACCGTCACCGGCCCCGTCGCCGCCGCCCGGCTCGAGCCGTCGCCGCCCACCTCGCAGGCCACGGCGTCGTCGCTCGCCGCCGGCATCAAGCTGGCAGGGCTGGACATCTCCCCACTCGCCGGGCTGGGCGTCTCGGCATCCAACCCCGGCGGGCGCACCTCGGCCACGTCCACCGTCGCCCCCATCGGGCGGGCCTCGGCATCGGCCCCCACACCGGCGTCGGCCGCCGGCGACGCCTTGGTCCAAGGCGGGCTGCCAGGGCTCGTCGTGGGGCGGGCCTCGGCCCACACCGACGTGGCGGAGGTCGCCGGCACCCTCCGGGCCCGGGCGACGTCGGCCATCGACGGCCTGGAGGTGGGCCGGGTCGGCCTGACGACGGTTCGCTCCTCGATCGAGGTCGTGCGCCGGCCCGGTGCGGTGCCGATGGTCAGCTACACCCTCACCGTGGGGGGTGTACGGCTGGACAACCGCCAGGTGGCGGGCGTGCAGGACGGCACGCTGGTGCTCGAGAAGACCGGCGTCCCGCTTCCGAAGCTGCTGGATGACGTCGGTACCACCGCCCGACTGCCGGGAGTCGGGTCGGCGGGGGCGTGGCTGCATCTGGCGGCGCCCCGCCTCGAGACCGGCACCGACGGAAGCACGATCACGTCGCCGGTGCTCGGGGTCACCCTCGACGTGGCCGGGGCAGTCGTGGGCGCCCCACTGCTGCAGGTCGGTCTTTCGAGCGTCTTCATCGCCAATGCCGGCACCGGTCCCACCCCGGCCCCGCCCTCCCCCACGGGGACCTCGGTGGTTCGGCCACCCCCGGGCGGCGGTCCCGGCCCGGCGGCCGCAACGGCCACGGGTGGCGCCACGCCTCCCGCCGGATCGCCGACGCCGGGCCCGTTCCGGGGCGCGTCCCCTCCGGCCCAAGGACTGCGGGCCCGGGCCACGGCCGTGCCCGACCGGTCGTCGGCGCAGCGGCTGGTCATGAGCACGGTGATGATGGTGGCGGCGTTGAACCTCGTGCTCACCGTGGGTCGGGTCTCACTGCTCCTGACGGGCAGGAGAGATGCCCGACGGCTCGGGGGATGAGCCGGGGGTGGTGGTGGCCGTGCTCAGCGGACAACCAGGTCGTGCCCATCGAGCGCGACCTCACCACCCGCAAGGTCCGGTAGCGCCCGCCGGACCGCCGCCCATGCCGGCGCCGACGCGCTTGGAGCGCAACCGCCGCTTGGGCGGGCAGGCGGCGAGGCGGGGACTCTCATCCCTCAGGTCGCCCACCGCTCCAGGGGAGGACGCTCGATCTCCTCCTCTCCCACCGCGAACTTGAAGAACTGCTGCAGGGCCCAGACGCGGCTCGACCCGGCGGCGGGCCTGCTGCGGGCGTTCAGCTCCTCCATGAACGCCTCGACGCGCTCGCAGCGGATGGCGGCCATCGTCGTGGGCATGCCCGAGCGCTCCAGGAAGGCGGCCAGCTCGTCGATGGCCTCGCGGTAGGTGCTGCGATGATGCCGATGGTGCGGGAACGGCGGGCCGCCCGGTGAGCGCTCGAAGGCTCGTTGCCGCGCCCGGATGTCGTTTACGCTGGTGGCCGTGACCGCCGATCTGGCATGCGAGGCCTCCTGGGAGCCCACCGAGTTCGGTAGTGTCCCAGCGGTGCGCTCCGGGGCCCCGGAGCGGCCGGAGGCACAAATGGCGCAGGTCACAGGCCATGTTCGGTACCGGGGAGTGGCGCAGCGGTAGCGCACCTGCTTTGGGGGCAGGCGGTCGGGGGTTCAAATCCCCCCTCCCCGACTCGGCACCACGCCACGCGGGCGTAGCTCAACGGCAGAGCCCCAGCCTTCCAAGCTGGTTACGCGGGTTCGATTCCCGTCGCCCGCTCCAGTAAGACCGCTGGCCAGAGGGAGAGCCGGCTTTCTGAGCCAGCCGCACAACCGCCGGCGTGACCTAACAGATCGGAGTGAGGGTCACGACGGGCCCCCTTGCGTACCGAAGATCCGGTGATTGTCAGGGCGCCGACGATCGTGGCCGGGTTGCCGTCGCAGGTGGGACCGCTTGGCACCCTCGACGTGGTCAAGCCCGCCGACTGGGTCGCCGACGTGGGCCCGGAGGGTGAGGGGCGGCGGGATGGTGGTCGTCGAGGGTCCTCCCGAGGTGGTGGCCAAGACGTCCGACACCTACACCGGCCAGTTCCTTGGCCTCTCTGTTGGAGATGCTGCCCGTCGCTGAGATCGGAGCCGCTGTTTGGACGCGGGCGCCTGCGAAGCGGGACCCGTGGGAGCCGCAGAGTGCCGGGCGCGGCCACTGATTGGGGGTCTAAGACGCACATCGGCTACGGCTGGCGGGTGTGCTGACGATCTTGGCCATGCTGAGCGCCGTTGCTGGAGTCGCGTTCTTCGGGCGCGTCCTTGTGTCGGGCACAGCTTCCGCCGGGCTGCCCGAGGGGGGGCGAGGTCCCGGTTGGAGGTCCGCTCAACCGTTGAAGGGCGGTGCCCACACCCGGCGCTGTCTAGCCCCGCCCCTGTCTGTTCACAAAGCTCACGCACTGACCCTGGTTCTCGAAGCCGAAGTTCTTGAAACCACCCTTTTTGCACTGGTCCTTGTTGGTGGGCCGGCTGGGAA
>JBHELO010000076.1:0-20246 GCA_046263055.1 Acidimicrobiales bacterium | reverse complement strand
CAGCCACGCCACCATCGACGTGTGCCCGTCCAGGTCCCAGAGCTTCGCCCGGTCGAAGGCGCCGATTGCGCCAGCCAACCGGGCGTCGAGCAGCGACCGCAACGCCAAAACCTCGGCGATGGCATCCCCGTCGACCCCGATATCCAACCCTTCGACCGCCCGCCTCAGTTCCGCCAGCATGCTTCGATCGTACATGTGTTCGCTGAATGGTATCAAGCGGAAAGCTGCAAATGGGGAGGCAACCCTGGCACGGTTCGACACGAACCCCGGCAGGGGTAGGACGCCTCAGGCGGCCGGCCCAGGCCGGGGAGCGGGCACCGCGACCCGATCTTTGACGGTCGCGTGGGCGCTCATCGGCCCCTGTCCGGTGCTCGCCGACTTTCGCCGGTCTTTCCGCCCAGCCCACCTACGCGGACTAGAGCCTTCCCTCTTGGACGTTGGAGGCAAGTCTCCGAGCCGGGTCACGCGGCGAGACGTTTCCGGACCAGGGCATCGAGGGTGCGCTCATAGGTCCGCCATGCTTCCCGGAGCGGCTGGGGTGTCGCCTTCGGAGGACGGAGGACGGCGTTGAGCTCGGTGAGGGCGGGGGCCACCACCCGGGTGGCCAGCTTGGTGAAGAAGGTGGCCATGCGCCGGCCGTGGGGCGTGAGCCGGTAGGTGTTGGTGTGCTCGAGGCGTTCGATGAAGCCCTTCAGCCGGAGACGGCGCAAGTCGTAGCTGGCCTGGCCCTGGCTGTAGTCGGGGTTCCAGTGCACGGCCATGTGCTGGCGCAGCGTCTTGTTGGTCAGTCCCCCAATCACGTGGGCGAAGGCGGCGACCGACGCCAGGAGGGCCATGGTCCGGGGCTCGCCGAAGCGCAGGCCCGGAGCGCGCTGGCCGTCATGGGTGGTGGGCAGCACCACGGACTCCAAGGTGGCGGCGTCGGGCAGGCCGGGTTGGCCCTCACCCAGGGCGGCCAGGAAGCGGGCGTTGGTGGCGGCGCCGACCTTGCGCAGGGCCCGCCAGTTGTCGGCGTTGAGCGTCTTGGCCAGGGAGAAGTCGTTGGCGTTGTTGATCGTGGTCTCCACCCGCAGCGCCTTGCCTTCCTTCAGGTAGGCCTTGGCCTTCGAGGACTTGTAGTGGATCTGGAGCTGGGGGGGCGACGTCTCGGGTGATCACCTCGGTGGCGAAGCGCCCAGGTGTCTTGTGCTTGCCACGGTTGATCACCTTGCGGTTCACAACCAGCGACACCCGCTCAGGGCGGCCGAGATCGAGGTGGTCGCCGATGGCAGCCTCGAACCAGGCCCGGGCCCGCCGAGGGGCATCGAACACGGCGGTGTCGGAGACCTCGAGCTGGGCGACGGAGAACCGCCAGTCGAACCCCGCCCGACGGTCCTCGACGGTGAGGGGGTCGGGCATGGCCGCCATCATCCGCCGCAGCAGGTCGCGGACATGGCCGGAGCCCAGGCGGGCGCAGATGCGATGGGCGGCGACGGGGTCGGTGACCGAGCGCAGGCCGTTGTCCAGGGCCTCGAAGCCCACGCCAGCCTTGGCCAGCTGGACCTTGGCCCACTCGTGGCCGTTGGCGCAGGCCCACAGGGGATAGGGGGCGTAGCCGCATAGCTTGAGGAATGCCGGTCCCCACTCGCCGTCGAAGAAGTACAAGTACCAGTGGTCGGGGACCGAGGACTGGCGCCGCCAGGAGAAGTGGGGGTGGCCCCGGCGATGGCCGGGGTGGGCCTTGTCGATGAACCCCCGCCACGACGACGTTCGCTCCTGGGCCTTGCCTACCAGCACCAGCCCACTGCGCCCCGCGGCTGCGGCCGCGTCCTGGTAGGGGCGGGCGATGTCCTCCTTGCACTCGTCACGTCCGAAGCGGACCATGGGCACGTCGTGGGCGGCCACCAAGGCGTCGAGCTCGGACACCAGCCGGTCGTGGTTGTGGGTGAACCCGGCCGGAGACGGGATGTAATAGCCCCGCTCCAGCAAGAAGCGCAGCACGCCACCCTCGTACTGCAGCCCGGGGATGTAGCCCCGGATGCCGATGCGGTCCACCGAGGTGCAGCGGAAGCTGACGTTGTCGGCCAGTAGCCTGGCCACGGTCCCCATGGCGGCCTCCTCCCGACCGTTGGCGCGGTCGATCTCTGTCTGTGATGGGAGGACGCTATTGGGGACCGCCCCGCGTCTGCATCGCCGCCCGGCTGTGCAGAGGAGGCTTCGCCGGTGTCCATCCAGGTGCACCTTCGCCTCCACCGCCCTCAACTGCGAGAGAGCTCAGACCGCCCCCGTCGCCACCAACTCTGTATCGACCGCCACGCTCACCCTCGGTCTGAGGTCGCTCGCTAAGCGCTTGGCGCCGAAGATCGACAAGATGTTGTCCATGCCGCGACAGGCGCTCCCCGGGTAAGGCCGATCTCGTCGAAGAGGGCGACCATGTCGCCCCGGATCGCCTCGTAGTGCTGGTCGACGGTGGTCCAGGTGTTCGGTCGGCGGCCTCTCATGGGGACGCGGCATCCGGCCAGGATCGGCCCGACGACGTGTTGGCGCAGGACCAGCAGCGCCGCCATGGTCCGGGCTGCATCGGCCGGCACGGTGTAGCGCCGTGACCGCCCGTTCTTGCTGAGGAGCTTCTTGGCCCGGAGCTTGCGCAGGTCGTAGGCCGCCTGGCGAACGGTGTAGTCACATCGGGCCAGGCCTGCCATGGCCCGGGCCCTGGCCGCCAGGTCGCCGACGGTGAGCCCCTCGGGTGCGGCCGAGAGTGCCAGAGCGGCCGCCACTGCTGAGCGGGCCCTGGGCTTGTTCAGGTCGATCCCCCCGATCCGGCTGGTGCCGATGGTCGTCGGCAGGGGCAGTTCGTCGAGGGTGTCGTCGGGGATGAAGCCGGTGTTGACGCAGTCGAGAGCCGTGCAGAAGCGCTCCACCATGGCCCCCAGGCAGGCGACGACGTCGCCGAACAGCTTCCGCAAAGTGGGGATGTCGAGGCGGGAGCGGGCCCGGTCCACCATCGCGTCGAGCACCCGCTCCATCTGGCCACCCACCTCGAACAGCAGGTTGCGGCTGTACTCGACCTGGTAGACGGAGCACTCGTTGCGGAAGCCGCTGACCTCCTGCTCGGCGAGGCCGAGGCCGAGGCACAGGCAGGCGGAGTAGAGCCAGCGGTCGGCGACCTGGCCCAGTCGCCCTGCAGCCGCGCCGTCGACAAGGTGTCTGCTATCTGGGCCAGGCCACCGGGATCTGCCATTGCGGTGAAGCAGTTGCCTTCCTTCGTGAACCCTGTCCCTGCCTCCTTCGCCCGACAGGCCACGTGCTCGTGGCCGTTGAGGACGACCTGCGCCCCGACCGGCGGGTGCCCCGACATCTTGATGGTCACGTGGCCCAGTCGGGGTCCATGACGTGGAAGGACTAGTTGACGAACGCCCTCTTCTTGGCCAGGTTGAGGATCACCCCCGTCTTGGCGCGCTTCACCTCCCACACCGTCGCCGGGGCACGGGCGACCAGGACGAGAAACACCCCGACGCCGACCTCGTGGGTGGCCAGGTGCTCCTCGGCCAGGCGGTGCTTGCGGACGTCCCGCCCGCAGTCGATGACGGGGATGCCCTTGGTCTTGGCCCACGCCCGCACCCGTCGAGAGAACCGCCCGGCGAGGCGCATCAGGTGGGCGTCGTCGAGATCCTCGTCGCTGCCGCCGTGCAACCGCCGCCACCACACCCGGAAGCCGCCAGGAGCATGGCCCATAGGGAAGTAGGCATTGAGCACCAACCGGTCCACACAGTCGTAGGTCCCCGCCAGCATGTCCGCACAACCCGCGGTGAAGTCATCGGCCATCCGGGGACGCTACGACCGCCGCCAACCAGGTCGTCGGTCACCTCTTTACCCGGCGCCGGCCCTACTCGGACCTGGCATCGGTGCACGCGCTGGTGTGCCGCAACACCGACAGCTCGTTCTACTCGGACCACACTGCGATCGCGGTGGAAACGGCCATCGGCGTGGTCCTGCTGTCGAGGCGCCTCGGAATCTTTGCCCTGGTGGTCGCCGCCGTGGTCGCCGCCGGGCGCGTCGCAGTCGGCGCTCACTACCCGAGCGATGTGGTGGCCGGCGCCGCTGCAGCCGCGCTTAGTGTGGCGATCCTGCTTCCGTTGACGGCACCGGTCCAGGCGGTGCTCGATCACCTGAACCAGCGAAGGACGCTTCGGGCACGCGGTTGAGAGACTGAGGCGGAGGGTTCGAGTGGCGGCTCCGAACGGCGGTCGCGGACCGTCCAACCCATCTCCGCCGGGAAAGGCCCTGACCAGCATGTTTGCGCTGGTCAGGGCCTGTTTTCCGCCTGCGCCCTCGGTAGGATTCGAACCTACGCACCCGGCTCCGGAGGCCGGTGCTCTATCCCCTGAGCTACGAGGGCGGACCCCAGCGAGTGTAGGCGGGTAGCGTCCCGCCGGTGATCGCCGAAATGGTGGTGGCCCTCTTGGTGGTCGTCGCCGGCTTCGTGCCCGTCCCGCTGCTGCTGCCCGGCGTCATCCTGGCCGCCGGGCACTGGTGGGTGTAACCCCCGGGGACGCTGCCGGCCCGCCGGTACCATTCGCCGCGTGGCCCCTCCCCAGCGCACCCGCGTCCTGGTGGTGGACGACGACCCGGTGATCCTGGAACTCCTGCGCATCAACTTCGAGATCGAGGGCTTCGATGTAGTCAGCGCCGCCGACGGCCAGGAGGGCCTGGAGCGGGCGACCGCCGACCAGCCCGACGTCGTCCTCTCCGACATCATGATGCCGCGCCTCGACGGCCTCCAGCTCCTGGCCCGCCTCAAGGCCGACCCCGCCACCGCCGGCCTGCCCGTGGTGCTGCTCTCGGCCAAGGCCCAGACGGCCGAGGTGGAACGGGGCCTGGCCCTGGGTGCCGACGACTACGTCACCAAGCCGTTCGACCCCCTGGAACTGCTGGACCGGGTCACCGCTGCCATCGAGCGGGGAGCAGCGCGGGCCTCGGGCACCGCTCGCCCCGGCCCGAACGCCCCCCCGGGCCCGGCGGGCACGCCACGGTCCTAGCGGGCCCCCGACCGATGATCCGCGACACCCTTGCCTCCGCCGTCCGGGCCACGCTGGGGGCCCTGGGCGTGGACCCCGTGCCCGACCAGGTGGCTTTGGAGCGGCCGGCCCGTCCTGACCACGGGGACTGGTCCACCAACGTCGCCCTGACCTCGGCCAAGGCCGCCGGCCGCAAGCCCCGGGAGCTGGCCACCGCCGTCGCCGGCCACCTGCTGGCGGACCCGCCGCCCCACGTCACCGGCGTGGAGGTGGCGGGGCCTGGGTTCGTGAACTTCCGCCTCGACGACGGCTGGCTCCACGACGTGCTGGCCGACGTGGTAGCGGCCGGCACCGACGGCTGGGCCCGGTCGGACCTGGGCGGCGGGGAGCGGGTCAACCTGGAGTTCGTCTCCGCCAACCCCACCGGGCCCATCCACGTGGGCAACGGCTGGTGGTGCGCCTACGGCGACTCCCTGGCCCGGGTGCTCGAGCGCTGCGGGTGGGTCGTCTGGCGCGAGTACTATGTGAACGACACGGGCGGCCAGATCCGGGCCCTGGGCGACAGCGTGCTGGCCCGCCGCCGGGGCGACGAGGTGCCCGAGCACGGCTACCAGGGGGCCTACGTGGCCGACCTGGCCCGTGCCTACGACGGCCCCGACGAGGTGGCGGCGGCCGGGCGGTGGGCGGCGGCCCGCATCCTCGACGACATCCGCACGACCCTCGGGCGCATCCGGATCCATTTCGACGAGTGGTTCAGCCAGGCGTCCATCGAGGAGAGTGCGGCGGTGGCCGACACCGTCGCCCTGCTGGGCGAGCGGGGGGTGGTGTACGACTCCGGGGGCGCCACCTGGCTGCGCAGCACCGAGTTCGGCGACACCCGGGACCGGGTGCTGGTGAAGTCCAACGGGGACTTCACCTACCTCGCCGGAGACCTGGCCTACCACCGCGACAAGCTGGTGGTGCGGGGGTTCGACCGGGCCATCGACGTCTTCGGCGCCGACCATCACGGGCAGGTGGCCAGCCTCCTAGCCGGCATCCGGGCCCTCGGCATCGCCCCCGAACGCCTGGAGATCCGCCTGGGACAGATGATCTCCCTGACCGAGGGGCGCATGTCCAAGCGCACCGGCAACTTCGTGCCCCTGTCCGAGCTGCTCGACGACCTGGGCCCCGACGCCACCCGCCTGTTGAGCCTCATGTCGTCCATCGACCAGGCCACCACCGTGGACCTGGCGGCCGTGCGCCGCCAGTCCATGGAGAACCCCGTCTACTACGTGCAGTACGCCCACGCCCGCATCGCGTCCATCGGACGGGTGGCGGCCGAGCGGGGCATCGGGCGCCTGCCCATCGCCACCGTCGACCTGTCGCTGCTCGCCCACCCCCGGGAGCTCGACGTCCTCCGTTCGCTGGCCGACCTCCCCGACGTGGTGGCCGACGCCGCCGCCAACCGGGCCCCCCACAAGGTGGCGTTCTGGGTGCGGGACCTGGCCGGGCGCTTCCACGGCTTCTACCACGACTGCCAGGTGCTCGGTCCCGACGTCGGCCCCACCCTGGCCCAGGCCCGCCTGTGGCTGGTGGAGGCGGCCCGGGTGGGGCTGGCGGTGGGCCTCGACCTGCTGGGCGTCGCCGCCCCCGACAGCATGTGACGGCGCCGTGACGGCCTCCGCCGCCCTCCCGCCGTCGCTGCTGCCCATCACCGCCCGGGTGGGCGAGGGGGGCCACCTGGAGGTGGGTGGGGTGGACCTGGTGGAGCTGGCCGCCACCGAGGGGACCCCCCTGTTCGTCTACGACGAGCATCACCTGCGGGCCCGTTGCCGGGAGGCGGTGGCCGCCTTCGGCCCGGGCGTGGCGTACGCGTCCAAGGCATTCCTGTGCCTGGCCATGGCCCGCCTGGTCTACGAGGAGGGCATGCACCTGGACGTCTCCACCGGCGGCGAACTGCACGTCGCCCTGGCCGCCGGGGTGCCCCCGTCGGCCCTCAAGCTGCACGGCAACAACAAGTCGGTGGACGAGCTGTGCCGGGCCCGGGAGCTGGGCGTGCGCCTGGTGGTGGACTCCTTCGACGAGCTCGACCGCCTGGACCGCCTCCACCGGGTCGACGGGCTGGTGGCCGAGGTCCTCCTGCGGGTGACGCCGGGCGTGGAGGCCCACACCCACGAGTACGTCATGACCGGCCAGGTGGACTCCAAGTTCGGGTTCGGCCTGGCCGGCGGGGACGCCGCCCGGGCCGTGGCGCGAGCCACCGGGTCGCCCGCCACCGAGCTGGCCGGTCTGCACTGCCACATCGGGAGCCAGATCTTCCTGGCCCACTCCTTCGCCAAGGCGGTGGACGTGCTGGCGTCCTTCGTCCGCCCCCTCGGTCTCCCCGAGCTGTGCATGGGCGGCGGCCTGGGCGTGCCCTACGTCGCCGGCGAGGAAGCGCCCTCGGTCACCGAGTGGGCGGCCGTGCTCCGCGACGCGTGCCGGGCCGCCGGCATCGAGGCCCGGGTGACGGCCGAGCCGGGGCGGGCCATCGCCGCCGCCGCCGGCCTCACCCTGTACCGGGTGGGCACGGTGAAGGAGATCCCCGGGGTGCGGACCTACGTGTCGGTGGACGGGGGCATGAGCGACAACCCGCGCCCCGTCCTCTACGGCAGCGGGTACGAGGCGTTCCTGCCCCGCTCGCCGGGCGCCGAGCGGCCCCGGGTGGTGACCGTGGTCGGCAAGCACTGCGAGTCCGGCGACCTCGTCGTGCGCGACGCCCGAGTGCCCGACGACCTGACGGTGGGCGACGTCCTGTGTACGCCGGTCACCGGCGCCTACGGGCACTCGATGGCGTCCAACTACAACAAGGTGGCCCGTCCGGCGGTGGTCTTCGTGTCCGCCGGCCGGTTCCGCACGGTCGTGCGGCGGGAGACCCCGGACGACCTCATCCGCCTCGACGAGCCCTGACCACCGGCCGCCGGGCGGCCGGCCGCCGAGGCGGTTCGGGTCAGACCCTGGGCGCCCACCGCTCGTCGACGGTGAGGCCGAGGTCGGGACGTCGGAGGGCGGGAGAGGCGCTGGGCACCGGGGCGCCACCGGCGGCGCCGGCCAGCTCGGCCCCGGCCCCCGCCCCCGCCTCGGACGCGCCCGCGGCCCCCGCTCCCGTCCCCATGGCGGCTCCGTCGAGGAGGCGCAGCACCCGGGCGGCGTCCACCATCAGCGCCGGCAGGACCTCCTCCAGGTCCAGGCGGGCCATGCTCATGGGCTCGACGGCCGGCTGGAGCGGCCGGTCGGCCCCGCAGGAGAGGTCGACGGGAAGGGCGTGGGGGTGGCTGTCCTCGCCGCTGACGAGGGTGGCGCCGAGGTGGGCGGCCAGGCGGACCAGCACGTCGGCCGCCTCGCCCCGACTGCGGGCGGCCAGGAGCCGGCGGGTCGCGAGGTAGGCGGCGCGCAGCGCCTCCTCCGAGCACGGCCCGCTCGGCCCCCGGTCGTCCTCGGCGGCGGCCCGGTGTTCGGCCTCGAGCTCGGCCGGTGTCTTGATCTCCACCCGGACCAGCCGCCACTGGGGCAACCCGAGGCGGTCGGCGGCCCGCTGCCACCACGCCAGGGCCGAGGCGAGGGCACCGTCGGGACCGGTGGAGGGGACCAGCAGCTGGATCGCGTAGCGGTCGGCCGACCACAGCCCCGCCGGTGCGTGCTCGCGCAGCAGCTCCAGGAGCCGGTCCAGGTGGCCGATGGTCAGGACGCCACCGCTCTCGTCCCGTTCCGCTTCGATGAGGACGACCCACTCGTTCGTCACGCCTGCCTCCAGAGGTCGGCGGGCGGGCCAACAGGTTCGAGGGCGCGCCCGATGGCGTCCCCCAGCGAGGTCACGTCGGCGGCTCCGGCGGCCCGGTCTTGCGGTGCCGCCATGCCGAGGCCCCGAGGGGCCTCCGGGGCCACCGGGGCCTCCCGGGCCGGCTCCGCGTCCCCGGTGGGCGGGACGGCCAGGCCGCCGCCCATGCCCCCGCCGACGACGAGCGCCACGCCCGCCAGGAGGGCCAGGTCGCCCAGGCTCAGCACCGCCCGGAGAGGCCGGACGGGGATCACGTCGCCCAGGAGCCCGACTGCCGAGGGGCCGGCGGCGTTGACGTGCTTGGACAGGTGGCCGGTCCGGACGTCCACCCTGGCCCCCCCCGTCCGGCGCAGCGCCTCGGCCGATACCGGCATGGCCCGGTGCGGCGCCATCACCATCACGTTGAGCCCCCACCCGAGAGCGAGGAGGGCGATCCCGGCTCGCACCACCGGGGACCGGCCCCGGAGGTTGGCGGCGAGGAACGCCCCGGCGAGGACGTAGCTGGCCCCGATCGCCGCGCCTCGCCACCCCTCGGGGGCCAGCCCTGCCCCCACCTGGAAGGCGAGGGCCAGCCCCACGAGGGCCGGCGCCGACAGGCGAAGATCGCCCAGGCGCCGCAGCCGCCCGCTCCGGGCGTAGCCGCCGAGACAACCGGCGGCTACCGCGATGGCAAAGAGGGTCACACTGCTCCTCCCGTCGTGAACGGGGGAAAGACCCGGCGACCGACCGCCTGATTCATCCAATTCCTGGAAATGTGGCAGGACCCGCCGCCAGAGGTGCCGCCCGGCGCCTCAGGGGATGTGGCGAAGCCGGGGGCCGGTGTCGGCTCAGTAGAAGTAGTAGGGCGCGCCGGCGGCCAGCCACAGGCAGATGAGGGCAGCCAGTGCGGCGAAGATGTGGAAGGTGCGGCCCAGATAGGCAGTGCGCTTCATCGATCGTTCCCCTCGTGGTTGGTGGATCGTGGTTGGTGGATGCCGATAGATCCCGGCCCGTCCCTCCAGATACAGCCAATTGCTGGAAGCCGGACAAATCGGCTAGAGCACTGGCCGCCGGCGGCGGCTGCCGGGTAGCATGACGCTTGTGGCCACCAGCCGTGAGGCGGGCGACGATGTCGGCATGCTGGTCAGCAACGCGGTGGCGCGCCTGCCCGGTGCATGGGATGCCCTGGTGGATCGCTTCGCGGAGCTCATCTGGGCCGTCGCCCGGGGCCAGGGGCTCTCGCCGGCCGATTCCGCCGACGTCAGCCAGACCACCTGGTTGCGCCTGGCCGAGCACCTCGACCGCATCCGGGAGCCGGAGCGCCTGGGCGGCTGGCTGGCCGTCACCGCCCGCAACGAGTCCCTCCGGACCCTGAAGCGGGCCCAGCGCCAGGTCCCCACCCCGTGGGACACCACCACCGTGCGGGCCGCCGGCTCCGACGAGCCCGAGTTGGACCAGAGCATCCTGGCCGACGAGCGCAATGCCGCCCTGTGGCGGGCCTTCGACACCCTTTCGGGGCCGTGCAAGCTGCTCCTCCGCTGTCTCATCGCCGAGCCTTCGCCGAGCTACGCAGAGGTGAGCGAGGTGCTCGACATCCCCGTCGGCACCATCGGGCCGCGGCGCAACCGCTGCCTCGAGAACCTGCGCCGGGACCCCGGCGTCTGTGGGCACCGGGAGGTCGTGACGTCGTGAAGTCCCCGACCGCCGACGGGTACGACGACCTTCTGGGCCACCTCAAGTTCCTGGCGTCGCACCTGGACCCCGTCCCCGCCCGGGTGAAGGAGGCGGCCCGGGCCTGCGTGATCTGGCAGACGATCGACGACGAGCTGGCCGAGCTCGTCTACGACTCGGTGGTGGACGACCAGCTGGTCGGGATCCGGGGGTCCGGTGGCTCCCGCCAGCTCACCTTCCGGGCCCCGGAATGCACGGTGGAGGTGGAGGTGGCCCCGCTCGGCGGCCGCATGCAGGGCCAGATCGTGCCCCCCCGCCAGCTCGACATCGAGGTGCGCCACCCGGGTGGAACCACCACCGTCCACACCGACGCCCACGGCCACTTCTCCACCCCTGACGTCCCGGCCGGGCCGGTCAGCCTCCGCTGGGGAGGTGCGGGCCTCATGGGCGAGGGCCCGATCGTCACCGACTGGGTCGTCATCTAGAGCCGCCCGCCGTGGCGGGGAACGGGCGGGCCCTCCTTTCCGTCGCCGAGCGGGCCGACCGCGTGTCGGCGGCTGATCCCGAGCGGGCGCTGGCGCTCGCCGCCACGGTGCTGGAGGACGCCGGGGTGGGGGCGGAGGCGGCGGCCGTCGCCGAGCGGGCCCTGGGTGTCAGCTGCCGGGTCCGGGGCGACCTGGTCTCCGCCGAGTGGCACCTCCGACGGTCGCTGGCGTTGGCGACCGAGCCCGGGGGGGCCCGCAGGCGCACGGCCGAGACCCGGGCCGCGCTGGGGGTGGTGCTGGCCCTGCGGGGCGACGTGGACGAAGCGCTGGCGTTGCTCGACTCCTCGGTGCGGCTGCTGCGGGGGGCGGCCGCCGCCGGAGCGGTGGTGGTGCGCTCGGTCATCCTCCAGCGGCTGGGTCGTTCCGACGAGGCGATGGCCGGCTACCGGCGGGCCCTCGGCCCCCTGCGGCGGGCCGGCGACGTCGGGGGCCAGGCCCGCCTGCTCGGCAACCGGGGTGTCCTGCATGCCTACCGGGGCGACTTCCGGGCCGCCGAGGCCGACCTGCGGGCCGCCGCCCCGATCTACGCAAGCCTGGGAGAGCGGGTGGAGCTGGCCGGCGTGCACCACAACCTCGGGTTCGTCGCCGCCCGCCGGGGAGACGTGCCCACCGCCCTGCGCTGCTTCGACCTGGCCGAGTCGGAATGGCGCGCCCTCGGCATCTCCCAGCCGGCGACGCTCCTCGACCGGTGCGAGACCCTGCTGGCCGTCCGGCTGGTGGCCGAGGCTCGGCAGGTGGGCGCCGCCGCGGTGGCCGGCCTGGAGGCGGCGGGGGCGGAGATCGACCTGGCCGAGGCGCGCCTGCTGCTCTCGCAGGCGGCCTTGCTCGACGGTGACCGGCCCGACGCCGACCGACTGGCCGCCCTCGCCCGGCGGGCGTTCGTGGCCCAGCGGCGCGCTGGCTGGGCGGCGCTGGCCCGCTACGCCCAGCTGCGGGCGGCCTGGGCGGAGGGCGAGGGCACCGCGGCCCTGGTGGCCGAGGCCCAGGCCACGGTGGCCGACCTGGCCGCCGCCGGATGGGCCGTCCCCACCCAGGACGCCCGGTTGATCGCGGCGCGCATCGCCCTGGACGCCGGCCGGCCCGAGGAGGCCGGTCGCCGGTTGCGGGAGGCGTCGGCCGCCCGCTTCCGGGGCCCGGCCGACGTGCGGGCGCGGGCCTGGCATGCCGAAGCCCTGACCCGGCGGGCGTCGGGCGACGGGCGGGGCGCGGAGGCCGCCCTGCGGGCCGGCATCCGGGTGCTGGCCCGCAACCGGGCCACCCTCGGCGCCACCGAGCTGCGGGTGCACGCCACCGCCCGGGTGGCCGACCTCGGGCGCCTGGGCATGCGGATGGCCCTGGAGTCGGGCCGGGCCCGGCGGGTCCTGGCCTGGGCCGAGCGCCTGCGAGGTGACTGGTCCCAGGCCTCCCGCCCGCCCCGTCCCCCCGACGACGCCGAAGTGGCCGACCACCTGGCCGAGCTGCGCTTCGTCGTCTCCCGGCTCGAGGCCGCCAGCTTCGCCGGGGAGGACCCCGGCCGCCTGCTGCGCCGCCAGGCCATGCTGGAGGACCTCATCCGCCGCAAGACCCGCCACGCGGTGGGGAAGGGCAGGGTCGGCGACCCCCGCCCCGCCAGCACCGCCGCCCTGGGCGCCGGGCTGGGCGACCGGGCCCTGGTGGAGGTGGTCGAGTGCGACGGCGAGCTGTCGGCGGTCAGCCTGGTGGACGGACGGGCCCGCCTCCACCACCTCGGTCGCGAGGCGGAGACCACCGCCGCCGCCGACACGCTGCGCTTCGCCCTGGGCCGGCTGGCCCGGGCCCGACAGTCCCTCGACGCCCAGCAGGCGGCCGCCGCCCTGGCCCAGGGAGCGGCCGAGCGCCTCGACCAGGTGCTGTTCGGGGCGGTGGCGTCCCGCGTCGGCGACCGGCCGCTGGTGGTGGTGCCCACCGGTCGGCTCCACGCGCTGCCCTGGTCCTCGCTGCCGTCGTGCCGGTCCCGTTCGGTGGTCGTCGCTCCGTCGGCGGGGGCCTGGCTGCGGGCGTCCAGCGCCGGGGCCTCGGGTGGCGAGGCACCGGGAACCGTCCTGGTGGCCGGGCCCGGGCTGGCCCAGGCCAGGCGAGAGGTGGCCGAGCTGGCCCGGGTCCATTCGCCGGCCGCCACCCTGTCAGGCGCCGGCGCCACCACCGACGGCTTCCTGCGGGTGGCCGACGGCGCCCGCCTGGTCCACGTGGCCGCCCACGGCCGGTTCCGGGCCGACAACCCGCTGCTGTCCTCCCTGCGGCTGGCCGACGGACCGCTCACCGTCTACGACCTCGAGCGCCTGGACACCGCTCCCCGCCACCTGGTCCTGTCGGCCTGCGAGGGCGGGCTGTCGGCCTCTCATCCCGGTGACGAGCTCATGGGGCTGGCCTCCACCCTCCTGGGGCTGGGCACCCGGTCCCTGGTGGCCAGCGTAGTGCCGGTGCGCGACGCCACCACCCGGCCCCTCATGGTGGAGCTCCACCGGCTCCTGGCGGCCGGCACCGCGCCCGGCGAGGCCCTGGCCTCGGCGCTGGTGGCCACCGCCCCGGACGGGCCCGACGCCCTGTCGGCCGTCGGCTTCGTGTGCTTCGGCGCCGGCTGAGGCACCCCGCCGCCGTGGCCCGGGGCGCAGGCTTGGCATAGGGACCGCCGGCACGGCACGCTCGGAAATGGCCTCGGGAACGGCGGCTGGGAGCGGTGGCCGCCGCCCTTCGTCACGTGCCCTCGGGCCCGATGGCCTGACGCCCGCCCAGCGGGCCATCCGGGAGGCGGCCCGCGCCCTGCGGGACGGCACCATCTCCCCGCCGTCCCGTCGCCCCCCCGCGCCGCCGCCGCAGCCGCCGCCGTCCGGGCCGGTGGGCCGGCACCCGAACCCACCGTGGCAGTCCCGTCCGCCTTTCCGATCGGCGGCCTGGCCGCCGGGCCCGCCAGCCCCGCCGCCAGCGCCGTCGTCGCCCGGGCCGGCGGCCTGCGACCCGGCCGTTGGGGCGCGCTCGCGCCGAGCGCCCGAGCGCCGCCGGGGGGCTCGCTCGGCGCCGGTCACCTCCGGGCCGCTCTTCGACACCGACGAGGTCTACGTAGGCTGCCCGGGCCTGGGCGAGCCCCTGGCCTACCGGGACCGGGACTTCACCGTGCTGGCCGACGTGTCCCGGGAGGAGGCCACGGGGTCCAAGCTGGACGCCGCGCTGGCGGGCGACGGCACCCGCCACGTGGCCGAGCGCTGGGTGGTCCGCCAGGACGGCCGCCGAGTGTTCTCGGTCGAGCGCTACCTGCCGGCCGAGCACCCGTCCTACGCGGTGTTCGACCCCGCCGGCGAGCCCCTCGGGGTCTACGCCTGCCGGGGCGGCATGGTGCGCCGGGACGTCGTGGTGCGGGAGGCCGGGAGCGCCCCGGTGGCCGTCATCCACGTGTCCCATCACCGCCACGTGATCACCGAGACCGGTGGTGAGGAGGTTGGGTGGTGCTGGCGGGCGTTCTCGGGCGTGGGCGGCGACGAGAACGAGGTCTGGGGCCTCCAGGTTGAGCGCCGCCCCGAGCTCCTCGACTCCCGAGCCCTCCTGGCCGCGCCGCTGGTGTGCCACCTCATGGACGGTCCCCGGCGACACGTGGACCCCGACTGCACCGTGGCCTGCCTGCTGGCGGTGGCCCTGCCGCCGGTTGGGCTTCCGCTGCTGGTGGCCGAGCGGGTGGCCGACGCCGGCTACTGGTTGCGGCGCCGCCTCGACTGACGGCCGCCTGCGGGCCCCGGGTCGCCCGGCGGAAGCCGGGCACGGCCGGGCGCGGCCGGGCGGATGCCCGCCGGGGGCGCGAGGCGGAACCGGTACGGTTGACCCGTGGACCAGAGCGTGGTGCGGGTCGGTCTGCTGGGGTGCGGCACCGTCGGGGCCGCCCTGGTGGAGATCGTGGGCGAGCACGCCGACACCATCGCCGCCCGGTCCGGCATCCGCCTGGAGATCGCCCGGGTGGCGGTGCGCGACCTGGCCAAGGACAGGCCCGTCGCGTTCGCCGACGGCGTTCTCACCGACGACGCCGACAGCCTGGTGGTCGATCCCCGCGTGGACGTGGTGGTCGAGCTCATCGGCGGCATGGAGCCGGCCCACACGCTCGTGCGGACCGCCCTGGAGGCGGGCAAGCCGGTGGTCACCGGCAACAAGGAGCTGCTGGCCCGGGCGGGCGCCGAGCTGGCGGACGTGGCCACCAAGGCGGGCGTCGACCTGCTCTACGAGGCGGCGGTGGCGGGCGCCATCCTCTCGATCCGTCCCCTGCGGCAGTCCCTGGCCGGGGATCGCCTGCGGCGGGTCATGGGCATCGTGAACGGCACGACCAACTACATCCTCACCCGGATGACCGACAGCGGCCGCTCCTTCGACGACGCCCTCGACGAGGCCCAGGCCCTGGGCTACGCCGAGCGCGACCCGACCGCCGACGTGGAGGGCCACGATGCGGCGGCCAAGGCCGCCATCATCGCCAGCGTCGCCTTCGGCGTGCAGGTCCGCACCGACGACGTCCACTGCGAGGGAATCACCGGCGTCACCCCCCTAGACATCGCCATGGCCGCCCGCCTGGGCTACGTGGTCAAGCTGCTGGCCATCGTGGAGGCCGCCCCCGACCCTCACGGCGGTCCCACCGACGTGGCCGTGCGCGTCCACCCCGCCATGGTCCCCGCCGCCCACCCGCTGGCGTCGGTGCACGACGGCTACAACGCGGTGTTCGTGGAGGGCGAGGCGGCCGGCGAGCTGATGTTCTACGGCCGAGGGGCGGGGGGCCGGCCCACCGCGTCGGCCGTGCTGGGCGACCTGGTGGACGCCGCCGTCAACCTCCGCCAGGGGACGGCGCCGGCGCCCTCCGGCCTGGTCCCGGCCCGCATCCAGCCCATCGAGGAGCTGGCCTCCCAGTACTACCTGACGGTGGACGTGGTGGACCGCCCCGGCGTGCTGGAGAAGGTGGCGGGGGCCACCGCCCGTCACGGGGTGTCGATCCTCAAGATGGAGCAGGTGGGGCTGGGCGACGAGGCCCGCCTGGTGCTCGTGACCCACACCGCCGGCGAGCGGGACATGCAGGCCACCCTCGACGAGTTGCGGACGCTCGACGAGGTGGATCGCGTCGGCACCCTCCTGCGGGTCATCGGGACCGGGTAGCGGCGAACCGTGGTTGCAGCCGGTTGGCGGGGCGTGATCGAGGAGTACCGCGAGTTCCTGCCGGTGGACGAGGGGACGCCCGTCGTCACCCTCCAGGAGGGCGCCACGCCCCTCCTGCCCGCCCCCCGCCTGTCCGAGCGGGTGGGGGCGTCGGTGTGGCTGAAGTTCGAGGGCGCCAACCCCACCGGATCGTTCAAGGACCGGGGCATGACGCTCGCCATCTCCAAGGCCCTGGAGGACAAGGCCGAGGCGGTGGTGTGTGCCTCCACCGGCAACACGTCGGCGTCGGCCGCCGCCTACGCCGCCCGGGCCGGCATCACCTGCGCGGTCCTGATCCCCGAGGGTTACATCGCCCTCGGCAAGCTGGCCCAGGCCCTCATCTCCGGCGCCCGGGTCCTGCAGATCCGGGGCAACTTCGACCACGCCTTCGCCATCGTGAGGGCCTTGGGCGACAAGGCCCCGGTCACCGTCGTCAACTCCATCAACCCCTTCCGCATCGAGGGCCAGAAGACGGCCGCCTTCGAGATCGTCGACGTGCTGGGGGACGCTCCCGACGTCCACTGCATCCCGGTGGGCAACGCCGGCAACATCACCGCTTACTGGAAGGGCTACCGGGAGTACCAGGACGCCGGCCGGTGTTCCCGCCTCCCGGCCATGCGCGGCTTTCAGGCCGCCGGCGCCGCCCCGCTCGTGCTCGGCCACCCCGTGGACGACCCCGACACGGTGGCCACTGCCATCCGCATCGGCAACCCGGCGTCGTGGTACGGCGCCACCGCCGCCGCCTCGGAGTCGGGCGGCGGCATCGCCGCCGTCACCGACGACGAGATCCTGGCCGCCTACCGCCTCCTGGCCGGGGAGGAGGCGGTGTTCTGTGAGCCGGCGTCGGCCGCCTCGGTGGCCGGCCTCCTCAAGGTGGGCGCCCCCGAGGGGGCCACCGTCGTGTGCACGCTCACCGGCCACGGCCTCAAGGACCCCGACCGGGCCATCGCCCAGATCGCGGTGCCGTCGCCCGTGGACCCCGACGAGGCCGCCGTCCTCGCCGCCCTCGGCCTCTAGTCCCAGCCGCCCCGCTGACGCGGTCGCCCGCGCAAGAGGTCCCTCTGCGGGCCAATTGCGCGAGTTGGGTCGTCGGGGGGGCGCCCGCTGACGCTGTCGCCCGCGCAAGAGGTCCCTCTGAGGGCCAATTGCGCGAGGGCAGGGGGCGGGGAGGGCGGCGCCTACCATCGACCGGCGTGAAGTACGTGGTGTGTGTGCCCGACGGGGCGGCCGACGAGCCGCTCGACGAGTTGGGCGGGCGCACGCCCCTCGAGGCGGCGGCCATGCCCAACCTGGCCGCCCTGGCCGCCCGCGGCGAGCTGGGGCGGGCTGCCACCATCCCCGCCGGGTTCCCCCCCGGGAGCGACGTCGGGAACCTCTCCATCCTCGGCTACGACCCCGCCCGCTACCACACCGGGAGGGCGCCCATCGAGGCGGCGGCCATGGGCCTGCGGTTGGCCCCCGACCAGGTGGCGTACCGGTGCAACCTGGTGACCGTCGGCCCCGACGGCACCATGATGGACTTCGCCGGCGGCCATCCCACCACCGGGGCGGCGGCAGAGGTGGTGGCCGCCCTGGACGACAGCCTCGGGGGTGACAGCGTCAGCTTCCACCCGGGCGTGCAGTACCGCCACATCCTGGTGACGCCCTCGTCGTGGGCCGACGCCGAGTGCACGCCGCCCCACGACCTCACGGGCAAGGTCGCGGTGTGGCCCACCGGCCCCGCCGCCCCCCGCCTGCGGGAGCTGATGGACGCCTCCCGCCACGTCCTCGCCCGCTTCCCGGCGCTGGCCGCCACCCAGGTCTGGCTCTGGGGGCAGGGCCCCCAGCCCGAGGTGCCGTCGTTCGCGGCCACGTACGGGCTCGACGCCGCCCTCGTGTCCGCCGTCGACCTGGTGCGGGGCCTGGGCGCCCTCACCGGCATCCGGTCGGTGCCGGTGGAGGGGGCAACGGGATGGTACGACACCAACTACGAGGGCAAGCGTGACGCCTGCCTGGCCACCCTCGCCGACGGCGCCGACCTGTTCCTGCTCCACGTGGAGGCCACCGACGAGGCCGGCCACGCTGGAGACCTGGGCGCCAAGGTGCAGGCCCTGGAGCACTGGGACCGCCGCATCCTCGGCCCACTGGTGGAGGGCCTGGTGGACCTCGCCCCCTGGCGCCTGCTGCTGCTGCCCGACCACCCGACGCCGGTGGCCCTGCGCACCCACACGTCGGCGTCGGTGCCGTACGTGCTGGTGGATTCGGCCGTCGACGGGCCCGGCGGCACCTACTCGGAGGCGGCCACCGCCGCCTGCCAGCCGGTTCCCGGCCACACGCTCATGAGCCGCCTGACCGGTCGCGCTCCCCAGGGCTGAGCCCATGCCGGGCGCGATGGTTGCCGCAATCCCCGGATCGTGGGTACCATGGCGCTGCCATCGCTCGCCCACTCGGGCGTAGTAGCTGCGGACAAGCCCCCTGCTTCGGCGAACAGCTTCCGGAGCTGGTTCCGGGGGTTCGAGGTGGCGCACAACCGTGCTCCGACCTCTCCCCTCCGGTCCTGCCCCGGTCGCCGGGTCTTCGACGCCACTACTGCACCGGCCTCCTCCATTCGATGTACGGCCGGCCATCCCGGGTGCGAGCACGTCCCTCGTGGTCGAGCTCACGGTGGCGGGCCGACCGGATGTGCCCGACCGGTTCGCAGGCAGTCCCCCACGATGAGACCAATCTCCCGACCTCCGCACCTGACCACCGGCCTGACGCCGGTGCAGGCCGGGCCGGGGCGCACCACCGAGAGAACCCCCGGGGCCGCGACCGGCCCCGCCGGGAAAGGAGCCACCATGGCAGGAGGCCGACGATGAGCCTCGCGCCCCAGGCGCTGGAACGGTCCGTCCTCGAGCGCAAGGAGCGCGACGAGCTGGCCGCCATCGCCGAGGCGATGGGGGTGAAGCCTTCGGCGCGGGCCTCCAAGACCACCCTCATCGACCAGATCCTCCGGGAGGCCGGCATCGAGACGGCCGAGGACCGCCCCAAGCGGGCGCGCCCTTCCCGTTCGGCCGCGACGGCGGCTGCGGCCGCGGCTCCGGCCGCGGTGGGCAACGGCGCCGGTCCGGGCTCCCCCAACGGCTCCCCGTCGGCGGTGATGGCGCCCCCGCAGCCCGATACGGTGCCGGGAACCGGTCCCGACGGCCCGGTGACCATCCCCGCCGATCCCGACGAGGAACCGGCAGCCCCCGCCCCCGACCCCGGTGGCCCGACCCGGCCCGACGAGCCACCGGCCCCAGAGCCGGGCACCTCGGGCGCCGACGCCGATGGCATGCCGGGCCTTCCCCCCAACTCCCCGCTGGGAGCCACGGGCGCCGGTACCGGCCCGTCGCCCACCACGTCTGCCCCCGGCGAGGCGAACGGCCGAGCCGCCGACGACGGCCAGCCGGCCCCCGGCCAGGGCTCGGGCGACCGCTCGGGGCCGGGCGGCGGCGCCCGCACCGACGACCGCCATCGCTCCCGGGACCCCCGGACCGCGGCCTACGACAACGGCGGCGACGGAAACCGTCGCAGCAGTCGCCGCCGGCGGGGCCGGGACCGCAGCGACCGGGTGGTCACGTCGCCCCAGCAGGGCGGGACCGACGAGGTGGTGTACTCGGGCGAGCCCATCCCCGCCGAGGGCCTGCTCGACCTGCACGAGAAGGGCTACGGCTTCCTGCGCACCACCGGCTACCTGGCCAGCCCCAAGGACGTGTACGTGTCGGTCAGCCAGGTGCGGCGGTTCGGGTTGCGCAAGGGTGACTACGTCAAGGGCGCCAGCCGCCCGGCCGGTAGCAACGAGGCGTGGCCCGCCCTCCTGCGCATCGACACGGTGAGCGGCATGACCCCCGACGAGGCCCGCTCGCGGCCCAAGTTCGAGGAGCTGACGCCCCTGTTCCCGGACCAGCGCCTGCGCCTCGAGGTCCCGGGCGAGCCGGCCAACATGGTGGCCCGCATCGTCGACCTGATCTCGCCCATCGGCAAGGGCCAGCGGGGGCTCATCGTGTCGCCGCCCAAGGCCGGCAAGACCACCGTGCTGAAGCAGATCGCCCACTCCATCGAGGCCAACAACCCCGAGGTGCA
>JBHELO010000075.1:0-8336 GCA_046263055.1 Acidimicrobiales bacterium | reverse complement strand
GTGATGGCGGGCACCCACTTCTCGTCGCCCTCGAGGGCCCGCAGGGCGGACACCCGCACCACCGGGGTGTCGTCGCCCGGGAACTCGTACTCCGACAGCAGCTCCCGCACCTCGAGCTCGACCAGGTCGAGCAGCTCGGGGTCGTCCACCGCGTCGGCCTTGTTGAGGGCCACCACGATGTAGGGCACGCCCACCTGGCGGGCCAGTAGCACGTGCTCGCGCGTCTGGGGCATGGGGCCGTCGGCCGCCGACACCACCAGGATGGCGCCGTCCACCTGGGCGGCACCGGTGATCATGTTCTTGATGTAGTCGGCGTGGCCCGGCATGTCGACGTGGGCGTAGTGACGCTTGGGCGTCTCGTACTCCACGTGGGCGATGGCGATCGTGATGCCCCGGGCCTTCTCCTCGGGCGCCTTGTCGATCTGGTCGAACGGCGTGAAGGCGACCGTAGGGTCCTGCTCGTGCAGCACCTTGGTGATGGCCGCGGTGAGCGTGGTCTTCCCATGGTCGATGTGGCCCATGGTTCCGACGTTGATGTGCGGCTTCGAGCGCTCGAACTTCTTCTTGGCCATCAGGAAACTCCCGGGTTCATCGGTGGAATCTGTTCCCGCCTACTCGCCCCGCACCCGGGCGACGACCTCGCGGGAGATCGACTCGGGCACTTCCTGGTACGAGTGGAACTGCATCGTGTACGTCGCCCGACCCTGGGTGCGCGACCGTAGATCGGTAGCGTAGCCGAACATCTCGGCCAGGGGTACCTGGGCCCGGATGACCTGGCTGTTGCCCCGCTGCTCCATGCCCTCCACCCGGCCCCGCCGGCTGGAGAGGTCGCCGATGACGTCGCCCATGTTCTCCTCCGGCGTCACCACCTCGACCGCCATGATGGGCTCGAGGAGCACGGGGTCGGCCTTGCGGGCCGCCTTCTTCAGGGCCAGGGAGCCGGCGATCTTGAACGCCATCTCCGAGGAGTCCACGTCGTGGTAGGAGCCGTCGGTGAGGGTGGCCCGCACGTCGGACATCGGGTAGCCGGCCAGCACGCCGTTCTGGAGGGCCTCCTGGATGCCGGCGTCCACCGAAGGGATGTACTCCTTGGGGACGTCGCCGCCCTTGATCAGGTCGACGAACTGGTAGCCGCCACCCGGCCCGGTGGGCTCCAGGTCGATGACGACGTGGCCGTACTGGCCCCGGCCGCCGGTCTGGCGGATGTAGCGCTCCTCCACCTTGCACGCCGGCTTGCGGATGGTCTCCCGGTAGGCCACCTGGGGCTTGCCCACGTGGGCGTCCACCCGGAACTCCCGCAGCATCCGGTCGACCAGCACCTCCAGGTGCAGCTCGCCCATGCCGGCGATGATCGTCTGGCCGGTGTCCTCGTCGGTGTGCTTCTGGAACGTCGGGTCCTCGTCGGAGAGGCGCTGCAGTGCCTCCGAGAGCTTCTCCTGGTCGGCCTTGGTGCGGGGCTCGATGGCCACGTGGATGACCGGCTGGGGGAACTCCAGGGACTCCAGGATGATGGGTGCGTTGGGTTCGCACAGCGTGTCGCCGGTGGTGGTGGACTTGAAGCCCACCGCGGCCACGATGTCGCCGGCGAAGACAGCCTGCTTGTCCTCCCGGTGGTTGGCGTGCATCTGCAGGATGCGCCCGATGCGCTCCTTGCGGTCCCGCGTGGAGTTCAGGACGGCCGCGCCCTTCTGCAGGCACCCGGAGTACACCCGGAAGTAGGTGAGGCGGCCGACGTGAGGATCGCTCATGATCTTGAACGCCAGGGCCGAGAACGGGGCGCTGTCGTCGGCCGGGCGCTCCAGCGTCTCGATCCCCTTGAGGTCCAGGCCCTCCACCGGCGGCAGGTCGACGGGGCTGGGGAGGAAGTCGACGATGGCGTCGAGGAGGGGCTGCACGCCCTTGTTCTTGAACGCCGAGCCGGCCAGCACGGGGACCACGTGGTTGGCGATGGTCCCCGCCCGCAGGGCCTTGCGCAGGTCGTCGGCGGTGATCTCCTCCTCGCCCACGTACTTCTCCATGATGGTGTCGTCGTGGTTGGAGAGGACGTCCACCAGCTGGTGGCGCCACTGCTCCGCCTCGGCGGCCAGGTCGGCGGGGATCTCGAGCACCTTCCAGCGCTCGCCCATGCCCTCCTCCCACAGCAGGGCCCGCATGCCGATGAGGTCGATGGCGCCCCGGAACCCACCCTCGGCGCCGACGGGGATCTGCACGACCGCCGGCGAGGCGTCGAGGCGCTCGCGGATCTGGTCGACGGCCCGGAAGAAGTCGGCGCCGATGCGGTCCATCTTGTTGATGAAGCAGATGCGGGGGACGCGGTACTTGTTGGCCTGGCGCCAGACGGTCTCGGTTTGGGGCTCCACCCCCGCCACCGCGTCGAACACCGCCACCGCCCCGTCGAGCACCCGGAGGGAGCGCTCCACCTCCACCGTGAAGTCCACGTGGCCGGGGGTGTCGATGATGTTGATCCAGGTGTCCTTCCACCGGCAGGTGGTGGCCGCCGACGTGATGGTGATGCCCCGCTCCTGCTCCTGGACCATCCAATCCATGACCGCCGCGCCCTCGTGCACCTCGCCGATCTTGTAGGTCCGGCCGGTGTAGTAGAGGATTCGCTCGGTGGTGGTGGTCTTGCCCGCGTCGATGTGGGCCATGATCCCGATGTTGCGGGTCCGGGCCAGCGGGAACTCTCGAATAGCAGGTGCATCAGCCATTGTGCAATCTCTCTCGAAGCCCTTGAAGGTGACTTTGTGGCGGCCGCCGGCGGCGCCCGAAGGGCGCCTCCTCCGGCTGCCACCGCCCGCCGAAGCCGAAAGGCGAGGCCCCGATGGGGGAGCTCGAGGGGGGAAGGTTCCCTTCCCCCCTCGAATCACCAACGATAGTGGGCGAAGGCCTTGTTGGATTCCGCCATCTTGTGCATGTCCTCCCGGCGCTTGACGGCGGTGCCGATGCCGTTTGATGCGTCGAGCAGCTCGTTGGCCAGGCGGGCGGCCATGGTCTTCTCCCGGCGTTGGCGGGAGTAGCCGACCAGCCAGCGGATGGCGAGGGTGGTGGCCCGGCGGGGACGGACCTCGACCGGCACCTGGTAGGTGGCGCCCCCGACCCGGCGGCTCTTCACCTCGAGCTGGGGCTTCACGTTCTCCATGGCCCGCTTGAGCGTGGCGATGGGCTCGGCCCCGGTCTTCTCCTTGACGATCTCCAGGGCGTCGTACACCGTGCGCTCGGCCAGTGACCGCTTGCCCCGCTGGAGGACCTTGTTCACGAACTGGGTGACCAGGACAGAGTGGAAGATGGGGTCGGGGTTGAGCTTGCGCTTGGGCGGCGGTCCTTTGCGGGGCATCGGCTACTTCTCCCGCTTGGCGCCGTAGCGGCTCCGGGCCTGCTTGCGGTCCCGCACGCCAGACGCGTCGAGCACCCCCCGGATGATCTTGTACCGCACCCCGGGCAGGTCCTTCACCCGGCCGCCGCGGACCAAGACGATGGAGTGCTCCTGGAGGTTGTGGCCGACCCCGGGGATGTAGGCGGTGACCTCCTGGCCGGTGGTGAGGCGGACCCGAGCCACCTTGCGCAGGGCGGAGTTGGGCTTCTTGGGGGTGTGCGTGTAGACGCGCGTGCACACCCCCCGCCGCTGGGGGGCGCCCTTCAGGGCCGGTGTCTTGGTCTTCTCCGACTTGGACTCGCGGCCGGAGCGCACGAGCTGGGCGATGGTGGGCAAGCGACGACCTCTCAGACGCGAACCGTTCAAGTGTAGACGACCACCGGACCGCCCCCATCGGGGGCGTCGATCCGCTGGTTTCGCCTCGAGCGCCGACGTCCCTCGGCTCACCGGCGAGCGATCCCGCCACCATCGGCCGTGGGAGCGGCGACAGCAGTGGTCGGTGGCGGCGGCGGTAAGCCTGCTCTTCGGGGGCCCTAGCGGGCGGCTTCCCTGGGCCCTAGCGGGCGATGGCCAGCCAGAGGCGGCGGAAGCGCTCCTGCTCCTGGCGCACGGTGGCCAGGTGGTCCTGGATGGCCTCCAGCTCCGACCCGGAGGCCTGCTCGCTGGCCGACATGAGGTAGGCCTCGGACCGGGACAGCCAGCAGGCGGCCTTGCCCAGGGCCACGCCCTGCTGGCCCGACTCCTCCAGCTCGTCGAGGCGCTCACGGGCCACCTGGAGGGCGAACTTCCCCCGCCGGAAGCGGCACTCCCAGTCGGCCGGGCCACCGATGCAGAGCGCCTGGCCCAGGGTGTTGTAGGCCTCCTTGTACCGCCGGTGGGCGGCGAGGTCGTCGGCGGCCCGCAGGATGGAGTCGTAGTCGTTCACGCCGCACCTCCCCCCGGGAACCGACCCGCTAGGCCGCTTCGGGGCGGCCGTCTGCCGTCGATGGTACCGACGCCGACGGCGATCCCGGGAACGGCCCGGCCCGGTCGGGGGCTAGAGTGACGCGCCTCGTGCGGCGCGGAGGGCTGGACACGTGAGTCGGGCTGGGATCGGCCGGGAAGTCCTCGCTCAGGTGGGCACCCGGGTGCTGGCCGCCACCGCGGTGGCGGCGGCTGCGGTCGTGGCCGTCGGCGGCCCGGCGTCGGCGGCGGCGTCGCTGTCGGTCTCATCGTCCCCCCCCGTCACGGTGACAGTGGGCATCACGGTGACCACCACCGTCACGATCACCAATACGGCCACGCCGCCCGAGTCCGCCGGCACCATCACCCTCTCGACCATCAAGGTGACGCCCTCCTGTGGGGCGTTCGTCACGGGCACCTGCCCGGCGGCGTCGGCCGACCCGGGCGTCTTCCAGCTGGCCGCCAGCGCCACCGGGCACGCCGGTTCGGCCTGCTCGGGGACCACGTTCACCGTGACCGTCGTCGACGCCACCAGCGGGCAGGTCCAGCTCACGCCATCCTCACCGGTGGTCCTCGGACCGCCCGGGTCGGCCACCGACACCTGCCGGATCGACGTGGGCGCCCAGGTCGTGCGCATGCCGGCCAAGGATGCGTCCATGTCCCCCGGCCTGCAAACGGCGTGGCTGGCCACCGCCACCGGGTCGTCGAGCGTGGGTGGGGCTACGGCCATCGCCTCGGGGACGGCCACCGTCAACGTGATCTCCCAGCCCGGCCTCATTACCGCGGTGTCGGGCGCGGTGGCCGTCGGCGGGCAGGTGCACGACACCGCCACGGTGTCGGGCGGCTTCAACCCCACCGGCACCATCAACTTCACGCTCTTCGGGCCCAACGACGCCACCTGCGCCGGTTCACCCGGGTTCTCCTTCAACGCCACCGTCGCCGGCAACGGCTCCTACCCCACCCCCAACATCACCGTCCTGGCGCCGGGGTCGTACCGGTTCCGGGCCTTCTACACCGGTGACGTCAACAACGCCTCGACCCCGCTCACCGCCTGTGGTGATCCCCGGGAGACGGTCGCCGTCCGGGTGGCAGGGCGCCAACCGACCCCCGGGGACTACGACGGCGACGGCCGGACCGACGTCTCCGTCTACCGGCCCTCGGCCGGAGGCTGGTACGTGCTCGCCAGCCTGGGCCAGGTGTCGGGCGTCACCTGGGGCACGACCGGGGACGTGCCCGTGCCCGGCGACTACGACGGCAACGGCCTCACCGACGTCGCCGTGTTCCGGCCGTCCACCGGCGGCTGGTTCGTGCAGGGCCAGGCCGGGGCGTCGTGGGGAACGTCGGGCGACATCCCCGTGCCGGGGGACTACGACGGCAACGGCACCACCGACATCGCCGTCTTCCGGCCTTCCACCGGTGCCTGGTTCGTCCGGGGCCAGGCCGGCGCGGTGTGGGGAACGTCGGGTGACATCCCCGTGCCCGGCGACTACGACGGCGACGGCAAGACGGACTTCGCGGTGTTCCGGCCGTCGACCGGCGGGTGGTTCGTCCGCCGCAGTACAGCCGGCCCGACGTCGGTGACCTGGGGGGCGCCCGGTGACGTGCCCGCCGTGGGCGCCCCGGTCGCCGGGTAGGCAGGCGGCGGCCTCCCACGCCCCGGCCCGGCGGCCGGGGCGTTGAGGCCGCAGGTCAGCTGGCGGCGTCCTCGGGGTTGACGCCGAGGAAGGCGCCGTCGGCGGGTGCCAGGCCGCCGTCGTTGCCGTCGGCCGCGGTGGTGCCGATGTTGGCCAGCCAGGCGGCCAGGTCCTGGTCCGTATCCGACGAGTAGTACGACAGCGGCTCGTACTCGGGCGCCTGGATTTCGAGGTTGCGGTAGCGCGCCATCCCGGTGCCGGCGGGGATGAGCTTGCCGATGATGATGTTCTCCTTCAGGCCCATCAGCTGGTCGCGCTTGCCCTCGATGGCCGCCTCGGTGAGCACCCGGGTGGTCTCCTGGAACGAGGCCGCCGACAGCCACGACTCGGTGGCCAGCGACGCCTTGGTGATCCCCATGAGCTCGGGACGGCCCTCGGCCGGGCGCTTGCCGTCCTGCACCAGGGACCGGTTGACCTCGGCGTAGGTGCGGGCGTCCACCCGCTCCCCGGGCAGGAACTCGGCCTCCCCGGCCTCCGCCACCAGCACCCGGCGCAGCATCTGGCGGACGATGAGCTCGATGTGCTTGTCGTGGATGGACACGCCCTGGGCCCGGTAGACCTGCTGCACCTGGTCCACCAGGTACTGCTGGGTGTCGCGGATGCCCTTGATCTCCAGCAGCTCCTTGGGGTCCTTGGGCCCCTCGATGAGGGCGTCGCCGGCCCCGATCTCCTGGCCGTCGCGCACCAGCAGGCGGGCGGCGTCGCGGGACGACACCGGGTAGCTCTCCTCGTTGCCGTCGTCGCCCACGATGGTGACGGTGCGCCCCTTCACCTCGTCGTCCACGATGCGCACCACGCCCGACGTGCGGGCCAGGACGGCCTTGCCCTTGGGGGTGCGGGCCTCGAACAGCTCGACCACCCGGGGGAGGCCGTGGGTGATGTCCTCGCCGGCGATGCCGCCGGTGTGGAACGTGCGCATGGTGAGCTGGGTGCCGGGTTCCCCGATGGACTGGGCGGCGATGACGCCCACCGCCTCGCCCAGCTCGATGGCCTTGCCGGTGGCCATGGAGCGGCCGTAGCAGAGCCCGCACACCCCGTGGGTGGCCTCGCAGGTGAGCACCGAGCGCACCCGCACCCGGGTGACCCCGGGGTCGTCGCGCAGGGCGTGCATCTCGGCCTCGCCCACCGGCGTGTTGGCAGGGACGACGGTGCCGTCGGCCAGGGTGACGTCGTCCACCAGGGTGCGGCCGTACAGGCGGGTCTCCAGGTTGGTGCGGGCGTCGGCCCGATCGGGGGTGATGTCCTCCAACCACAGTCCCCGGGTGGACCCGCAGTCGATCTCCCGGATGATGAGCTCCTGGGCCACGTCCACCAGCCGGCGGGTGAGGTAGCCGGAGTCGGCGGTGCGCAAGGCGGTGTCGGCCAGGCCCTTGCGGGCCCCGTGGGTGGAGATGAAGTACTCGAGGACGGACATGCCCTCTCGGAAGTTGCTCTTGATGGGCCGGGGGATGATCTCGCCCCGGGGGTTGGCCACCAGGCCGCGCATGCCGGCGATCTGGCTCACCTGCATGATGTTCCCCCGGGCGCCGGAGCCGAGCATCATGTCGATGGGGTTGAAGGTCTCACCCCCGAGCGTGAGTTGCATGGCCTTGCGGACCTCCTCGGTGGCGTTGATCCAGATCTCCACCTCCTTCTGGCGACGCTCGTCGTCGGTGATGATGCCCCGGCGGAACTGGGACTCGATCTTGTCCGCTTCCTTCTCGTAGCGGTCGAGGATGACCGGCTTCTCGGGAGGCGTCTTGACGTCGTCCATGGAGATGGTGAGGCCCGACTGGGTGGCGAAGCGGAAGCCCAGGTCCTTGATGGCGTCCAGGCTCTCGGCCACGACCGCCTTGGTGTACTCGTCGACCAGCTTCTCGACGATGTCGGTGATGTGGCGCTTCTTGATGGCCCGGTCGATGTGGCCGAAGCGGGCGGCATAGCCCTCGGGCAGGGCGTTCTCGAAGAGCAGGCGCCCGGCCGTCGTGGTGCGGGAGGTGGGGGCGCCCTCGTCGTCGATGCCACCGTCTTGGAACTGGATCTCGGCGTGCACCGACAGGTCCTTGTTGTCGTAGGCCTGCTCGATCTCCCACAGGTGGCGGTAGCGACGCCCCTCGCCGATGGCCCCCTTCACCACCGAGGTGAGGTAGTAGATGCCGATCACCATGTCCTGGCTGGGCACGGTGAGGGGGCGGCCGTTGGCCGGCGACAGCACGTTGTTGGCCGACAGCATGAGCACCCGGGCCTCGGCCTGGGCCTCGGCCGACAGCGGCAGGTGCACGGCCATCTGGTCGCCGTCGAAGTCGGCGTTGAAGGCGGCGCACACCAGGGGGTGGATCTGGATGGCC
>JBHELO010000074.1:0-7768 GCA_046263055.1 Acidimicrobiales bacterium | reverse complement strand
GCCCCGGCGGCGCCGTCGGCAGGGTCGCCAGCGCCGTCGGCCACCACCACCACCCGCCTCCTGGGCCTCATCCCCGTTGGCCCGGTGCGGCCGGCGCCCACCACCCCACCCGCCGCCGCACCGCCGCCCCCGCCCCCCGCTCCTCCCGAGCCCATCTCGACCCGGTCGCTGTCGGCAGTACCCAAGGGCACCGACTCGGTGGCCGTCACCGGGCTCGGCCGCGCCTACCGGGGCAGCCTGCAGGCGGTGGCCGCCGCCGGGGGGCTGGAGCTGGTGAACCAGGTGGACGTCGAGCAGTACCTGCGGGGCATGGGCGAGATCCGCGATCCCGGCTGGCCGGCGGCCGCCCTCCGGGCCCAGGCCATCGCCGCCCGCACCTATGCCCTGCGCAGCGTGGCCGCCGGCCGGCCGCTCTGCAGCGACGACCAGTGCCAGGTCTACCTGGGCCAGCAAGCCGAGTACGCGGCCATGGACAAGGCGGTGAACGACACCCGCGGGCAGGTGCTGGTGTACGGAGGCGCCCTGGCCGACGCCGTGTACTCGGCCAACGGCGGCGGGATCTCGGCCACCCCCGAGGAAGGGTTCGGCCAGCCCGACGCCGAGCCGTACCTCAGGGCCGCCCCGTACCGGACGGCGGACCCCGACCCCTGGACGGTCCGCGCCGATCTGGCCGCCACCGCCGCCCGCGTGGGCTACCGGGGCCAGGCCACGCGCGCCGTCGTCTCCCGGGCCGGGCCGTCGGGCCGGGCCCTGGAGGTGACGTTCGACGGGAACGCCGGGCCGCTGGCCGTGGACGGGCGCCGCTTCGCCACCGTCCTGGGACTCCGGTCCACCCTGTTCACCCTCGCCCTCGCGACCGACGGGCCCGGCGACCCGCTGGTTCCCGATCCGGCCGCCGCCCCGACCCCGCCCGGCCAACAGGCACCGGGGCGGGCGCTGGTGGCGGCGGGATCCATCGGCCCGACCTCCGCCCCCCTGGGCCGCTCGCCCGAGGCGGCCCTGGCCATCCTGCTGCTCGCCGCCTGGGGTCTGGGCGCCACGTGGACCACGGCCCGGAGCAGGGACGGGCCCAGCTGAGGCCCCGGAGGGGGGTCGGAACACCTCGTGGTGGACGGGCCCGGCGGTGGAGGTCGTCCGGAGCCCCTCCCAGCGGAGGCCCGGCGGTAATCGGACAGCGAGATCTGGGGACAGCGAGATCTGGGGACAGCGAGCTCTGGGGACAGCGAACTCTGGGGACAGCGAACTCTGAGGAATCTCTCAGGTCCGCCAGAGCTACTGCTCAGCGGCGAGAAGCAAACTGGCACCCATGAATGCCGCCACCCGGCGCTGGGCCCTCCGCCTGGGCGTCCCCATCGCCGTCCTGGCCGTGCTGGTGGTCGGTGGTCCGTTCGTGTACATCCATTTCATCTCCTCCAAGGCGCCGGCTCGGTTCAGCCTGCCGGCCAGCGCGCCGGGGCCGACGTCGCCGTCCAGCACCGCCGGGGCCGACACCTCGTCGGCCGGGGGCGCCGCCACACCGGTGGACGGCACCTGGAGGGTGGTCGGCGGCTCCCAGGCCGGATACCGGGTGAAGGAGGTCCTGTTCGGCCAGGACAACGAGGCGGTGGGACGCACCGGCAAGGTCAGCGGCACCTTCGCCGTCTCGGGCACCACCGTGCAGAGCGGCACCGTCAGCGTCGACCTCAGATCCGTCACGAGCAACGAGAGCAGACGGGACGCCCAGTTCCAGGGCCGGATCATGAGCACCTCCACCTACCCGACGGCCGCCTTCACGCTGACCCAGCCCATCGACGTTGCCAACATCCCCGCCGACGGCGTGGACACCAAGGTGGCGGCAGTCGGCCAACTGGCCATGCACGGCACCACCAAGGCGGTCACCGCCGACCTGACGGTCCGCCGCACCGGCGCCACCGTCGCCGTCACGGGGACGATCCCGGTGAAGTTCTCCGACTGGAACATCCCCAACCCGAGCTTCTCCGGTATCACGACCCAGGACAACGGCTCGGTGGAGTTCCTCCTCAACTTGTCCCACGCCTGAGCCCCTGACGCCCACCCGGCCGTCCCCGACGCCCGGCTCACCCGCCCCCGAGAGGAGCGCCACCAGATGGCACCCACAGGCCCCCCCGACGACGCCGGCTCTCCCAGCGGTCCTGGCGACGAGCCGTGGGACCAATGGTGGGGACCGGGCACCGGCAGTGGCGCGGCCACCGGCGCCGCCGCCGGGCCGCGGCCCGCGGGTTCGCCACCCGCGGCCGGTCCCACCGGGCCTACGGCCCCCCCTCCGCCCCCGCCCTCGCCCCCGGCGGGAGGTGTGATCGGAGGCGACGTCCCCGTCTACGGTGCCTCGCCCCCGGCCCCTCCCCCGCTGGTCACACCGGAAAAGCGGTCGTCCAACAAGGTCGTGGCCGTCGTCGTCGGCGCCGTGGTGATCGTGGTGGGAGCCATCCTCGGGGTGCGCGCCGCGACGTCCCACACCACCGCCACGGCCGCCGGCACCCCGTCCGCCACCGGGCGTACCGGCGATGGGCGGCGTGGCGGGGCTGGGTTCGGGACCGCCGGCACCGTGGCCTCGATCAACGGCGCCACCCTCACCATCACCACCGCCACCAAGCAGGCGGTGACGGTGAAGACCTCGCCCGCCACCACCGTCACCCGAGCGGTGACGGGATCGCTGTCCGACGTCAGGGTCGGTGACCGGGTGACGGCGCGGGGCACGTCATTGGGCAGTGCGGCCGTGGCCGCCGACCAGCTGGTGGACGCCGGCAGCGGCGTCCCTGCGGGCGCCGGTGGCGCCCCCGGCCCCGGGGCACGAGGCGGCGGCGGGTTCGCCCGGGGCGGAGCCGGCGGGGCGGGTGGCTTCACCGCCGGGACGGTGACGACGGTCAACGGCGCCACCCTCACCGTCACCGCACCCGACGGGACGGCGACGACGGTGACCACCGCCTCGTCGACCACCGTGACCGTCTTGCAGCCGTCCACCGTGTCGGCCCTGGCCGTCGGCCAGACGGTGCGGGTGATGGGCCCGGCCGACGGCAGCGGCGTCGTGACCGCCACCTCCATCCAGGAAGGGGCGCCCGGTCTGGGCGGCTTCGGCGGCCGCGGGGGCCGCACCCCAGGCACCGGCGCCCAACCCGGGGCCTGACGCCCGGCGTCGCCCCCCTCCTTGCAGCCTCCCTCAGGAACTGGTGACGTCTCCCGGCCCCCAAGCCCGGGAGGGGTCACCAGTTCGAGGTGGTACCCGCCGGCTGCCGTACCGATGACGGTTCCGGGAACGGGCGGGGTCAGCCGCCCCCGCGGCCGGTTCCTCCCGCCCCGCCGCCGCCGCCACCCAGGCCGCCTAGCCCCCCGCCGCCACCCAGGCCGGCCCCGGCGCGGGTCGCCACGTTGGACGACGGCAGGGCCTGCTTGAGGTCGGCGAGGGCCACTGCCTGGCCGGCGATGAGCCCCGAGGTGATCTCGGTGAGGTCGACGCCGACGGTGCCCACCCGCACGGTGACGGTGCTGGGCTTGCCACCGCTGACCACGGTCACCACGTGGAAGGCGCCCACCGTGCGCACCGCCGACGTGGGCACCGTCAGGGCCCGGTCGGTGTGGGCCACCTCGATGGAGACGGACGCCGAGGCGCCGTTGCGCAGGCCAGCCGGGCTGGTCGGGAAGCCCACGACCACGGGATAGGTGGTGGTACTGCCGGTGGTGGTCGGCGCCACCCCGACCGACACGACGGTGGCCGGGATGGAGGTGGTGGTGCCGTCGGGCACGACGGTGGCCTGGTCGCCGGTCTTCACCTTGTCCACGTCGTCCACGGTCACGGTAGTGGCCACCTCCCAGCCGCCGGGCCCGACGACGACGATGTCGGCGGTGGCCGACGCCGCCGCGACCTGTTGGCCGGGAGCCAGGTCGACGGCCGCCACCTGGCCGGTGATGGGGCTTACGATGGTGGCCTGGTCGAGGGCCTGCTGGGCGGTGACGACCGCCGCCGCGGCGGCGTCCACCGCCGCCTGGTCGGCCACCAACTGGGCGGCGCTGGGGGGCGACGAGGACCCGCCGGTCGAGGCGGTGGCGCCCGACGAGCCGGAGCCGGCCGAGCCCGACGTGGAACCCGACGAGCCCGATGAGGTGGACCCCGACGACGTGGAGCTCGATGACGTGGAGCTCGATGACGTGGAGCCCGATGAGCCCGAGGAGCCGGACGTGGCCGGTGAGCCGGTGGACGAGCCCGTCGACGAGGCCGACGAGGCCGAGCCGGCGGCGGTGGCGAGAAGGTGGTCCAGGGCGGTCTCGGCGGTGGCCAGGCCGTCCTGGGCGGTGGCCAGGGACTGCTGGGCGGCCAGCGCGCCCTGCTGGGCCATCAGGCAGGTGGCGGATCCCAGGCCGGTGCTGGGGACCGTCCCCTCGCCGGTGCCGCCAGCCGTGGGCAGGGTGGTGGTCGTGGCCGGCAGCGTGGTGGCCGGCAGCGTGGTGGCGGTGGTCGTTGCCGTGGTCGTGACCGCGCTGCAGGCGGTGGTGGCGCCGTGCATGGCCGCCTGGGCGGCCCTCAGGTCGTGGTCCACCTCCTGCTGGCCGTCGAGCACCGCCTGCTGGGCGGCCCCGAGGTCGGCACCCGAGGAGCTCGACGAGCCACCCGATCCTCCGCCTCCGGCCGACCGGCCCGGGGAGGCGCCACCGGAGGCGACGGTGCTGGATGTGGTCGCCGCTGCCGCCGCACCGCCCGACCCGGTGCCTCCGGACGACCGGTTGGTGGTGCCCGACGTGGATGTGCCCGACGAGCTGCCGCCCGACAAGGTCGACTGGCCGGCCAGGGCCTGTTGGAGGGTCAGCTGGGCGGCCGCCAGGGTGGCCTGCCTGGCCGTGAGATCACCGGTCTGGCCGGAGCTGTCCAGGGAGGCCAGCGGCTGTCCGGTGCCCACCTGGTCGCCCACGTTGGCGGCCACGCTGGCCACCGTGCCCGACACGGGGAAGGCCACCGTGGCCTGGACGACGGGCTCGATGGTGCCGGCCCGGTCGATGGTCTGGCGGACGGTGCCCATGGAGGCCACCGCCGTCCGGTAGGACGCCGCCGACGACGTGTCGGCCAGCGTGGCCCGGGCCACCAGCCCCACGGCGGCCACCATCACCGCCGCCCCCACCAGCAACCGGGCGCGAGCCCGGCCCTGCTCGCGTCGGCCGGAGCCCACCCTCATTCCGACCGCAGGGCGTCGATGGGGGCGAGGCGGGCGGCTCGCGACGCCGGGTACACCCCGAAGGCCACGCCGATACCGATGGCGACCGCGATGGCCCCCGCCGACGCCGCCGGGGACAAGGCCACCGGCGAGGAGATGAAGTGGGGCAGGATCACCGAGCCGAGGATCCCGGCCACCGCGCCGAGCACGCCCCCGGCCAGCCCCAGCACCGACGCCTCCACCAGGAACTGGCGGCGGATCACCCGGGGCCGGGCCCCGAGCGCCTTGCGCAGTCCGATCTCCCGCACCCGTTCGGTGACCGACACGAGCATGATGTTCATGACGCCGATGCCGCCCACCAGCAGCGAGATGGCGGCGATGCCGCCCAGCAGCACGGTGAGGGTCTTGTCCACCGACGTAGCTGCCGAGACGAGCGACTGCTGGCTGGTGATGGTGAAGTCGGGGGTGGCGTTGGCGGCGATGCCGTGCAGGGCCAGCAGCTCGTTCTGTGTCTCCTGGTAGGCGGCCGACAAGGTGCCCGAGGAGGTGGCCTCCACGTACAACGTCCCCACCGAGGTGCGGGCGGTGCCTCCGAGCAGGCGCTGGGCGGCCGTGCCGTAGGGCACCAGGGCGGTGTCGTCGTTGTTCGAGCTGCCGGTGGACCCCGACGGGGCGAGGACGCCCACCACGTCCAGGGGGATACCGTTGAGCGTCACCGACTGGCCGACCGGGTTGCGGTTGGCGAACAGCTCAGAGGCGGTGGACGAGCCGAGGACGGTGACGGCTGCCGTCGCGTTGTCGTCGGCGGCGGTGAGGAAGCGACCGCCGGCCAGGGCGCGGGCCCGCACCCGTAGCCACGACGGCGTGGTGCCGACGATGCTCGTCGTCCAGTTGGTGGACCCCACCACCAGCGTCCCCGAGGACGCCGTGGTGGGCGCCACCGCCGCCACGTCGGGCGCCACGACCTTGGACGACAGGGCGTCGGCGTCGGCCTTGGTGAGGGTGGACGCCGAACCGAAGCCGCCCCGGATGCCCGACGTGCTGGTGGAGCTGCCGGGCGACACGATCAGCAGGTTGGTGCCCAGGGCGTCTATTTGGCTGCGCACCTGGGCCTGTGCCCCTTCGCCGAGCCCGACGGTGACGATGACGGCGGCGATCCCGATCAGGATCCCGAGCATTGTCAATACCGAGCGCAGGCGGTGGGTGCGCACCGCCTCGAGGCCGGTGCGAATGGTCTCCAGCCAGCTCACCGCAGGGCCCGGGTCGCCAGGGGGGCGTCGGACACCCGACCGTCGCGGATGTGCACCACCCGCTCGGCCGCCGCGGCCACGTCGTGCTCGTGGGTGATGAGCACGATCGTGCGGCCGGCGCGGTGCAGCTCGCCCAGGAACTCGAGCATCTCGGCGGTGGACGCCGAGTCCAGGTTGCCGGTGGGCTCATCGGCCAGGACGAGGTCGGGCTCGGTGACGAGGGCCCGGGCCATCGCCACCCGCTGCTGCTGGCCTCCGGACAACTCGCCGGGGCGGTGGTCCACCCGGTCGCCGAGGCCCACCCGGGCCAGGGCCTCCACCGCCCGCCGCCGGCGCTCGGCGCGGGGCACCCCCGAGTAGGCCAGCGGCAGCTCCACGTTCCGCCAGGCGGGCATGGACGCCAGCAGGTTGAACTGCTGGAAGACGAAGCCGATGCGGCGGTTGCGCACGTCCGCCAGCTGGTCCTCGCCCATGGCGCTCACGTCCTGGCCGGCCAGGCGGTAGGTGCCGGACGTGGGGACGTCCAGGCAGCCCAGGATGTGCATGAGGGTGGACTTGCCCGAGCCCGACGGCCCGGCGATGGCCACGAACTCGCCCAGGCCGATGGCCAGGGTGACGTCGGCGAGGGCCTCCACCTCCAGGGAGCCGGAGGCGTAGATCTTGCCGACACCCACGAGATCGATGACACGCCTGCGTACCGGCGGGATCGGGACCGTGGGGGCGGCCGCCGTCACTGGCCGCCTCCGGTGGTGCGCTGGCGCGCCGTCCCGGTCCCGGTGCCGGTCCTTGTCCCTGCCCCGCCCGTGCCGGTGCCCGTCCGGCCGGTGCCGGCGGGCACGGCCACCACCACGTCCTCGCCGGCCGTCAACCCGTCGGTTACCTGCACCTGCCCGCCGGCGGTGATGCCCGTCGTCACCGCCCGCTGGCTCTTCTTCCCGTTGTCCGACACGGTCACGTAGGACTGGCCGCCGGAGCGGGTCAGGGCGGCGGCGGGGACCGACAGGGCGTCGGGGATCTCGGCGTAGGTGATGGCCGCCGAGGCGGTGGCGCCGGCGTGAAAGCCGGGCGGGCTCCCGGTGACGGTGACCACCACGGGGAACGACGCCACACCGGACGTGGTGGTGGCAATGGTCCCCACCGACGTCACGGTGCCGGTGGCCGACGCCGCGCTGGCCACCGGGGCCGGCGACGTGGCGCCGGGCGCGGTCGTGGCCGTCCCTCCGCCCGCCGCAGCCCGGCCGCCGGTCCGGCCGGCGAAGCCGCCGAACCCGCCACCACCACCCGCAAAGCCCCCGAAGCCTCCCCCGCCGCCCCCGAGCCCCCCGCCCGTCGGCCCGGTGGAGGTGGACGGCGTGACGG
>JBHELO010000073.1:0-83840 GCA_046263055.1 Acidimicrobiales bacterium | reverse complement strand
TGGTGACCGTGGCCGACGAGGCTGGCAGCTGCGCCAACAGGGCAATCAGGGCCACAGCGAATACCACCGCAAAAGACCTGCGCAGGCGCGCGCGTACCATTTTGTCCTCCCCTTCCCGCCGGCCCACAACGTGAGCCGGGACGGACAGCCACCGCCATAGCGAACCGCTTCCCTACGAAAGCTAGCCTTGCCTAGACACGCCAGCAAGACCCCCGGCCACGTTTCCCTCCGGTCGTGCGGGACCTCAGTCTTGGAGACCCGCTGACCCCGCCCAGGGCGCCGACCAAGTCGTCGACCTTGCGCGTCGGCACGCCGCGCTCATAGGGCTGCGTCACCACTGCGGACAGAGCCCGGTCGATGCGCCGGCGTAGAAGGCGACGAGGGCAATGGCTTCGTCCCGGGCGAGGCCGCCAAACCTGAAGCGCACCGTCGCCACGCTACGTCCGGCCCGGCCTGGAGGTACTGGGCCGCTACCGCCGCAGCTCCGAGCCGGGTGGGGGGCCTCTCCGCGAAGGGCGTACAGCCCGGCAACGGTGGCGTCGTGGGGCGGGAGCCCGGACCGCCGGGATCTTACGGCGCAGGCGGTCAGGGTCGGCCGGCGGCCAGGTAGCGCAGGAAGAGGAACCCGTCCTCCTCGCACACCGAGCGCAGCTCGAGGCCGCCGGGGTCCACCAGAGACGCCCCCCACAGCAGGCGCTTGGCGTCGCCACCGGCCAGCACGGGCGACACGGTGAGGTCGAGCTCGTCCAGACGTCCGGCGTCCACCAAGCCGCCATTGAGCACCGGCCCGCCCTCGCATGTCACCGAGCGGACGCCCTGGCGACCCAGGGCGTCCAATGCCAGGGCGAGGTCCACGGTGGATCGCCCGGCGAGGATCACGTCGGCCACCTCCGCGGCCCGGGCCCGCTGCGCAGCGGGGGCCTCGTCCACCGTGACGACGACGGGGCGGGCCTTCGCCTGGGTGAAGAAGGGGGACTCCCAGTCCAGCTCGCAGGAGCGGGTCACCACCGCCAGGGGGGGCGTGGGAGGCACGCTGCGCCGGCGGCGGGACTCCCGGAGGTCGGCGGTGAGCCGGGCCGGGCCGTAGTGCTCGGTGCGGGCGGTGCTCGCCCCCACCAGCACCACGTCGGCCAGCGACCGCAGGACCTGGAAGAGGTGGCGGTCGGCGTGCCCGCCGAGCCCCCCCGACCGCCCCCCCACCTCGGTGGCGCCGTCCACCGAGGCCACCATGTTGACGCGCACCCACGGACGGCCCTCCCGGGCGGCGGGCACCTCGGCGTACGCGGCCAGCGGGTCCACCGGGTCCAGGGCGACGGGTAGGACCTGGCGCACGCCGACGAGCTTGGCACCCGAGCGCCCGTCCCCGGCGGCTGGGCGCGCCGGCTCCGGGGCCTGAGGGGCGGGAACCTCCAACTACGCTGCCGGGATCGCGAGCCACAAGGAGGACGTCCCCACATGCTTCGTCGCCTGATCGCCCCCGCCGCCGGCCTGGCCATGGCCGGCCTGGTCGCCACCACCGCCCCGGCCGGTGCCGCGGCCCTCACCTTCACTACCACCATGACCGGCTCCCAGGAGCGCCCCGTCCCCGGCTCGCCCACCGCCAGCGGCACCGCCCGGGTCACCGTCGACCCCGCCAGCGGGCGCATCTGCTTCGTGCTCCTGGTGTCCGGCCTCGACACGCCGACCGCCGCCCACATCCACGAGGCCCCCGCCGGCTCCCCGGGCCCGGTGGTCGTGCCCCTGCCTGCGCCCGTCAACGGGCGCTCGGCCGGCTGCGTCACCAACGCCACCGAGGCATCGGCCATCGCCGCCAACCCGTCCGACTACTACGTGAACGTCCACACCGCGGAGTTCCCGGGCGGGGCCCTGCGGGGCCAGCTCTAGCAGCCGAGGCAGGCGGGGGCCGACCGACGCCGGCCCCCGCCGCCGCCCGGGAGCGCCCGCCTCAGGAGCGCCCGCCTCAGGAGCGCTTGGACCCGGAGGACCGGCCGGTCGCCGCCTTGGAGGTGGTCCGGCCGCCGCCGGTGGAGGCCGACGCCGCAGACGCGTCGGCGCGGGTCGACCGGGCGGCGGTCGACCGGGCGGCCGTGGACCGGGCGGCCGTGGACCGGGCCGAGGTCGTGGCTCCCCGGGTCGACGCCGCCCGGCGGGTGGTGGCGCCGTTGGCGGCCGCCCGGCGGGTCGTGGTGGCACCGGCGGCCGTCGTCGACCGGCTGGTGCGGCCACCGGTCGCCGACGGTGCCCGCCCGGCGGTGGCGCCGGACGCCGTCGTGGTCGCCCGGCGGGTCGTGGCCCCGGCGGGCGCTGGCGGCCGGCGGCGACGAGGGGCAGCGGGTACGTCGTCCTCGGGGTCGTCCTCGAGGAAGGCGGCAGGGGCCGGCCGGCGGCGGGGCGGCCGAAGCGTCTCGTCCTTCGGGCCCGTCTCGAGGAGCTCGTCGGCGGAGTCCTCGAGGCCGCCGACGGGAGCCGGGGCGGCGCCCTCGTCGGTGGTCGGACCGTCCACGGCCTCCTCGGAATGGCGGGTCACGGCCTCGACCACCGTGCCCTGACCGTCGGCGTCGGCGGCGGAGGCAGGGGCGGCCACCGGGCCGGGCCCGGGCGCGGCGACGGCCGTGCTCCCGGCCGCCGGCAGGCCGCCGGCCAGGGTCCAGTCGGGCGGGGGTGGGTTGTGGCCGGCCCGGACGAGGGCCTCGATCTGCTCGGTCACCTCGCGCTCGATGTCGGCGGCCGACGGCCGGCGGCCGAAGAGGGGGAGTCTCATGGAGGGTCCTTTCTCGGACGTTCCGGGGACGCAGGGCGGCGACGTCGTCGGGGGCGAAGAACGGGGATCATCCGAGCGGGCGCCGCACCGCACCGCGACCCTGCCCGACCGGTCGGGGTCGGGCTCGTGGTCCCAGTATCGCGCGCGCCCGGGCGAATTCCCCCGGTCGTCGTCGCCCCGACGACATCGCCGGGCGCGCCGGGCGTCAGGCCGACGGCGGGGCGGGCGGGCGCAACTCCTCGTCGGTGGGCGGGGCGAGGGGCGCGAACGCCACCGGCCCGAGGGGGGCGTCCTTCCACTGGTAGGGGACGAGGTCGGGCCCGACCAGGGCCGGGGCCCCTTTGGCGCCGTCGCCGTCGGCCTCACCCGCTCCCTGGTGGCGGACGTGCACCCCGTACCAGAGCACGAGGTCCTGGCGCTCGACGGACTCGCCCGACATCAGCCGGTCCAGGCCCGGCCGGGCACGGACGCGGTCGGCGGTGGTCCCCTCGCCGTCGTCCAGCTCGTCGGAGTGGTAGCGCAGGACCCACACGTCCCCGGCGCCGAAGACGTCGGCCGTACCGTCGGCCGGGCCCGGGCGCAGCGAGTACCCCTGCGACGCCCGGATGTTGCGTACCCGCCAGTACCGGCCGTGCGCTGAGCTGCGCGGCCGGCGCACCTCGACCTTCACGGTGTGCCAGTTCGACAGGGCCTGCACCGGCGGGTCGTTGTACTCCTGGACGACGTTGGTGGCGGGCTCGAGGACGTCGAGGTCGAGCCGCCAGTAGGCGTGGTGGACGTGGGACCGCCAGGTGCCGGGGTTGGCGGCCGCCGCGAACCCGATGCGGGGCCGGATGGTGCCGTCGGCGGCCAGGCGCCACTGGCTGACGTAGCGGTACCAGCCGGCCTGGAGCTGGCTGGCGATCACGACCTCGTCACCCTCCACCCACAGGGCCACGCCCCGGAAGCCGCCGCCGTCGACCTCCCGGTCGAGGATGGTCGCAGGGGCGGTGGGGCACAGGCGGAACCCGGGCACCGCCTCCTCGCCCTCGGCCTCGAACCCGCTCTCCTCGTGCAGCCAGTCGCGCGACGTGGGGCCGGGTCCGCCCTCGGAGGCGCCGTGCTCGTCGGCGCCGTGCTCGTAGGCGCCGTGCTCGTAGGCGACGGTGGCGATGGGCACGTGGGCCCGGAACAGCACCTGCTGGCCTTTGTAGGACACGGCCCGCAGCTCCACGCCCGACCCGTTGGTGCCCGACGACGCCCGGGGCCGCACCACCACCAGTTCCCACAGGACGTCGTCGCCCCGGCGAACCCGCACCCGGGCCTGGCTCTCGCCGGGAGCCGCCGGCCCGCCGGTCAGCGGGGCGGGCGGCGGCCCGCACTCCCGGTCCGACGGCGGGGCGGCGCCCGGCGGGTCGGGGAACACCTCCCCGTCGCCGGTGCGCACGCCCGCCACCCGGTGGGCGCCGGCGGCGGTGCGGATGCCGACGGCGATCACCCGGTCGACGGTGCCGTCGGGGTGCTCGACGTTGGCCAGGGGCGGCGTCGGCCGGTAGGTGGTGGTGCCGTCGGCGGCCAGCAGGGGCCCGAGGTGGCGGTCGTCGGCGAGCACCGACACCGCCCATGCGTGCTCGTCGTCCGTCGGTGGCCGCTGGTGGCCGAGAGGCGTGGTGCGGGGGCTGCCGAGATCGTCGAGCCACCCGTCCACCAGGGCCGCCCGCCCGGTGACGGTGTCGACCACGGTGGCCGTGAAGCGGGGGCCGTCGTCGTCGCCCTTGTCGGCCAGGTCGAACCCCACCACCCACAGGTCGGCGGCCGGGAACATGAGGCGCAGGTCGGGAGCGGCGAGGATGGCCCGGGTGGCGGTGGCTTGGGCCTCGGCGTGGGTCTCCTCGGGTAAGACCTCCACCTCCAGCCCGGGCGGCGAGGCGGCCGGGGTCGGCGGGAGCGAGGTCATGAGGAAGCCTTTCTACCCGCCCGACGGCCGCCACCGGACCACCGCCGCCGGAAGGGTGGCGACGGGCGGGCGCAGGGCGCCGGGCGGGCCCACCAGCCACCAGCGCAGGAGCCGGCGCAGCTCGGCCCGGGTGGGGGCGTCGTCGGGGACGGCCAGCAGGTCCCGGTAGTCGGCCACCGCCTCGGCCAGGGAGTGGAACCGGGTGCGCACGGGCACCTCCACCACCTCCACCGAGGCCCGGATCCCCATCTCGTCCAGCACGTCGGCGGCGTCCAGCCAGGTGGGCCCCGGCGCGCGGGGGCGGCCGTGGAAGTGACGCCACAGGGGGTCGGTGACGGCGTCGGCGGTGAAGGCGCCCAGGTACAGCAGGGCGTGGCGGCGGGCGGCGGCGTCCAGGTGGGCCAGGAAGCGGGGGGCGTCGTCCACGACCGGGAGCACATAGGAGGCGAAGGCGACGTCGGCGGGCGCCACCTCCACGTCCTCCCAGCGGCCCTCCACGGTGGCGACGTTGGCCAGCCCGGCCCGGCGGGCGGCGGTGGCCACCAGGGCCAGCATCCGGGGGCTGGGGTCGACGGCCACCACCCCGGCCACCCGGGGAGCCAGGGCGAGGCTGAAGCGCCCCGGGCCGGCGCCCACGTCGAGCACCGTCGTGCGGGCCCCGCTCAGGCGCCGCAGGCGGGCCAGGAAGGGGTCGCCGGCGGCCGTCCCCAGGGCGCGGGCCGCCAACTTCCGCGCCCGGGCGTCCCAGTAGCGCGCGTCGCTGGGGCCCGGCCGCCCGGGGTCGAGGCGCTCGACCTCCCGCCGCCGGGCCCGCACCAGCGCCCGCCACCGTCTGGCCGCCTCCCCGGCCGGGGCCGTCGCTCCCACCGGACCAGCCAACCACCCGGGGCTCCGAGGGCGCGAAACGGGGTGTTCCCGCCCCGTTTCGCGCACCGGAACCTGGCGCCGGTACATTCCGACCATGGGTACGGACGATCAGGGGCTCACCCGGCTGGTGCACGTAGTCAGCGAGGTGGCCTTGGGCGACGAGACCGGCTACCAGGGAGGCCGCCTGACGGTGTCGGCGGATGAGGCGGCCGCCCTGCTGGCCTCGCCCGCCCTGGCCGCCACCCGGGTGACCTGGGCGTCCCCCGGGGAATCGGTGCGCATCGTCAAGGTCCTCGACGCCGTCGAGCCCCGCTCCAAGGGGCCCGGCGGGGGCGGCGTCTTCCCCGGCCTGCTCGGCCCCGACCGGGCCCAGGGCCGGGGCACCACCCACGTCCTTCGGGGGGCGGCGGTGGTGGCCGCCGGCTACCTTCCCCGGGCGCAGGAGGCGGTGGTGGACATGTCGGGGCCGGCCGGCCCCCTGTCGCCGTTGGGCCACACCCACGACCTGGTGGTGGAGTTCACCCCGGCCGATGGCGCGGCGTGGGAGGACGTGGACCGGGCCGTGCGCCGGGGCGTGCTGGCCCTGGCCGCCCGCCTGGCGGAGGCCGCCCTGGACGCCCCGCCCGACGCCCGCGAGCACTTCCCCACGCCGGCGCCGAGCCCCGGGCGCGGCACCGGTGGGCGGCCCCGCATCGGCGCCGTCACCAACCTCCAGACCCAGGGAACGTTCAAGGACGTGTTCGTGTACGGGCGCTCGTTCTCGGGCGGCCTGCCCACCCTCCTCGACCCCGGCGAGCTGGACGACGGCGCCGTGGTCAGCGGCCAGTTCGGCCACCCGTCGCTCAAGAACCCCACGTGGATGCACCAGAACTCGCCGGTGGTGGCCGCCCTGCGGGCACGCCACGGGACCGACGTGGACTTCGCCGGGCTGGTGATCTCACCCGAGCCGGTGTCGCTCTCCCAGAAGGAGCTGGTGGCGGCCCACACCGCCCGCCTCTGTGCGGCGGCGGGATGGGACGCGGCGGTGCTCACCAAGGAGGGCGGCGGCAACGCCGACGGCGATGTGGCCCTCAAGATGGACGCCCTGGAGGACGCCGGGGTGACCGCCGTCGGGCTGTTCGCGGAGATGGCCGGCCCCGACGGCACCGGCCCGCCGGTGGTGGTACCCCCCGAGCGGGCCACCGCCATGGTGAGCACCGGCAACTACGACGAGCGCCTGGTCCTGCCGGCCGTGGAGCGGGCCCTGGGCGGCGACGAGATCGCCCTCCTCGGCCGCCCGGCCACCGAGGAGGTGGAGCTGCCCATGGCCGTCGTCTACTGCTCCCTCAGCCCCATGGGCTGGGGACGCCTGACCTGCGACCCCGGCACGGCCGGCGAGGTGGTGGCATGAGCAGGGTCGTCCACTACGTCAACCAGTTCTTCGCCGGCGTCGGCGGCGAGGACGCGGCGGGCACGCCCCCGGCCTCCCGCCCCGAGCCGGTGGGCCCCGCCCGCCGCCTCGACCAGCTGCTCGGCGACGACCACTCGGTGGTGGCCACCGTCTGGTGCGGCGACGACCATGCGGCCGCCGACCCGGCCGCCATCGAGGAGATCCTGGCCCTCGTCCGGGACGCCAGGCCCGACCTGGTGGTGGCCGGCCCCGCCTTCACCAGCGGCCGCTACGGCCTGGCCTGCGCCCGGGTGGCGGCCGCCTGCGCAGCCGCCGGCATCCCGGTGGTGGCGTCAATGCACCCCGACAACCCGGGCCTGGACGAGGCCGGTCCCGCCCCCGTGGTGGAGAGCGGCGAGGTGGGCCGCACCATGGGCCCCTCCCTCGACCGCCTGTCGGCGGCGGCGGCCAAGGTCCTGGCCGGGGGCGAGCTCACACCGGAGGACGGTCGCATCGGCGCCGTCCCCCGCCGTTCCCGGATGGCCGACCGCGACGCCGCCACCCGGGCCGTCGACCTGGCCCTGGCCCGCCTGGGTGGCGACCGGGCCGCCACCGAGGTGCCGCTCCCCCGCTTCGACCGGGTCACCCCGGCGGCGCCCGTCGCCGACCCCTCCACCGTCACCGTGGCCATCGTCACCGAGGGCGCCCTGGTACCCGACGACAACCCGGACAAGCTGGAGTCGGCCCGGGCCACCAAGTGGCTGCGCTACTCCCTGGCCGGCCTCGACGCCCTGGCCCCCGGCGACTGGCGGTCGGTCCACGGCGGCTTCTCGACGGTGTGGGCCAACGAGGACCCGCACCGCATCCTGCCGCTCGACGCCGCCCGCCGCCTGGAGGGCGAGGGCGCCATCGGCGCCCTCCACCACGCCTACCTGGTCACCGCCGGCAACGGCACGTCGGTGGGCAACGCCCGCCGCTTCGGCATCGAGTGGGCCGCCGACCTCCGCCACTCGGAGGTGCGGGCGGCGGTGCTCACCGCCACGTGAGGGACAGGTACGCGTTGCGGGGCAACGCTGGCCAAGGAACTGGAGCGGGCGGGGATCCCGACCGCCCTGCTGTGCAACCTCACGTCCATCGCCCTGCGGGTGGGCGCCCCCCGCATCGTGCCGACGCGGGGCATCCCCTACCCCACCGGCGACCCGTCGCTGTCCCCCGCCGAGGAGGCGGCGTGGCGCCGCCGCCTGCTGGAGCACGCCCTGGCCGCCCTCACCACCCCGGTGCGCCAGCCCACCGTGTTCGAGCTGGCATGACCGTGAACCCAGGAGGCCCACGATGACCGAACGGGTCGTCGTCAGTGCCGCCACCACGGTGCTGGCCCATGCCCCCGGCCTGGCCCGCCACGGGTCCAAGCCCCGACGGGAGCTGGCCAAGGACGCCGGGCTGGAGCGGGCCTTCCTCGCCGCCCTGCGCAGCTACGACGAGGCGGTGGCCTACCTCCCCCACCAGGCCTGGATCGGCGCCCTGCACCCTCGCGACCTGCCGGCGCGGCCGTGGGTCGGGCTAGCGCCGGGCGACACGGCGTCGCGCACCGGGCCGTTCGGCGAGATCCTGCCCGAGGAGGAGCTGCTCGGGCTCCTGGCCGCCGTCGACGAGTTCGGCCTCGTCGCTCTCGACGCCGAGGTGGCCGACCGGGCGGCGGTGGCCCTGGCCGCCCACCCGCTGGCCAAGGGCCTGGACCTGGGGGGCATCGACCGGGCCCGGGCCGACACCTCAAAAGCGGCGGCCGAGCCCGGGGCCCTCCCTCTCTTCCTCGGCGCCAACACCCCCGCCGGGGCGTTCCGCACCGCCCAGGCCGACGACGAGTCCCTGGCCGCCCACGTCCTGCTCGAGAACCTGTGCTCCAAGGTGACCGCCAGCGTGGCCCTGCTCCACCTGCTCGACGGCGCCGGGGTCGACCCGACCTCCATCGACTACGTGGTGTCCTGCGGCGAGGAGGCCATCGGCGACCGCTACCAGCGGGGCGGGGGCAACCTGGCCAAGGCGGTGGCGGCGGTGGCCGGCCTCACCGAGGCGTCCGGGGCCGACGTCAAGAACTTCTGCGCCGCCCCCCTGCCGGCCATGGTGATCGCCGCCAGCCTGGTGGCGGCGGGCGTGTTCCGCCGGGTGGCGGTGGTGGCCGGGGGGTCGCAGGCCAAGCTGGGCATGAAGTTCCAGGGCCACGTGGCCCACGACCTGCCGATCCTGGAGGACGTGCTGGGCGGGGCGGCGGCGCTGGTGGAGGCCGACGACGGGCGCTCGCCGGTGCTCCGACTGGACGCGGTGGGCCGCCACAAGGTGGCCGCCGGGGGCGCCGCTCCCCAGATCATGCAGGCGCTGGCGGTGGAGCCCCTGGCCCGCCACGGCCTGGCCATGACCGACGTGGACGACTTCGCCACCGAGCTGCACAACCCGGAGATCACCGAGCCCCAGGGCTCGGGCAACGTCCCCGACCGCAACTACAAGACCATCGCCGCGCTGGCCGTGCGCCGGGGCGAGGTCGCACGGGAGGACATGGCCGCCTTCGTGGCCGGCCGGGGCATGCCCGGCTTCGCCCCCACCCAGGGCCACCTGGCGTCGGCCTTCTGCTACCTCCCCCACGCCATCGGGCGGCTGACCACCGGGGATGCCGGTAGGGTCTCCCTCGTGGCCAAGGGCAGCCTGTTCCTGGGCCGGATGTGCCAGTTGTCGGACGGCATGAGCCTGCTGCTGGAGCGCAACCCGGCCACGGGCTGACGCCCCCAGCCGGGCCCGGCCACCGATACCGGGCCGCCAACACCCGAGAACCCGAGGAGGAGTGGACGTGCCGGCCGTCGCCGAGGTCACCAAGGAGAACTTCCCCGAGCTGGTCGCCGACGGCACCGTGCTCATCGACGTGTGGGGGCCCGAATGCATCCCCTGCGTGGCGCTGTCGCCCCATGTGGACCGCCTGGCCGACGAGCGCCCCGACCTGACGGTGGCCAAGCTGGAGGCCCCCAAGAACCGCCGGCTCTGCATCGACCTGCGGGTGATGGGTATGCCCACGTTCCTGCTGTTCCGAGGCGGGTCCGAGGTGGCCCGCCTGTCCGACCCCGAGCTGTCGCCCGCCGGGCTCACCGCCTGGCTGGACGACACCCTCGCCGGCCTGTCCTGACCCGACGACCTGAACCCGACTCCGACATCAACCGGACTCCGACATCAACCAGACTCCGAGAAGCCGACTCCGAGAAGAACCCGAAGGTGGTGAGCACGACATGTTGAAGGACCGTCTGGTCATCGCCCTGGGCGAGCGCGACGGCATCTCCGGCCCCTCCATCGAGGCCTGCGTCAAGGCGGCGGGGGGCAAGGTGGTCTTCGGGGCCACCGAGTGCTTCGTCTGAACGGCGGCAGGGGCCATGGACCTGCAGAGCCAGGAGGCCATCCTCCGGCTCGCCGAGGAGCACGGCCGGCAGAACCTGCTCGTGATCCTCGGTGCTCCCGACCCTGAGAGCGCCGAGATCGCAGCCGAGACTGTCGTGCTGGGCGACCCGACCTACGCAGGCCCGTTGGCCGGGGCCCAGTTGGGCCTCGACGTGTACCACGTGCTGGAGGACGAGGTCCGGACCGACGTGCCCGACGACGTCTGGGAGGACCAGATCGGCGTCATGTCCGACGTCTTGGAGGCCAACGGCATCGCCACCGCCGTCCGGGGCATGCGGGCCCAGGCGCCCGCCCCCCGGTAGGGCGGCGGCGTGACCGGGACGGTCGGGCCGTGAGCCAGATCGCCGACATGCTGGCCCGCAGCAGCTGCTCGCAGTGCGGGGCCAAGGTGTTCATGAGCGAGGAGGGCCGGGTGGCCTGCCAGACCTGCTCGGCGCCCACCGAGGAGTGCCGCTGCAACGAGCAGGAACCCGCACCCGACACCCGCCTGCCCAGCTGAGGGCGGGGCCGCCGCCCGCCGCTACCGGGGAGTGGAGCCGGCCGGGCGCGTGGCCCGGGCCGGCGACGCGGTCAGGACCATCACCGCGGGGCTCACGCCCGATGCTCGCGGGTGGCGTGCCGGGAAAGATGGTCGGCGACCCCGTTGGAGTTGGTGGACCCGAGGAGCGGACACGCCGATGACGCCCACCGACGGCGGAGCCCCCGCCTCCTCGTCCGGGTCCCCGCCGGGCGCAGAAGGCGGCGGGCGCGGTGTCCCCCGGGCGGTCGCCGACCTCCTGCGCACCGAGGCGGCGGGCGGCGTGGTCCTCCTGGCCGCCACCGTGGCCGCCGTGGCCTGGGCCAACTCGCCCTGGCGGGCGGCCTATGGCTCGCTGCTGCACACCGGTGTGCGCCTCGGCGTGGGCGGGCTCACCGTCCGCCGCGACCTCGTCGGGTTCGTGAACGAGGCCCTGATGGCGGTGTTCTTCTTCCTCGTCGGCTTGGAGGTGAAGCGGGAGCTGGTGGCCGGGGAGCTGCGGTCATGGCGGACGGCCGCCCTGCCCGCCATCGCCGCGGTGGGGGGCATGGCCCTACCGGCCGCCATCTACGAAGCCCTGACCCGGGGCGGCCCGGGCGCCCCTGGATGGGGAGTCCCGATCGCCACCGACGTGGCGTTCGCGGTGGGCGTGATGGCCGTTCTCGGTCCCCGGGTGCCCTCCTCCCTCCGGCTGTTCCTGCTCACGCTGGCCACGGTCGACGACCTGGTGGCCATCGTCATCATCGCCGTCGGCTACTCGAGCGGCATCTCCCTGGCCGCCTTGGCGATGGCCGCCGCCCTGGTGGCGGCCATCGTGGCCCTTCGCATCCTCGGCGCCCGGTGGGCGCCCGTTTACGTGGTGGCCGGCGTTGGGGTGTGGGCGGCCGTCCTGCGCTCGGGGGTCCATCCCACCCTCGCGGGGGCGCTCCTGGGCCTGCTGGTCCCCGCTCGCCCGCCCCGGAGGTCGGCGCCGGCGGCCACGGAATCGCCGCCGGGCGCCTCGTCGTCCACCGCCGAGCGGGTCGAGCACCGGCTGCGCCCCGTCGTCAGCCTCGCCGTCGTGCCCCTGTTCGCCCTGGCCAACGCCGGGGTGGCGGTGGGGGGTGGCCTCCTGCACGGCCCGGGCGCCACCCGGCTGGTGGTGGCGGGAGTGGTGGCCCGGGTGGGTGGGAAGGTGGTGGGAATCCTGGCCTTCGCCTGGATGGCGGTGCGGGTGGGCCTGGGCGCCCTGCCGGCGGGCGTGAGCTGGCGGCAGATGGCGGGGGCGGCCGCCACCGCCGGGGTGGGACTGACGGTGGCCGTCTTCCTGGCCGACCTGGCCCTCCCGCCGGCCCTGGCCGGGGCCGCCGTCGCCGCCACCCTCGCGGCGTCGGTGGTGGCCGCCGTGGCCGGCGCCGCCGTCCTCATCTGGGCGGCGCGGAAGCCGAACGAGCCGTGAGGACCCCTTGCTCCCTGGTGGGCGGTGACCCGGGCCGCCGCCACCTGGCCGGCGCCTGCCGGCGGGCTCCGGCGCACCCGGCCGAACGCTGCGGGACCTCCGGATGGCCCCGGCGGCGACCGTCCCGGGACCTGGCCGGCGCCCCGGGCGGTCGGCAGGACCGTGGGAGACTCGGACCATCATCGCGCCCGCCGACCGACCCAGGCGGCCCGCCCGCACCTCCCGGTCCCGTGCCTGGGCGGCCGTGCGACTGGTGGTCGGGCTGGCTTTGGCCGTCGTGGCGGTGCGGGTGGTGGCCGGGCGCGGCGACGAGCTGGAGGGCGCCACCACCGTCCTGGGGCACCTGCGGTGGGCGTGGCTGGTCCCGGCCCTGCCCATGGAGCTGGCGTCGGTCGTGGCCTTCGCCGAGGTGGAGCGGCGCATGCTGGCCGCCGGGGGCGTGCGCATCGGCCTGTGGCCGTTGTCGGGCGTCGCCCTGGCCGGCAACGCGGTGCAGAACTCCCTGCCCGGCGGCGTGGCGTGGGCCAGCGTCTTCGCCTACCGCCAGTTCCGCGCCCGGGGGGCGGACGACGTGCTGTCGGCGTGGACCATGGTGGCGGTGGAGCTGGTGTCGGGGGTGTCGCTGGCCCTCATCGCGGCGGCCGGCGTGGTCCTCAGCGGGAGCGCGGCCAGCTCCCTGGACCTGGTGGGCGTCATCGCCGGGGTGCTGGCGGTGGCCGCCGCCCTGGCCGCCCTGGGGACGGCGGCCGTCCATCGCCGGGGCGGCAAGGTGCCGGTGGCCCTGGGGGCGTGGGGAGTGCGCCTGGCCCAACGGGTGGCCCGCCGGCCGGCCGGCGACCCCGCCGCCGTCGCCCGCCGGGGATGGGAGCGACTGACCGCCGTCACCCCCGGCCGGGGGGACTGGGCGGTCGGCGTGGTGTGGGCCGGCGTCAACTGGCTGGCCGACTGTGCCTGCCTCGCCCTGTCCTTCTCGGCGGTCGGGGCGTCGGTTCCCTGGCGAGGCCTGCTCCTGGCCTACGGCGCGGCGCAGATGGCGGCCAACCTCCCGTTCACGCCCGGCGGCCTGGGCGTGGTGGAGGGCAGCCTGGCCATCGCCCTGGTCGCCTACGGCAACAGCGCGGCGTCCACCGTGGCCGCCGTGCTCCTGTACCGGATGGTGAGCTTCTGGGCCATGCTGCCGATCGGGTGGGCGGCGTGGGCCGTGCTCACGTCCGGCGCCCGCCGTAGGGTGCCTCCCGAGGTGGCGGTGGTCGGGGAGGCGGCGTGAGGCGGCGTGCAGGGCTGGCGGCGGCCGTCGCCGCCGGGGCGTTGGCGCTGGCCGGCTGCGGCGGCCCCCGCAACTCCCTCAACACCGCCAGCAGCGTGTGCTTCCGGTCGCTGGCGGTGGCGGAGGATGCCGTGCACCACACCGGCCGGATCGTCGGGGTGCGCCGGGTCAGCGCCGCCTCCTTCGCCCAACGGGTCCCGGGCGCCACCACCGTGCCCGACGAGGACGTGTGCCTGGTGGCCTTCTCGGGCGCCTTCACGTCGGGCGCGGTGGCGGGCGCGGTCGGGCCTCCTGCCGGCCACTACGCCATCGTGGCCGTCACCAGCGGGCGGCCGACCCTGCTCGGGACCCGCCTGGCCGACGAGCTGCCCCTGCGGTTCCGCCACCGCACCTGACGGGCCGGGCTGCCGAGGGCCGGGCGGGCGCACCTGCGCAGTCCGGGTACGGATCCGCGGGACGGAGATGCACGTTTCGCGCTGGCGTCCTCGACCTGGCCCTACGCCGACAGGGCGGCGGCCAGCTCGTCGCCCGAGCGCAGGCTCTCGATGATCCGGCGGTACGTGCGGGCGGCGTCCCCGCCCATGGAGTCGTGGGCCAGGCGACGGACGCCCCGCTCCCGGTCCACCCCGTGGAGCCCGAACCGGGGCTCGTAGCTGCCCCACTCGTAGTTGTCGAACAGGCACCAGTGCAGGTACACGGACACGTCCACGCCGGACGCCACCACCAGGGCGAGCTGGGCCAGGTGCTCGCGCAGGTAGCGCACCCGGGTCCAGCCGTCGAGGCGGGGATAGGAGACACCCCGGCGGACGCGGTTGCACAGGCCGTTCTCCAGGATCCAGACGGGCAGCCCGTCGTCGCCGGCGTGGAGGCGGGAGAAGTTGGCCAGCACCGCGGGCATGGGCGGGTCGTCCCAGAGCTGGCGCCACGGCTTGGGCGTCCGGCCGCCGGCGGTGCGGTGCCCGGGCAGGCGGAAGCGGCCCGACGACCATGGGGCGTAGATGTCGGTGCCGACGGCGTCGAGGGCGTCGTCGCGCGACGACGCGTAGATCGCCTCGGTGGCCGCCGGCAGGTCGAGGGGCAGGACCCGACCGGTGAGCCAGCCGAGGGCCCGCTCGCCGGGGGTCCAGCCGGGATGGGGCAGACGGGCCAGGGCGTCGTACCAGCGGCGTCGGCACTCGGTGAGGTAGGCGGCCAGGTCGTCGCGGGCCACGCCCCGGCGGCGGGCCAGCAGGAGGTCGGTGAGGCCCCGGTCGGTCTCCCAGGTCGCAAAGGCGAAGTTCGGCGTGCTCACCATCGGCGCCGGCCACCCCTCGGCCTCGTGCACGTCGTGGATGGCCCCGTAGGCCCCCACGTGGGCGGCCAGCAGGTGGTCCAGGGCCCGGCGGGTGCGACCGGCGCCGAACAGGCCGCCCCCGGGGAAGGCGCCGTCCCACCACGTGTTGAGGGCGACGATGTTGATCTCGTTCAGAGTCACGTAGCGGGTGCACGGCGAGCCCCCGGCCTCGACCAGCGCCCGGTTCAGGCGGCGGACGATCTCGGTGGCCCAGCGGGCGAAGAGGCCGGGGCTCTCGGAGCGCAGCCACAGGTCGAGGCCGAGCCAGCGGGGATGGGTGAAGTGGTGGAGGGTGACGTAGGGCTCCACCCGGCGGCGACGGGCGGCGGCCACCATGGCCGCGTAGTGGTGGACGGCGGCCTCGTCCACGGGCGGCTCGTCGTCGGTGCCGTCGAAGGTGGGCTGGACGCGGGCCCACTCGATGGACAGGCAGTAGGCGTCGCAGCCCATCGCCTCGGTGGCCGCGAAGTCATCGTCGTAGCGGTGCCACGAGTCGTTGGCGATGCCCGAGGGCTCCACCCGGCCCTCCACCTCCCAGTCGTACCAGTTGTTGCGGGGCTCACCGGGGCCGTTGAACCCACCCTCCACCTGGAACCCGGCGGTGGCGACGCCGAACGAGAAGTCCTCGGGCAGGCGGAAGCCGTCGAGGCGGGCAAGGTCGGCGGCGGGCGGCATCCGGCCACCCTACGGGCGCGACGGGCGCTCAGCGGCCTCACAGGGTGCTGCAAGGGCGCTGCCAGGAGCGCCGGGAAGGATGAGGGGCGTCGGAGCGAACCGGGGCCGCCGCCGTCCTCCCCCCGAGTCGTCGGGCCCCGGTCGCTCCGCCCCCCGGACCGGCGAACACCGCGGCCAGCGAGACCTGGTCACCGAAGCCCACCCGGGCCCGCAGCACCAGGCGGCCGCCGCCCTCCCGCCCGGCTCCACCACGTGGTGGACGGCCGCCGTGCCGTCCCAATGCCGGCCGAGGACCGACAGGGCACCGGTGGCACGGGCGTCCACCTCCACGTCGGCGCCGGCGGGAACCACCACCTTGAGGTGGCCAGCGCCGACCGTGGTCTCCGCGCGGTGGCTGCTCGACGTCCACCTGCCGGAGGGAGGGGGGCGGGCGGTACTCGAGGGCGTGGCACCCCGGGCCCCCGACGTGCGCTTCCTGGCCCTGTCGGTGTCCGACGCCGCCGAGGACGTCATCGGCGTCATCCGGGCCGGCGCCCGGGGCTACGTGACCAAGACCATCTCCGGGCCGGAGCTGGCCGACGCCTTCCGGCGGGTGGCGGGCGGCGACGCGGTGTTCTCGCCCCGCCTGGCCGGCTTCGTGCTGGACGCCTTCGCCGCCAGGCCCGGCTCCACCGGCGCCCCCGACCTGGACCAGCTCACCGCCCGGGAGCAGGAGGTGCTGCGCCTCATCGCCCGCGGCTACCCGTACAAGGCGGTGGCCCGGGAGCTGGTCATCTCCGCCCGCACGGACGAGACCCATGTGTCCTCGGTCCTGCGCAAGCTTCAGCTCTCCAACCGCAACCAGCTCACCCGCTGGGCCACCGAGCGCCGCCTCATCTGAAACCGTTTCGGCTCCGAACTGCGTGGAGCGACCCGTAGACTGGGGTTGCACACACGCGGTCGCCACCATGCGGATCGAAGGAGCGGACGTGGATCGTCGCCCTCGAGTTGGCCTCGGGCACTCGCCGGACATCGACGTCATCCCTCCGGAGGGGCCGATCCCGCTCTCCCGGCTCGCCCCCGAGCGGGCCCTGCGCCGGGTCGACCGCTACGACCGGCGAGCCGAGCTGATCGCCTACGAGACTCTCACCCCCACCGGCACCGTGCGCCTGACGTTCCGGGTGCTCGACGACCACCCGTTCCTCTACGACCCCGGCTACTTCGTGGGCATCGTGACCTCGGCTCCCGGGAAGGGCGTCCGCCGCAGCCCCTACTGCATCGTCTCTCCTCCCACCGGGGACCGGACCTTCCAACTCCTCGTGCGGCTGGTCCCCGAGGGCCCGGTCTCGATCTACCTGGCGTCGTTGCGGGTGGGCGACGTCATGCCCTTCCGGGGCCCGAGCGGGCGGTCCATGGTCCCCAAGGAGGGCGACGAGGAGCTGGTCATGCTGAGCACCGGCGTGGGCGTGGGGCCGCTCATGGCCCTCGTCCACCACTTGGCCGCGCTCGGCGTCCAGCGCCAGATCTCCCTTTACTGGGGGCTGCGGCTGGTCGACGACATCTGCCTGATCGACGAGCTCGACGACCTCACCCGTCGCTACCCGACGTTCTCGTACCGCATCAGCCTGTCCCAGCCCCCGCCCGGGTGGGACGGGCTGCGCGGCCGCCTCACCGAGTCGGTGCCGCCGCTGCTGGGCGAGCTGGGGGGGCGGCGCTACTACCTGGTGGGCAACGGGGCCATGATCGAGGAGGTGTCCCTGGTCCTCTCCGACCTCGGGGTGGACCGCAGCTTCATCCACCAGGAGGTGTACTTCAACGTGCGCCACCGGGCCGACCCCCGCGTGCTGGCCGAGATCCGCCGCCGATTCCTGGCCACCGACCTGTTCTCGCCCCACGCCCACCAGGAGGCGGGCCTGCTCTTCCCCGAGAACCCCATCTCCCGCCGCGACCGCCCGAGCTCCTCGCTCCAGCAGCTCCTCGGCCAGGAGTAGCCGGCGCCCGGATCAGCCCCGCAACAGCTTGAAGGCGTGGCCCCACGTGCCCGTGCGCAGGCCGTAGAGGACCCACAGGATGCACATGGGTTCCAGCAGGCGGGCGCCCTCGATGCCGCCGACGTCCACCGCCGGCCACCCGAAGTCGGCGAGGATCCCGGTCACGACGTCCTTGGCGCCGGGGTCGTCACCGCAGATGAACATGTCGGGCGGGCCGCCCGGGAGGTCGGGGTGCACCATGTGGGCGTTGCCCACGGTGTTGAACGCCTTCACCACCCGGGCGCCGGGGAGCCAGCGCTGCACCTGCTCGCCGCCCGAGTCCGTGTGGCCGACCGCCAGCCCCGGGGGTGAGTCGGGGGCGGCGGAGGCCAGCGGGTTGGTGGCGTCGATCAACACCTTGCCGGCCAGGTGGTCGGGACCGGCCAGGCGCAGCGCGTTCTCGGTACCGCTCCACGCGGTGGCCAGCACGACCACCTCGCCGAAGACGGCGGCGTCGGCGAACGTCCCGGTGGATGCCCGGTCGCCGGCGCCCGCCGCCCACTGCGCGGCCCGCTCGTTGCCCGCCTCCCGCGACCCCATCTTCACCGTGTGGCCGAGTCCCACGAAGCCCGATCCCAACGTGCACCCCACCACGCCGGTGCCGAGGATGCCGACGTCCATGACCCACTCCCCTGTCCGCGAACCTGGGCAGCGTACGTCCGCGGCGGCGGGCGGGCGTCAGGACGCGACCCGGGCGCCGGTCACCGCGAACCGCTCCACCGCGGCCACGGGCCCGCCGGTGGCGACGGCCAAGGTGACCACCGAGCCGGCGGGCCCGGCCACGGCCACCGGCACCTTCCACCGTGTGCCGCCGCCGCCGGCGGCGACGTCCGGGGCGCCCCGGTCCGGGCCGAAGCGACGGAGGTGCACGGTGGCAGCGGCCGAGGTGCGGCCGTCCTCGACGTGGTATCCCATGGTCACCCGGGCGTCGACGGCGCCCACGGTCCGGGCCACCACCGCGTCGATGCCGGCGTAGCCCAGGTAGCCGCTGGAGAAGCCCACCGCCGTCTGGCCGGCATCGAGGTGCCACGGCTGATGGCCCCCGTCCCGCTCGGCGGCCTCCCAGGCGCGCGCCTCGGCCAGGGACGCGAAGGGCCACAACGGGAGGTACCCGGCCATGGGGTCAGAGCCGGCGGTGAGGTGGGGGCGGCACCGGCGGTGCGAGACGGACGCACCACCGTCGTCGTGGGCGGCGCCGGGGGCCCCGGTGGGGCGGGGCCCGTTGGGGCCGACGTGGAGGGGGTCGCCGACGTGGAGGGGGTCACCGAACTCGAGGGGATCGCCGCCGGGCCGGCGGGGGCCGCCGGGCGGGTGCCGTTGGCGGCGCCACAGGCGCCGGCGGCCAGGGCCAGGACGAGCACGGCGGCCGCCGGGCCGGCCCCGGGCATGTGAGCTGCGGGGCGTGTCATGCCGGCATGGTGCGCCCGCCCGGTCACGGGTCGGGCACCACCCGCTCACAGTTGGGCAACAGGCGTCGGGCCCGGTACCGGGGACCGCCTCCTCTCGGACACCGGGGCTACGGTTGCGGCCCGTGGCCGGATCCAAGCGCGATCGCCAGCGGCAGGGCCGCCAGGCCAAACAGGCGGCGCTGGCCGCCGCCCGCCGCCGGGCCGCCATGCGCCGGCGGGCGGTCTTCCTGGGCATCGGGGCGGTGGCGGTGGTGCTGCTCGCCCTCCTGCTGACCAGGGGCGGGTCGTCCAAGAAGAAGGTGACCACCAGCGCCAGCACCACCTCCACCGCCCCCGGAGCCTCGACGACGGCCCTCGCCTCGGCCGCCGGCAAGCCTTGCGTGGCCGTCTCCGACCCCCTGCCCGCCGGTGCGCCACAGGTGCCGGTGAAGGTGGGGCCGCCGCCCACCTCACTGGTCAGCGAGGACTGGAAGGTTGGCACCGGCGCCACCGTCACCCCCGGCGCCACCGTCACCGTCAACTACATCGGGGTGTCCTGCTCGACGGGCAAGATCTTCGACTCGTCGTACTCGCGCAACCAGGCCGCCAGCTTTTCGCTGGCCAGCGTCATCAAGGGCTGGCAGGACGCCATCCCGGGGATGAAGGTGGGCGGCCAGCGCCTGCTCGGGATCCCCCCCGCCGCCGGCTACGGAACCACCGGCCAGCCGCCGACGATCGCGCCCGACGAGACGCTCTGGTTCGTCGTGGAGGTCACCGACACCAAGCCCGCCTGATGGCGGCCCCGGACGTGGTGGTGGTGGGCGCCGGGCTGGCCGGGCTCACCGCCGCCGACGCCCTGGCCGCAGCCGGCCGGTCGGTGGCCGTGATCGAGGCCCGCGACCGGGTGGGTGGCCGCATCCTCACCGTGGCCCCGGAGGCGGCCGGGGCCGGCGGCTGGGTCGACCTGGGTGCCACGTGGGTCTGGGAGGACCAGCCGTCAATGCTGGCCTTGGCCGCCCGCCTGGGCGTCGACCTGTTCCCCCAGTTCGCATCGGGGGCCGGTGTCGTCGAACGGGCGCCCACCACCGCACCCGCCACCGTCGACCTGCCGCCGCCCTCGCCGGCCGAGCTGCGCGTCGCCGGCGGTGCCGCCGATCTGTGCCGCCGCCTGGCCCACCGCCTGCCGGACGGCTCGTTGCACCTGGCCACCTCGGCCACCGAGGTGGTGGCGTCGGGCGCCGGCGGGATGGCGGTCACTGTGGTCGACGCCGGCGGTGACGAGTCCGGCATCGACTGCCGGGCGGTGGTGGTGGCCCTCCCGCCCCGGCTCGCTCTCGAGCGACTCCGGTTCACGCCTTTGCTGCCCGACGCCCTGACCGCCGCCATGCACGGCACCTCCACCTGGATGGCCGCCGCCGTCAAGTGCGTGGCCCTCTACGAGCGGCCGTTCTGGCGCGACGCCGGGCTGGCGGGGTTCGCCTCCAGCGACCGCGGACCGCTGCGTGAGGTGCACGACGCCTGCACGCCGGACGGATCGATGGCCGCCCTGTGGGGTTTCCTAGCCGGCGACGACGCCTGGCGGGCGCAGGCGGCCGCCGACCGGGCCCCCGAGGTCATGGCCCACCTCGGGCGGCTGTTCGGCCCCGAGGCGGCCGATCCCGTCCAGTACCTGGAACGGGACTGGTCGGCCGACGCCAACACCGCCGACGACGAATGGTGGTGGGTGGACGGCGAGCCCCTGGCCTACGGCCACCCCGCTCTGGCCGAGCCCCGCATGGGCGGCCGCCTGGTGTGGGCGGGAGCGGAGACCGAGGCGGTGGGCGGCGGCCACATGGAGGGTGCGGTGCGCTCCGGCCACCGGGCCGCCGCCCAGGTGGCGGCCACCTTCGGCGGGGGTGGCGGCTCCCCCGCCTAGCCGACGCCTAGCCGGGTCGGGAGTTGTCGCCCGGGGCCGGCTCCTCGCCGGGGAGGGCGCCGGGATGGCCGAGGGGCCGGGCCGCCCGCCCGTCGTCGACGTCCGCCTCCAGGCCGAGGGTGACCTGAGTGCCGCCCGGCCCGCCGGCGCGGCCGGGAACCTGGGACTGGGACTTCGACAGGTAGTCGATCACCATCCCCTGGCCGGGCTCGGGGAGGTCCGGGATCTCCGACGGCGCCCCCGCCGAGGCCTGTGACTCCTGGTGGGACTGTGACTCCTGCTCGGGCATGGGCGAACCTCCGTGTGACGGGGATGGTCGCCCCCCCACTACCCCGGCCGGCGGCCCGACCATTCGCCCCGTGCGCAGGCGGTGAACGACTGGCTCGACCGGGAGACTGTGGCCATCCTGCGCCGGCTCGAGCCCCCAGCCACCTAGGTGGCAGGCAGGCGGCGGAGGCTGCGCCGGCGTAGCAGCCACCCGATCCCCCACACCAGGAGGCCCACGCCGGCCACCGGCACCGCCCACCCGGTGACCACGATCATCCCCCCGACCACGGCCAGAGCGCCGTCGGCCGCCAGTCGGAGGCTGTGGGCCAGGCCCCGGGCCGGACGGGGCGGGGTGGTGACGGCCGCCCCCGGCTCGGACAGGGCGACGGTGATGGAGGAGAACGTGGCCGACTGGTCGAGGGAGGCGCGCGCCGCCTGGAGCTGCTCGATCTGCTGGCGCACGCCGAACAGGCTGGACTGCACGCTGAGCACGTCGCCCACCGCCTTGGCCGAGGACAGGATGGTGCGCAGGGCGTCCTCCTGGGCCGTCAGGCTGGTGATGCGGGCGTCGTAGTCCACCAGCTGGCCGGAGACGTCCTGGCCCCGCAGCGACTCACCCTGGACCTTCCCCAGGGCCCGAACCGCCTCCCGGGCGGTGTCGAAGCGGTCGGACGGCACCCGCAGGTCGAGGCTGCCGGCGTGGGCCCGCCCGCCCGTGGACGACGACGACGAGGCCACGAAGCCCCCGTTGGCGGCGGCCACCGACGACACCCGGTCGAAGGCGGCTGCGAACGTGCCCGCCGCCACCTGGATGTCCATCTCGGCGGTGCGGACCACCTTCGGTTGGGCGATGGGCACGTCCGAGCCGCCGCCCGGCGCGGTTGCGGGTGCCGGGACCGGCGCCCCTGGCGCGGCGGACACCGCCCCGTTGGACGCCGAGCCGTCGGCGGCCGTCGCCGCCCCCGCCGCCGGCACGCTCCCCGCCCGCCCCCCCACCGCCGGCCCGGCGGGCGCCGCCACCGGGCCGCCCCGGGCGGCTGCCGACCGGCCTCCAAGCCGGCTGATCCCGGCCTGGGCGGCGCCCGCCACCACCAGGGCCCCCACCCCGACCACCACCCACCGTCGCACCGATCGCACCCGAACCCGTCGCACCCGCTCGCTCCCTTCGTGGTCTAACGGGGGCTTGGACGGCCGCGGTCGCGATCCGGTTCCCGTGGCGCCCGTACACTGGCCGGCACTGCACATGCCGGGCTGGCGGGCATCTCGGCGCACGGGCGTCACGTGACGGGAGGCGAATGACCAGTTCCGAGGCGGGCCCTGACCTGGCTACGGAGACGTGCGCCCGCCGCCTGGCCCCCCTGGGCGGGGGGGAGCTGGCCGAGGTGGCGACGCCGGTCAGCTGGTACGGCCCGGCTCACGTCCCCGCCGGCGCGCCGGCCAGCGAGGCCTCCATCCAGGCCCTGAGCGGGATCATGGCCGTGCACGGCCGGGACCGGGGCCGCCCCCGGCGCGTTGGCCTGGAGGTGGCGTCGGTGGCGGCCGGCTTGCTGGCTGCCCAGGGGGCGCTGGCCGGCGGGATCGCCAGGCTCCGGGGGGCCACCATCCCCGTGGTGCACACGTCGGTGGTGCAGGCCGCCCTGCTCCTCCTGTCCAACTACTTCGTGGTGGCCACCGCCCTGGGCGACGCCGTCCCCGGGAGCCCGCTTCCCGCTCCAGGCCCACCGTTTTGCAGCGCCGACGGCCGGTGGTTCGAGATCGAGACCCTGGACCCCGAGCCGTGGGCCGCGTTCTGGTCCCGCCTGGGCGCCGGCGACGCCGACCTGGGCCGGGCGTGGACCATGTTCCAGTGGCGGTTCGAGCGGGCCACCTGCACGCTGCCACCGGGCCTGCACGAGGCTGCCGGCCGGTGGGGCCTGGTCGAGCTGCGCCGGGTGGCGGCCGAGGTCGGCATGAGCCTCACCCCCCTCCGCGGCTACACCGAGGTCCTGACCGAGCGCAACGGTGTCGGCCACCCCCTGGTGCGCCCGCTGGACGCCCCCGGGGAGCCCCTCCCGGCCGCCCCCCTCGCCCGCCTCGGGGCGGCGCCTGCCCCCCTCCCCCTCGCCGGCATCCGCGTGGTGGAGGCCACCAGCCGCATCCAGGGGCCGTTCGCGGGGATGCTGCTGCGCATGCTGGGGGCCGACGTGGTGCGGGTCCAGCCGCCGGGCGGCGACTACGGGCGGTCGGCCCTGTGCCTGCACCGGGGCAAGGAGACTGTGACCCTCGACCTCGGGAGCCCGGCCCAGCGGGGCGAGCTGGTGGAGCTGGTGGCCGGCGCCGACGTCTTCCTCCACAACTGGCGCCCCGGCAAGGCCGCCGAGTGGGGCCTCGAGTTCGACGACCTGGCGGCGCGCCATCGCCGCCTGGTGTACGCCCACGCCTCGGGATGGAGCGACCGCCCGCCGGCCGGGCGCCTCCTGGGCACCGACTTCCTGGTCCAGGCCTACGCCGGGGTGGGCAACGGCCTCAACCCGGAGGACGAGCCGCCGTTCCCCACCCGGATGGTGCTGTGTGACGTGGTCGGCGGGCTGGTGGGCGCCGAGGGCATCCTGACCGGGCTCTACCGCCGGGAGCTGGCCGGCGGGCCGTGGGAGGTGCGGTCCTCGCTCCTCGCCGGGGCCATGGCCGTGCAGGCCCACGTGCTCGGTGCCATGGCCGCCGGCACCGAGATCGGCCGCCGCCGGGGGCGACCGGTGTGGGGGCTGCTCGACCACCCGCTGCCCACCGCCGACGGCATGCTGGTGGTCAGCGTGGAGGGCGACGACGCTTTGGCGCGCCTGTGTGAGGTCTGTGGGGTGGCTCACGAGGACGGCCCCCCGGCCGCCGCCGAGCGGGCCCTGGCCGACTGCCTCACCAGCCGTCCGGCGGCCGAGTGGGAGGGCCTGCTGGGCGACGCCGGGCTGCCCGCGGCGGTGGCCCCCGACGACCTGACGGCCGTCCTGGTCGACCCTCGCCTCACCGGGCTGTTCGAGCCAGTCGGCACCGACGGCCGGGCCCCCCGCTCGCCGTGGGCGTTCGGATGACCGACGTGGCCTGGCCGCCGGACCGCCTGGCGCCCAGCCTGGCCGCCGCCTGCCGCCGGTGGGGGCGGCGGCCGGCGGTGACCTTCGGCGGGGCCACCATGACCTACGACGACGTCGGCCGGGGCGTGGCCCGCCTGGCCGCCGCCTACCGGTGCCTCGGCATCCGGGGGGGCGACCGGGTGGTGTGCCAGCTCCCCAACTCCCCCGAGCACCTGCTGGCCCTCAACGCGGCGTGGGCGGTGGGGGCCGTCCACGTCGGCACCGACAACGACCTCACCGGCCGGGAGCTGGCCTGGCTGGCCGCCCAGACCGAGGCTTCGGCCCTCGTCTACCGCCCCCGCCCCGGCCTGGACGACCCGCTGGCGCCGGTGCGGGCGGTGCGGGAGGCATCTCCGGGGACGCGGATCATCCTCGACGGGGTGGCCGACGACGACCCCCACCACCGCCTGGCCGACCTGGTGGACGGACCCGAGGAGCTGGCCGACTGGGCCCCGCCCCACGGGCCGTTGGAGACGTCGCACCTCCTTCTGACGTCGGGCACCACCGGCACCCCCAAGGCGGTGATGGAGACCCTGCCGGCGTGCTGGGGAAAGATGCAGTTCTTCGCCGACGCCTTCCGCCCCGGCCCCGACGACGTCCACCTGCTGTACCTGCCCATGGCCCACGTGTTCGGCATGCGGCTGGCCGAGATGGCCCTGCTCAGCGGCGGCCGCCTGGTCCTGGCCGAGCGGTTCTCGCCCCGGGCCGCCCTCCAGGCGGTGACCGACGAGGGCGTCACCGTGCTGCCCGGCATGCCCGCCCACTTCACCCTGCTGCTCGCCGCCCTCGACCCCGGGCGCCATCGGGTGGAGAGCCTGCGGTGGGCCATCTCCGCCGCCTCCATGCTCCCCCGCCCGCTGGTGGAGCAGATCTACGAGCGGCTGGCGCCGAACCTCCTGTACGTCTACGGCTGCAGCGAGAACTTCACGGCGCTGACCACCGACGCCGACGACATCCGGCGGGGCTCGGTCGGCGGCCTCGTCTACCGGGGCCCCGAGGGCACGCCGCCGGACGGGACCGTCGCCATCCTGGAACCGGGCGGCCACACCGTCCTCCCGACCGGCGCCACCGGCGAGATCGCCTTCGGCGCCCGCCTCCCGGTGCCCTACTGGAAGCAGCCGCCGGCCGCCACCGACGGGTGGTACCGCACGGGGGACCTCGGCCGGGTGGACCCCGACGGCCGCATCTACGTGCTCGGCCGCCTGAAGGAGCTGGTGAACCGGGGCGGCCTGCACGTGTCGCCCAGCGAGGTGGAGACGGCCATGCGCCTGCACCCGGCGGTGGCCGACAGCGCGGTGGTGGCCACGCCCGACCCGGTGCTGGGCGAGGCCATCTGCGCCTGCGTGGTACCCCTCGACGGGGCGGTGCCCGGTCTGGCCGAGCTGCGGGAGTTCCTGTCACCGGTGCTGGCCCGCCACAAGCTTCCCGACGAGCTGTGCCTGGTGGACGCCATCCCCCGCACCGTCATCGGCAAGGTGGACAGGGCGGCACTGCGCGAGCAGGTCCTGTCCGGCGAGCGGGCCTGCACCCGCTGGCGGGCGCGGTGAGCCGGCCCGCCGTCACCGCCGTCACCGCCGCCGACGGGGCCCGCATCGCCACCCACGACCTGGGCGGGTCCGGCCCCCCACTGGTGGCGGCCCACGCCGCCGGCTTCCACGGCCTGGTGCTCGGGCCCCTGGCCCGCCACCTGGCCCCCGACTTCCACGTGATCGCCTTCGACAGCCGTGGCCACGGGGACTCCCGGCTGCCCCCCGGCCCGGCCCTGGACTGGTACGGGCTGGCCACCGACGTGCTGGCCGTGGTCGACGGCCTCGGCCTCCACCATCCCTTCGGCTTCGGGCACTCGAGCGGGGGGACGGCGGTGCTCATGGCCGAGCAGGCCCGGCCCGGCACCTTCGCCGCCATCTACTGCTACGAGCCGGTGATCGTCCCCGCCGACCCGCCCCTGGGCCGCGACGAGGACAGTTGGCTGGCCGCCCAGGTCCGGCGCCGGCGCACGACCTTCGCGTCGCGCGAGGAGGCGCGCCAGCACTACGCGTCCAAGCCGCCGCTCGACGCCCTGGATCCCGACGCGCTGCGGGCCTACGTGGACCACGGCTTCGCCGACACCGGCGACGGACGTATGCGCCTCAAGTGCCACCCCGACGACGAGGCCCAGGTGTACGAGATGGCCACCGCCCACGACGCCTACACCCGGCTACCCGAGGTCGGCTGCCCGGTGACCGTGGCCTGCGGCTCGGCGAGCGACGGCTGCTCGCCGAAGCGGGGCCGGACCCATGCCGAGCGGCTCCCGGCCGGGCGCCACGAGGAGCTGGCCGGCCTCGGCCACTTCGGGCCCCTGCAGGACCCGGCGGCGGTGGCCACGTCCGTACGCCGGGCTTTCGCCGCCGTCCGTCGCCGTCGCCCGCCGGGGACCGGGGACCATGGCGGCGGCGGGAGCCCGACGGCGGCGGGGGCGGACCGCCCGCCGCCACCCCCTCGTTGAACGCCGACGACCGCCCGACGGCCGACGTGGTGGACGAGCTGGTGGCGGCGGCGGTGGCCGGTGGGGGCGGGCGCCCCGACGTCCCGTTCCTCGCCACCCTGGAGCTGCTGGTCGAGTCCTGCCGGCGGACCGGGCGCCTCAACGCCACCGGCCGCGAGGTCCTGTACCGGGCGGCAGTTCGCCACCTGCGGACGCTGGTCGACCTGGCCGCCCACGTCGACGCCCACCCCGACGTGGCCGGACGCAGCCTCGGCTCGCCGGTGGTGGTCACCGGCCTGCCCCGCACCGCCACGACCCTGCTGCACAACCTGCTGGCGCTCGATCCCGCCTTCCGGGTGCTGCGGTTCTGGGAGGCCCTGCGCCCGGTGCCGCCCCCTCCCGGCCGGCCTCCGGGCGAGGAGCCCCGCCAGCGCGCGGCCCGCTGGCTGGACTCCTTCTACCGCCTGGTGCCCGGGTTCCGGGCCATCCACCCGTCCACCCCCGACGGGCCCGAGGAGTGCGACGCCCTCCTGCAGAACACCTTCGCCAGCCAGCACTTCGACGACATGTTCGACGCCCGCGAGTACTCGTCGTGGCTGGCCACCGCGCCGCTGGCCGACGAGTACGCCTCCTACGCCCTTCAGCTGCGCGTCCTGTCCGCCTCGACGCCGCCCGGTACCGCGTGGGCGCTCAAGTCGCCCGGTCACCTCGGCCACCTGGACGCCCTCCTGGCCGCCCTGCCCGGTGCGACGGTCGTGTGGTGCCACCGAGACCCGGCGGCGGCGGTGGCCTCGTGGGCCAGCCTCGTGCACACCCTCCGGCGGGCCTACAGCGACGACGTCTCACCAGCCGACGTGGGCCGCTCGGCCCTGCAACGGGCGGCCACGGCCGTGCACCGGGCCGTGGCGGTGCGGGCCCAACAGGCGGAGGCGGCATTCGTGGACGTGGCCTACCGGGACCTGGTGGCCGATCCGGTGGCGGCGGTGGCCGCCGTGTACGACCGGCTGGGGCGCCCGCTGTCCCCCACCGTGGCGGCCGACATGGCGGCCTGGGTGGCGGCCAACCCGGCCGGCGGCCACGGCGCCCACCGCTACGCCCTGGCCGACTTCGGGCTGTCGGCGGCCGACGTGGAGGACGCGTTCGGGCCCTATCTCGAACGTGGCGGCGAGCTGTCCTCCGGCCCCTGACCCGGCGTCGCCCCGGCGTCGGGCGGCCATGCCATGGCGCGCCAGGCGCAAGTGCGCGACAGTTCCCCTGCACGTTCCTCTGGCGGGAACGCTCGCCTGGCGAAAGGGACCCGTTCGTGGCCAAGACCTCCGATACCGCGCAGTACGTCCTCCTCCCGCCCAGGGGCCTGCGGGCCCCGGCCAGGACGACCAACCCCGAGCTGCAGGGGTTCCTGCGCAGCGCCCACGAAGCGGTGGGCACCGACCGCCTCACCGTCGCCAACCGCCAGGTGCCGGTCCGGGTACTGGACTCGATCGGGCCCGACGGCGCCAAGCTGCTGGAGCTGGTGCCGGCGTCCGTCCTCGCCCTGCGGGCCGCCCACCCGGGGCTGCGACTCGTCCCGGTGGTCTGGTACACGCCGGCCGTCGTCGCCCCCGAGCAGGTGGTGGAAGCGGCGGGCGGGTCCCGCCGGGCGGCGGCGGCCGGCGCCATCACCATCCAGGTCGTGTCCAAGGCCGGCGGGGCGCCGCTGGCCAACGCCATCGTCGTCGCCTTCGTGGACTTCGCGGCCAAGTCCGGAGCCCAGGGCGTGACCGGCCCCGACGGGACCGTCAGCCTGGCCCTGGGCGCGGCCAGCGTGAAGCTGCAGCGGCTGTACGTGTACCCGAGCGACGCCCACTGGAGCCTGATCAAGAAGTCGGTCACCGTGAAGAACGGCACCAAGATCACGCTCGCCCCGCTCGACCTCGGCTACACCGACGGGCTGCGCCACTTCTACGGCAACGCCGCCGACGGGGTCGGTGCGGGCGTGACGGTGGGCGTGGTGGACACCGGCTCCGGCCCCCACCCCGACCTCACCATCGCCGGGGGGGCCAACACCGTCCAGGGCGAGGACCCCACCGACTACGCCGACAACGGCAAGGGCCACGGCACGCACGTGGCCGGGATCGTGGCCGCGCACGGGAGCCCGCCGACCGGCCTCCGGGGCGTGGCGCCGGGGGTGACGCTGCGGGCCTACCGCGTCTTCGGCCAGGGCCAGGGCGGCGCGTCGAGCTTCGCCATCGCCAAGGCCATCGACCAGGCGGTGGCCGACAAGTGCGACCTGCTCAACATGAGCCTGGGGGGCGGGCAGCCCGACCCGGTGCTCAAGGCGGCGGTGGACGACGCCCGGGCCGCCGGCAGCCTGTGCATCATCGCCGCCGGGAACGACGACCGGGCCGCCATCAGCTTCCCCGCCTTCGAGGACTCGGCGCTGGCCGTGTCGGCCACCGGGCGCAAGGGCACCTTCCCGTCCAACTCCACCGGGGCCGACGACATCGCCGCCCCCTACGGGACGGACAAGGCCGACTTCATCGCCTCCTTCTCCAACGTCGGGCCCCAGATGGACCTCACCGGGCCGGGGGTGGGCATCATGTCCACGTATCCCGGTGGCTACGCCGAGATCAGCGGGACGTCCATGGCCTGCCCGGCGGCCACCGGGGCGGCGGCCCGGGCCATCGCCGGCTCCCCCGTCGTGAAGATGAAGCGGGATGCCAACCGCTCCGATGCCATCGCCAAGGCGGTGCTGGCCACCGCCGTCTCCCTCGGCTTCGGGCCCACGTTCGAGGGCCACGGGCTGCCCGAGCCGTCGTAGTGCCGGCCCCGGCCAAGCCCCGGTTCGTCCTGCGCTACCGGGGCGAGGGTCCGATGCCCGACGCCGACGTGGCCCGGGTCCACGGACTGCCCGACGCCGCGGTGGTGGACTCGTCGCCCCGGATGCTGGTGGTGGAGTCCGAGCACGAGCCCCTTCGCCGACTCGTGGACGGGCTCCCCGACTGGGTGCTGGCCCCCGAGCAGCACTACGCGGTACCCGACACCCGCAAGCGGGTGGAACGGCCACCCGAGCAGCCGTAGCGGCCCGGCACGCCGGCCGGTCGCTCGGCTACGGTACGGCCCCAGACACGAGCAGGAGGGTGGCGGATGGCCGGCAGCGGGGAGCTCTTCCAGGGCACCGACGGGACGTGGGGATTCCGGGTCAAGGCGTCGAACGGGAAGGTGGTGGCCACCGATGGCGGGCCGCCCGGGCACCCGTCCAAGGCCGACGCCCGCTCCGTCCTCACCAAGCTCCTGAAGGGCGACTACAACGGCCCGATCCGCGAGCACTCGGGCGCGACCTGCGGCCAGGAGGTCTCCGCCAACACCACCCTCGCCGGTGACCTCACGTGCACCAGCGGGCCGGCCTTGATCGTCACCGCCGACAACGTCGTCCTCGACCTCGGCGGCCACACGATCACCGGCCACGGGGCGGCCAGCGCCGGCGCTCCCGGCATCCTGTTGCGCAACGTCAAGGGCGTCACCGTGCGCAAGGGCACCATCACCGGGTTCGGGGCCGGAGTGGCCATCGCCGGTGGCGCCAACAACGTGGTGCAGAACGTCACCGTCTCGGCCAACGTGGGCGAGCCGGACGGTGACTACGGCGACGGCATCACGCTGAGCGACTCGAACGGCAACACCATCCAGGGCAACACCGTGAAGGGCAACGGACCCTTCAGCGGCATCTCCGTGGTCGGCGCGTCGAGCCAGAACCAGATCCTCGACAACGTGGTCACCGACAACAACATGCTCCCCGGTGACCCCAGCGTCGGCCGCCAGGACATGGGCATCCGCATCGAGGGCCCGGCGGCCAACGCCAACACGGTGTCCGGCAACACGGTGACCGGCAGCGGGGCCGACGGCATCGTCGTGCTGCCCACCTGCGCCAACCCCCAGACGGGGTGCGCGGGTACGCCCGGCAACGACGGCAACGTGATCACCAAGAACATGAGCAACGGCAACGGCACCAGCGGCAACGGCAGCGGCATTCGGCTGTTCTCGGTGGCGGCCCCCGTCGCCCCCACCAACACCACCGTCACCGACAACGTGGCCAACGGCAACAAGACCAACGGCATCTCGGTGGACACCGCCGGTGCGGGCACGCCCGGGCCCACGAACAACAAGCTGAGCGGCAACAGTGGCTCCGGCAACGGGCAGTTCGACGGCTTCGACGGCAACACCCCGGCGTGCGGCAGCAACACGTGGCAGAACAACACCTTCGCCACCGCCAACCAGCCGTGCGTGTCGCCCACTGCCACCACCCACCCCACCCCGCCGCCGCCCCCGATGGGCTGAGGTGGACCGGACCGGCCTCTGCACGGTCGACCTGCCTGTCACGACGCCACAGACCTGAGCCACCGAACCGAACCGGGTTCAGTCAGCAGGCGCCGGCGCCGCCGAACCGATCCCGGTTGGCGGAGGCGGTCTGCTTGCCCCGGCCTCCTCCGGCGGCCAGCCGCCGGCGCGCAGCACGAAACGGCGGAGCTTGCCGGTGGGCGTGCGGGGCAGGGCGTCCACGAACGTCACCGAGCGGGGGACCTTGAACGGCGCCAGCTCGGCCCGGGCCAGGGCCACCACGTCGGCCGCCACCAGGTCGAGGGCCAGGTCGGCGGCGGGCACCACGAAGGCCCGCAGGCACGACGAGCCGTCGGCCGCCACCACCGCCGCCACCGCCACCTCGGTGACCGCCGGGTGGCGGGCCAGCACCGCCTCGATCTCCAGCGGCGAAACCGAGATCCCGCCCACCAGCTCGATGTCGTCGGCCCGCCCCCGGAGGCACACCCGACCGTCGCCGTCGAGCTCGGCCCGGTCACCGGTGCACAGCCACTCCCCGCGCCGGTTCGGCGGCTCGGCGTCCCGGCCCACGTAGCGCAGGAGCAGGGTGGGGCCGGCCACCCACAGCAGGCCCACCCGGCCGGGGCCCACCTCCCGCCCCTCGTCGTCGCCCACCCGGACCCGGTAGGGCGGGAGGGCCCGGCCCACGGTGCCGGCCCGCCATTCGTCGAGGGTGTTGCTGGCGAAGGTCTGGCCCACCTCGGTGGAGCCGATGCCGTCGAGCACGGGGCAGCCGAGGAAGGCCCGCACCCGCTCGGCCAGGGCCACCCCCAGCGGCTCGCCGGCCGACACCGCCACCCGCAGCGAGGCCAGGGCCTCCGGCCGCCCGGTGGCCACCAGGTGGGCGAAGAAGGTGGGCACGCTGTAGAGCACGCTGACCCGGTGCCGCCCGACCAGATCGGCCACATCATCGGGCCGCGGGTGGGCGGCGTGCAGCACGGCCCGGCAGCCAGCCAGGAGCGGGAAGAACAGGGCGTTGCCGAGGCCGTAGGCGAAGTACAGCTTGGACACGGAGAGGACCACGTCGGCCCGGTCCAGGGCGATGGCCCGGCGGGCGAAGGCCTCGAAGTACACGGGCGGGTGGCCGTGGGCGTGCACGGCACCCTTCGGCGTCCCGGTGGTGCCCGACGTGTACTGGACGTAGGCGGCCTCGGCGGGGCCCACCTCGGCCGGGGACGCGGGCGGGTGGTGGCCTAGGGCCGCCTCCAGGCTGTCGGCGTGCACCACCGCCCGGCCCTCGAAGCGGGCGGCCAGGCCCGCATCGCACACCACGACCCGGGCGCCGGCGTCGGCCGCCAAGTGGCGGTGGTCGGCCACCGTGAGGCGTGGGTTCACCAGCACCGCCACCGCCCCCAGGCGCACGGCCCCGAGGAAGGCCCAGACCAGCTCGGGCCCGTCGGGCAGGGCCATCAGCACCGCGTCGCCCCGGCTCACCCCGCGCCCGGCCAGGACGGACGCGGCCCGGGCCCCGCCGTCGTGCACCTCGGCGTGGGTCACCGCCCGATCTCCGGCCAGGAAGGCCACGTCCTCGCCCCACCCGCCCCTCGTCGCCCCCGCCTCGAGGACGGCAGCCAGGTTGGCGGACGCCGTCACCGGTCCTGCCGAGCGGGGGCGGCCACCACCAACCGGCCGCCGCTGGGCCCGACCGGCCACCACCCGGCCGCCACCAGGCGGGCCCACCCGGCGAAGGGGTCGGGCTGCACCCCGGCCAGGGCGGACGCCACCGCCCCCGCCAGCAGCCACAGCCGGGCGCCGGAGGCCACGTGGGCGGCCACGTCGGCGTCGTCGGGGGGGTCGAGTCGCTCGGTGGCCACCAGCATGGCGACGTGCACGGCGGCCTCCAGGTCGGCGTGGCGGCCGGCGGCCAGGACGGCCCGGCGGGCGTCGTCGCGCGCTGCCCCCGCCCGGGCCAGCCACGACCCGTCGACCCGGCCGGCCGCCTCCACGCCGGCGTCCAGGGCGACCACCGCCACGGGGAGCGCCACCGGACCCCCCGGCGTGGCGCGGGCCAGCGCCTCCAAGCCCGCCTCCTCCCCCACCTCCGGGGTGGCGGCCAGGGCATCGAGGAGCGCCCCGACCGTCGAGCCCCCCGGGCCCAGGGCGCCGGCCAAGGTCAGGTGGCGGCCCCCGTCGTCCACGACCTGCAATGGCCACGGCGCCACCGGGGTGGCGGCCAGGGCGGCGGCCGGGGTGGGGCATCCGGGCCCCGACGGGGGCCGCCCGGTGGCCAGGTCCCGCCCCTCGGCGTCCACCGCACGCCAGCTCACCCGTCCCAGTGCAGGTCGGCGTCCGGGAACCGCAGGCCGAGCTCGCCCTCGACGACCTCCCGGCTGCGGGCGGCCCACGCCGCCCGGGCCTCGTCGTTGGTCATGGACTTGACGCCCCAGCGCCGGAACTCGGCGTTGTTGGCCGAGGAGCTGCGGCCAAAGAAGGGCACGGTGAAGGCCACCAGGTCGTCCACCGCCTGCTGGACGGCGGGCCGGGCGCCGGGATCGGCGGCCAGCTCCCGGGTGCGGGCCTTGCCGAACGACACGTGGAAGCGCTCCTCGGGGAGGAGCCGGGCGACGAGGTGGCGCAGGGGCAGGTAGGAGCAGGCCGCCAGCTCCTCCATGAGCACCACCTCGGCCAGGTCGACGAGCGCCTTCAACACCACGAACTCGGTCCACGACGTCAGCCCGTAGTCGAATACGGACAGGGCCCGCCCGCCGGCCGCCCCCTCCAGGCCCAGCTCGGACGCCAGGCGCGAGAACTTGAGGTGGTGGCCGTACTCCTCCATGGCGATCCGGCACGCCAGCCACTTCTCGGGCGCCGCCGGGGCCAGGGCGATGGCGGGCTCGTCGAAGGCAGCCGCCCCCGCCAGCTCGTTGCGGACGTGGCTGGTGATGACCTTGCCCACCGCCCGCACGTAGTCGGGCCCCACGGCGTGGGCGGCGGCGGCGTCGGCCACCTCCATCGGGCGGCCCCCCGGGCCGGCCCCGGCGCCGGTCATCCCCCCCGCCCCGCCACCGCCACCGGCGGGCCGCCGAAGAGGTCGAACTCGGACTCGAGGGGGACGAGGGCGGCGTCCAGGCGGGGGCGGGCGGCCGCCAGGGCGGCGTCGTCCCATCCCCGCTCCTCCACCAGGCGGAGGGCGGGCCGGGGCTGCGACCAGAGGGCCACCTCGGCCCCCCGGGCGCCGAAGACCTGGCCGGTGACGCCGGCGGCCGCCGGCGAGCAGAGCCAGGCCACGAGGGGCGCCACGTCCCCGGCCGACGCCAGCGGTGCCGCCCGGAGGTAGTCCCGGAGCTGATCGGTGGCCGGGGGGATGGACTCGGTCATGCGGGTGAAGGCGAACGGGGCCACGTAGTTGACGCACACGTCGCGGCCGGCCATCTCCAGGGCGACGGCCCGGGTCAGCCCGAACAGGCCGGCCTTGGCCACCGCGTAGGCGGCCTGGCCGACGCTGCCCACCAGCCCGGCGGCCCCGCCCACGTACACGATGCGGCCGTAGCGGCGGGCTCGCACGCCCCCGGCCAGGGCCCGGGTCAGCTCCACCGCCACCGACAGGTGGGACGCCAGTACCTCGGACCAGTCGTCGTCGGAGGCGGTGTGCACCATGGCGTCGCGCAGGGTGCCGGCCGCGTGGACCAGCACCGACGGCGCCCGGCCCGCCCAGCGCTCCACCGCGCCCACCACCGCCGCCGCCCCCTCGGGGGTGCGGGCGTCGGTGCCGACGGCCAGGGCGTCGCCGCCGTCGGCCCGGATCTCGGCCGCCACCGCCTCCGCCGGCCCCGGGTCGGGTCGGCTGCCGTCCAGCCCGACGCCGGTGTCGTTGGCGCACACCGGATGACCGGCGGCGGCCAGCGCCAACGCGACGGCCCGGCCGATGCCCCGGCCTGCGCCGGTGACGATGCTCGGCTCCCGCTGTTCCATCTCGCTCGTCAGTCCCTCCCCGGCCAGGGTAACGGTCATCGGGGACACGGCCGGCTCCCACCGCACCCGTCGGGTGCTCAGACGGACCGGCCCCGTCCGGGTGGACGGGGCCGATCGTCGTCTCTGGCGAGCGCGGGTGGTGCCCGCAGCTACCCGGTGACCATGCCCGTCCCGCCACCGGCGGCCACGCAGGCCTGGTTGACGGTACGGAACTGGTTGGCCATCCAGTGGTTGTTGTCACACTGGGCGTTGCCGTCGAAGCCGTCGTCGTGGGCGTTGCCGCTGCCGCGGTTGCCCACCAGCGTGTTGTTGAGCGAGCCGGCGACCGAGTTGTTGCTGCCCTCGGGCCCGTTGACGTGGATCCCGTCGACCCGGTTGTTCTGCACCACGTTGCCGTTGACGGTGTTGCCGCCCGTCCCCCGGCCGCCGATCGTGATGCCGCTCCCGTAGTTGGCGGTGGACACGTTGTCCACGATGGTGTTCGGCGCCGACGGGCACGAGACGCCGGCGGGCCCGTTCTCGATGATGTCGATGCCAGAGCCGTTCCCCTCACCGAAGCCGTTGTCGGTGACGTTGTTGCGGCTGATCGTGTTGTTGGTGTTGGGCGCCGGCGGCATGCCCATCATCCCCCCGCAGAGGGTGGGCAGGGCGGCGATGCCCCGGAACTCGTTGTGGGCCACCTGGTTGCCGGTGATGGTGTTGTTGTTGTCGCCCGGCCCCTCGAGCCGGATGCCGATGTCCTGGTGCCCACGGCCGAGCTGCATGGCCCCCTGGCCGGTACCGCACACGGTGGTGCTCCCGGCAGGGTTGAGGTTCGCCACGTCGTTGTTGGTGACGCTGTTGCCGTCCACGGTGTTGCCGTCCGAGTTGTTGATGAGGCCGATGCCGTCGTAGGGGCCGTTGTGCATCACCAGGTTGCCCTGGATGCGGTTGTTGGACGAGCCGTCGGTCAGGATGCCGTCGCCGTAGTCGCACTGGCCGTACGACCCGGTGGCGGTGGTCAGCACGTAGTGGCTGATGTTGTCCCGGGCGGTGATCGACGTGACGGTGTTGCCGGAGCCACCCTCGATCGACACGCCGGCGTCGAAGTCCTGCACGGTGCCGTTGCGGACGGTCACACCGCTGACGCCCATGAGGTGGATGCCGACGTAGTCGTTGGTGGTGGTGTTGGTGGCGTTGCCGCCCGTGACGGTGTGGCCCCCGAGGTCGACGGTGACCCCGCTGGCCACGATGTCGAGACCATCGGCCGGGCAGGGGCCGATGTCGTTGGCCGCCGTCAGGCTGTGGGTGACCTGCTCGCCGCAGGAGATCGTCTCCGTCGCGGCAGACGCCGGCCCGGCGAAGACGACCAGTCCGGTGATCGGCAGCGCGGCTGCGGTGAGCACGCTCAGGGCGCGTTGGATGGGCTTCATCAGGGTGTGGATCCTCCTAGTGGTCGACGTCCCGTGGGGAAGGGCCCCGCCCGAACGGGCCCACCCGGGACGTGCCGGACGAATTGCTACGGGAGTCTTAACGCTACCCCCCGATGCTCAAACGTCGTCACCATATGGATGTTTTGCACCTAAGTGTCTCGCGTACGTACGTCCGACATATAGAGGTTTGATATCTAGTCGATCCGCATATAGGTTCCCGGTGATGGCGGTCACAGGCGCGTGCCGTCGCCGGGCGGCAGGTACTGTGGAGGACAGTGGCCGGCGCTCGGGGAGGATGATGGCGGGCAGTCCGCCGGTACGCCGGTGAGGGTGCTCTGCACCTGCCTCCCGGGCCACGGCCACTTCAACCCCATGCTGGCCCTGGCGTCGGCCCTGGTGCGGGGCGGCCACGAGGTGGCGTTCGCCACCGCCGCCGACTTCTGCCCCCACATCGAACGGGCGGGCTTCTCCGCCCTACCGGCCGGCCTGCCCCTGGCCACCCAGCTGGAGGAGGCCCGGAGCCGGTACCCCGGCGAGGACGGGCTCTCGGCCATGGACCGCTTCGAGCAGTTCGAGCCCCGCATGCTGGCCGGGGTGGCCGCCCCCGCCCGGGCCGCCGACCTCGTCCCCCTCATGCACGACTGGCGGCCCGACGTCCTGGTGCACGACGAGACCGAGCTGGCCGGCCCGGTGGCCGCCTCGGTGGCGGGGATCCCGTGGGCCGACCAGTCGGTCGGGATCCTGCGGCCCCTGGCCATGGCGCGCCTGGCCGGGGAGACGCTGGCGCCGCTCACCGAGCGCCACGGCGTGGACGTCGGCCCCTTCGCCGGGCTGTTCCGGTACCTCTACCTGGACGTGGCCCCTCCGAGCCTCCAGTCTCCCGAGATCGGGCAGGTGGACGTCGCCCACCCGGTCCAGAACGCCATCGTCGACCCCGGCGCCGAGGGGGAGTCGCTCCCCGGCTGGGTGGACGACCTCCCCGAGCAGCCGGTGGTCTACGTCAGCCTGGGAACGGTGTTCAACGCCCGGGCCCGCGACGTGTTCGCGGCCGTCCTCGAGGGTCTCCGGGAGGAGCCGGCCACGGTGATCGTCACCATCGGCCCCGGCAACGACCCCGAGGCCTTCGGCCCCCAGCCCGAGCACGTGCACGTGGAGCGCTTCATCCCCCAGTCGTTGTTGCTGCCCCGCTGCCACGCGGTGGTCAACCAGGGCGGCACCGCCATCCTCCCCATCCTGGCCGCCGGCCTTCCCATGCTCCTGCTCCCCCAGGGCGCCAACCAGTTCCACAACGCGGCAGCGTGCGTGGCGGCCGGCGTGGCCCGCCGCCTCCTTCCCGGCGAGGTGACCCCCGAGACGGTGCGGCGCGACGTCCGGGCGCTGCTCGACGACCCCGCCCTCCGGGAGGGCGCCCGCCGGGTGGAGCACGAGCTGGCGGCCATGCCCGGGCCCGACCACGGGGTCGCCCTCCTCGAGCAGCTGGCGGCCGGGCGACAGCCGGTGCGGCGGGACCCGGCGATGACCCCGGCGGCGGCAACGGCGGCGCGCCGGGAGCCCGGGGAGTGACCGCCCTCGACGCCGCCACCGCCGGCGACGGCCCGGACTGGACCGCCGCCCCCCGGGTCCGCACACCCATCCCCGGCCCCCGGTCGGCCGAGCTGTGGGCCCGCGACGCCGCCCTGCACGCCGCCAACTCGTCGCCCGCCGCCCAGTGGCTCCGCCTCGTCCTGCGTGACGGACGGGGCGCGGTGGTGCGCGACGTCGACGACAACCTGTTCGTGGACTTCTCCTCGGGGGCGGTGGTCGCCAACCTGGGTCACGCCCCGCCGGCGGTGGCGGCCGCCCTGGCCGAGGAGTCGGCGCGCCTCATGCACTACTTCGACTTCGCCACCCCAGCCCGGCCCGCGTTCTTCGAGGCGCTGGCGGCCACGCTGCCGCCGTCGCTGCAGACGTTCCAGATGTACTCCACCGGGGCCGAGGTGGTGGAGGCCGCCTTGCGGCTGGCCCGGTCCTACACGGGCGGCTACGAGGTGATCTCCTTCCACCAGGCCTGGCACGGCCGCACGCTCGGTGCCATGTCCCTCATGGGGGCCTTCCCGCTCAAGCACGGCTACGGGCCCTTCCTCCCCGGTGCGCTGCACAGCCCCAACGCCAACTGCTACCGGTGCCCCCTGGGGCTCACCCGGGACCGGTGCCAGGTGGCCTGTGCGGGCCTCGTCGACCGGGTCTACGAGCAGTCGAGCGAGCACCGGCTGGCGGCCGTGTTCGTCGAGCCCGTCCAGGGGGTGGGCGGGGTGATCCCCTTCCCGCCCGAGTTCCTGGCCCACCTGCGGGAGCTGTGCGACCGCACCGGCGCCCTGCTCGTCTTCGACGAGGTCCTCACCGGTGTGGGCCGGACGGGGCCCATGTGGGCGTTCGAGGCCACCGGCGTCGTGCCCGACGTGGTGCTGATGGGCAAGGGCCTGGCCTGCGGCTACCCCATCTCCCTCATCGCCTCCCGCCGGGAGGTGCTCGACGCCGGTCCCTTCGGGAAGCCCGGCGCCGGGGCCTCCACCTTCGCCAGCGGCAACTTGGCGTGCGCCGCCGGGCGCGCCACCCTGGGCCTGCTGGAGGACGGTACGATCCTCGAGAACGGCCGCCGGGTGGGGGCCGTGATGCTGGCCGCGCTGCGGGAGCTGGCCGACCGCCACCCCCTGATCGGCGACGTCCGGGGGGTGGGGATGCTGCTGGCCCTGGAGCTGGTCCGGGACCGGGCCGCCAAGACCCCGGTGGGACCGGCCGTGGCCCGGCGCCTCCTGGAGGGCCTGGCCCGCCGGGGGGTGCTGGTGGCGGGGGCCGGCTCGGTGCTGCGCATCGCCCCCCCGCTGGTGATCCCCGAGGACATGGCCCGGGCCGGCGTGGCCCTGCTCGACGACGCCCTGGGCGAGGTGGAAGCCTCGCTGGCCGCCGGGTGACGGGCGCCGGGGGGGCGCGGGGGGCAGGAAGCGGGGGGGCCCCGTTCCGCGCCGTCCACCACGTGGGCGTGACGGTGGCCGACCTGGACCGGGCGGCCGCCTTCTGGACCGCCCTCGTGGGAGCCACGGCCAGGGGCCGCACCGTGCTCCAGGGCCCCATGCTCGGGACGCTGGTCGGGTACCCGGGCATCCACATCGAGCGCTGCTGGGTGGACCTTCCCGGCGGCCCGGCCCTGGAGCTGCTCCGGTACGTCGGTCGCGAGGACGCGCCCTACGACGCCGGCACCGCCCATCCCGGCAACGTCCACGTGTGCCTGGCGGTGGACGACATGGACGTCGCCCACGCCCACGCGGTGGCCTGCGGGGCCCGGCCGGTGAGCGAGCGCCCGATTGACGTGGCCGCCGGCCCCTTGGCCGGCGCCCGTCTGGCCTACCTGCGAGACCCCGACGGCGTGACCATCGAGCTCGTGCAGGCGCCCCGGTGACGGGCCCGGCCACCGTCGTCCCCGACCTGCTGCGGGCCCGGGCGGCCACCGACCCCGACGCGGTGGCGCTGCGCGTCGGTGACGTCGAGGCACTGACCCTCGGGGACTGGGAGGCGCGGTCCAACGCCGCCGCCCGGGGGCTGGTGGCCCGGGGGGTCGGTCCGGGGGAACGGGTGGCACTGGCCCTGGGCACCGACCGCTGGGCCGACCACGCGGTGGCCTACCTGGCCGTGCTCAAGGCAGGAGCAGTGGCCGCCCCCCTGGGGACCCGCTTCTCGGGGCCCGAGCTGGCCCGGGTGCTGGAGCACGCCGGTGCCACTGGGCTCGTCGCCCCCCCCGGGGTGACCGCGCCGGGTGGCAGCCGGGCGTGGTCGGCCGAGCCGGCCGATCTGGAGGCGGGGGGGACCACCGACGCCTTCCAGATGGCGGTGGGCACCGAGGACCTGGCCGAGATCATCTACACGTCGGGCACCACCGGGAGGCCCAAGGGCGTGGCCTGCTCGCACCTCGGCCTGCTGGCCCACGACCTGCCGGCCGACGCCCCAGCCCCGGGCGCCGGTCCTGATGGGCCGGTGGCGTTCCTGCACGCCTTCCCGGTGGGTACCCAGGCGGCCCAGGAGGCGCTGCGGGTGCCGCTGCGCATGGCCGGGCGGGTGGCCGTCGCCCTGCCCGCCTTCGACCCCGTCGAGCTGTGCCGGCTGGTGGCCCGCTTCGGGGTGGCCCGCCTGCAGTTGGTGCCGGCCATGGCCCAGCTCCTCGTGGCCTCGGGGGCGGCTCGGGAGCACGACGTCTCCTCGGTGCGGCGGATCATCCTGTCGTCGGCACCGGCCGCACCGGCGCTGTTCGCCCGCCTGGCCGAGGCCTTCCCGGGCGCCACGTTGTGGAACGCCTACGCCCTCACCGAAGCGGGGGCGGCCCGCACCATGACGGAGTGGGACCCCGCCCGGCCCACTGCCGTCGGCCGGCCGGTCGGTGCCACCGAGATCCGCATCGTCGACGACGACGGGCGGGCACTGGCCGCCGGCGAGACCGGCGAGGTGTGGCTCCGCCGCCCGGGCACCCCGCCCCGCAGCTACTATCGCGACCCGGAGGCGACCGCCGTGGTGTTCGCCGGCGGCTGGGTGCACACCGGCGACGTCGGCCACCTGGACGCCGAGGGCTACCTCCACCTCACCGACCGCAGCAAGGACGTGGTGATCCGGGGCGGAGTGAACGTGTCGTCGGTGGAGGTGGAGAACGCCCTCTACGAGCACCCGGCGGTGGTGGAGGCGGCGGTGGTCGGCGTCCCCCACCCGGTGCTCGGGGAGGACGTGGCCGCCGCCGTCGTCGTGCGCTCCCCCACAACCGAGCGGGAGCTTCAGGACGCGGTGCGGGCCCGGTTGGCCGAGCACCAGGTCCCCCACCGGGTGGTCGTGGTGGACCACCTGCCCCGCAACCCTTCGGGCAAGGTGGTCAAGGACGAGGTGCGCCAGCGGCTGGCGGCGGCCGTGGCGGCCCAGGCGCCGGAGGGCGCCCGGGACGAGACGGAGGCGGCGGTGTCGTCCATCTGGGCGGCGGTGCTCGACCGACCCGAGGTCGGCGTGCACGACGACTTCTTCGCCCTCGGGGGCCACTCCCTGGCCGCCGCCCAGATCGCGGCCCGGGTGCACGACGCCTTCGGGGTGGACCTCGACGTGGCCGCCGTCTTCGACGCCCCCACGGTGGCCGAGCTGGCGGCGGCGGTGAAGGGCGCCCTCAGCGCCCCGACCGCCCGGTGACGGGCAGCTCGGACAGCCGCACCGACGGGTGGGCGCCCACCGCGGCGAGCACCCGTTCGATCCCCCCGGCCAGCCCGAGGACCGTCTGCGGCCGGTAGAAGTCGGGCTTGTACGAGAGCTGGACCTCGATCTCGGCGCCGTCGTCGAGCAAGGTGACGCCGAGCGGGTGGAGCTGGCCCCGGAAGAAGACCTCGTGGTCATGGGGCGCAGCCCGGAAGTACTGGAAGTCCACGGGGAGGGCCGCCACCAGCTCGATCCCGCCGGTGGGGTGGTCGGGCAGGAGCTCCCGCCGGACACGCATGAACGGGATGTCGGAGTTGTCGAACATGCCCAGCACCCGCTCCCGCACCCGGGCCACCGCCTCGGTGAAGGTCGGGTCCCCGGACAGGTCGGTCCGCACCCGCCCGAAGCCCGAGAACATGCCGACCATGTGTTCCAGCTCGGTCCGGGTGCGCCCGCTCAGGGTGGTGCTGACCACCACGTCGGTGGTCCCTCCGAGCCGGGCCAGCACGGCCTGCACGGCGGCGAGGGTCACCACGAACAGGGTGCTGGACGTGGACCGGGCCACCTCGTCGAGTGCGGCGCGGGTGCCAGGCCCAACCGTCACCGCCGCCGACGCCACCCGGCGGGTGGGGGCGGGCGGGCGGGAGTCCCAGGGAAGGGCGGGCCCGAGGGGCATGCCGTCGAGCGCGGCGGCCCACCACGCGAGCTGGCGGCGCACGACGTCGTCGGTGACGGCCGCCCGCTGCCACGCCGCGAAGTCGGCGAACTGCAGCGGCAGGGGCCCGAGGTCCGGGGCCCGACCGGCGCCGATGGCCGAGGCGGCGGCCACCGCCTCGGTGATCAGGAGGGAGGCGGCGGTGCCGTCGCAGATGAGGTGGTCCACCGTCAGGGCCAGGACGCCGGCGCCGCCGGCCCGCAGGAGCGAGGCCCGGGCCAGCGGCGGTTGGGCCGGGTCGAACGGCCGGGCGTCCTGCTCGGCGACCCTGCGGAGCAGCTCGACGCTGCCTCCCGGCTCGTCGCCGTCGGCGCCCGCGCCGCCACCTTCCGGCTCGTCGCCGTCGGGCGGTCGGTCGACCTGGGCCGCCGCCAGGTCGGCCACCGCCAGCTCCACCGGGGGAGCGTCGGGCTCCACCACCTGGTAGGGCCGGCCCGCCTCGGCACCGAAGCGCGTCCGCAGCACTTCGTGGCGACCTCCCAGGTAGGCCAGCGCGGCCCGCAGGGCGTCGGGGTCCACCGGGCCCTCGAAGCGGTGCAGGACGGTCACGTTGTACAGCCCGGGCGGGGACGCGGCCGCCTCCAACCGCCACATCTGCTCCTGGGCCAGCGAGAGCGAGAGCCGGTCGCCGGGCATCGCCCGCCGGGGCCCCAGCGGGGGGGCGGCGGCCGGCCCGCCGCCCTCGGCCTCCACCAGGGCGGCCAGCCCCGCCACCGTCGGGGCCTCGAAGATGGCCTGCAGAGGCGTCTGGGTGCCCAACTCCTCACGCACCTGGGCGATGACCTGGGTGGCCAGGAGGGAGTGGCCGCCCAGCCCGAAGAAGTCGTCGTCCAGTCCCACGTCGTCCCGGCCGAGGACCCGGGCCCAGATGGCGGCCAGGCGCTCCTCCACCGGGGACCGGGGGCGGCCGGCGGCCCCCCCGGGGGAGGTGGGCGGCGGGCCGGCGGCAGGGTCCGGCATCGGGAGGGCGGCCCGGTCCACCTTGCCGTTGGCGGTCAGGGGAAGGGCGCCCAGCACCGTGAAGGTGGCCGGCACCATGTAGGCCGGGAGGCGGTCGGCGGCCAGGTCCCGCAGGTCGCCGGCCGTGAGGGCGGCGCCGCCCCTGGGCACCACGTAGGCCGACAGCTGGGTGCTCCCTGCGTCGTCCCGGCGGGCGACCACGGCGGCCGATGCCACCGCCGGGTGGCGGGCCAGGGCCGCCTCCACCTCGCCGCACTCCACCCGGAAGCCCCGCACCTTGACCTGGTCGTCGATGCGGCCCACGAAGTCGAGGGTGCCGTCGGGCAGCTCGCGCACCAGGTCGCCCGTGCGGTAGCGCCGGCGCCCGTCGGGGTCGGTGACGAAGCGCTCGGCGGTCAACGCCGGCTGGCTGCGGTACCCGCGGGCCACGCCCGGCCCGCCGATGAGCAGCTCGCCGACCACCCCGGCGGGCACCGGTCGTAGCCCGTCGTCCACCACCTCCACCGTGGTGCCCGGCAGCGGGCGCCCGATCGGGGGGTCCTGGTCGTCGGCCAGGCCGCCGTCGGGCGGCGCCTCCCACGCGGTGGACATGCAGGTGGTCTCCGTGGGCCCGTAGACGTTGACCCACCGCGACCGGCCCCCGCTCAGGCCCATCCACGTCCGGTACACCGGGCCCAGCGCCTTCTCGCCCCCCACCACCACCAGGCGGATCCGAGGGGGCACCTCGTCACCCCGGGCGTCGAGATCGCGGGCCCAGGCGTGCCAATACCCCGTCGGCAGGTTCACCACGGTCAGGCCCTGGCCGTCGACCCAGGACCACCACGAGCGCCCCAGCAGAGGGGCGTCGTCGGGCCGAAAGACCACGGTGGCCCCCGCTGCCCAAGTGGGAAACAGCTCCTCGATGCTGGCGTCGAAGCTGATCGAGCAGAACTGCAGCACACGGTCGCCGGGGGCCAGCCGGTACAGGGCGACGGCCGCCCGGTGGTGGTCCACCAGCCCCCGGTGGGTGAGCATGACGCCGCGAGGCCGGCCCGTGGACCCCGACGTGTAGATCAGGTAGGCCAGGTGGGCGGGGCCGACGGCCCGGGGGGGCGGGTCGGCGGGCTCGCCCGCCCAGCGGGAGGCGTCGGCGTCGAGGCGGAGGACGGGGGCGGCGGTGGCGGGCACGCGCCCGGCCAGCCGGGCGCTGGTGAGCACCGCCGCCACCGCCGCGTCCTCGACCATGAAGGCCAGGCGTTCGGCCGGGTAGGCGGGGTCGAGGGGGACGCAGGCGCCGCCCGCCTTGAGGACGGCCACCAGGGCGACGGCCAGCTCCACCGACCGCCCGAGGCAGATCCCCACCGCCACGTCCGGCCCCACGCCGCAGGACCGGAGGTGGGAGGCCAGGCGGTTGGCCCGGCGGTCCAGCTCGGCGTAGGTGAGCGACCGGTCGCCGGCCACGACGGCCGTCGCGTCCGGGGACGCCGCCACCGCCGCCTCCACCAGGTCGGCCACCGTCGTCGGGTCCCGCTCCACCCCGCTCACACTAGGGACGGCCCGCACCGCCCACCGGCGCGTTGGGGTCGGCGGCGGCCGCCTCCAGCACCGCCCGGTAGCGGCCCGCCAGCCGGGCCATGGTGGCCGGCTCGAAGAGGTCGGTGGCGTAGACGAAGGTGCCCACCACCGAGCCGCCGGCCGCCTCGGCGACGAACAGCTCGACGTCGAGCCGGGCCGGGAGGTCCCCCTCGGCGGCCCAGTACTCGGCGCCGCTGTGGCCCCCGAGGTCGGTGATGCCCATTAGGCCGCCCAGGTCGGCCACCGGTGGGACCAGGTCCTGGAACTCGAAGGCCACCTGGATGATCGGGTTGCGGCTCAGGTCCCGGCGGGGGGCGAGCCGCTCGACCACCGTGTCGAAGGGGGCGTCCTGGTGCTCAAAGGCGTCCAGGGTGGTGGCCCGGACCCGGTCGACCACGTCGAGGAAGCTCGGCCCGCCGGACAGGTCGGTGCGCAGGGCCAGGGGGTTGACGAAGATCCCGATCAGGTCCTCCAGCTCGGCCCGCCCCCGCCCGGCGGTGGTACCGCCCACCACCACGTCGTCGGTCCCCGCCTCCCGGCCCACCAGCACCGTGAACCCGGCCAGCAGCGTCATGTACAGGGTGGCGCCCCGGGACCGGCCCACCGCCGCCGACGCCTCCACCAGCGGGGCGGGAACCTCGAAGCGCTCCATTTCCCCCCGGTAGGAGGGCGCCCGGGGGCGGGGATGGTCGGCGGGCAGCTCCAGGGCCGGCGGGGCGCCGGCCAGGCGGGCCGCCCAGTGGCGGAGGTGGCCCTCCAGCACGTCGCCTTCTAGCCAGCGCCGCTGCCAGACCGCGTAGTCCGGGTATTGCACGGCCAGCGGGGCGAGCGGTGGCCCGGGCCCGCCGCCGGCTTCGGCGCCGTACAGGGCGGACAGCTCGCGCAGCAGGACCTGGGTGGACCACCCGTCGGACACGATGTGGTGGGCGGTTAGCACCAGCACGTGCTCGTCGGGGGCCAGGCGCAGGACGCGGGCCCGGAGCGGCGGGCCGGTGGCCAGGTCGAAGGGCCGCTGGGCCTCGGCACCGGCCCGCCGCCGGGCCACCGCCTCGATCCCGGCGGCGGGGGCGAGGGCGCTGAGGTCCTCCACCTCCAGGACCACCGGGGCCGGCGCCCCGACGTGTTGGCGGGGCCGGCCACCGGGCGCCGGGAAGCTCGTGCGCAGCGCCTCGTGGCGGGCCACCACCCCGCTCAGCGCCCGGGCCAGGGCGGCCACGTCCAGCGGCCCCGTGAGCCGGTAGGCGGAGGGCATGTTGTAGAAGGGGTTGTCGGGGACGAGCTGGCTGAGGAACCACAGGGGCTGCTGGGCGAACGACAACGGCAGCTCCACGTCGTCCCCGCGCGGCACGGGGACCAGCGGGGGCGCGGCCGCCGAGCGGCCCGCACCCCGGGCCTCGTCCACCGCCCGGGCCACCCCGGCGACGGTGGGCCGGTCGAACATGGCCCGCAGCGACAGCTCCACTCCGAGCTCGTCCCGGACCCGGGAAAGGGCCCGGACGGCGAGCAGGGAGTGCCCGCCCAGCTCGAAGAAGTCGTCGTCCACGCCCACCGCGCCCGCGCCCAGCACGTCGGACCAGATGGCCACCAGGGCGGCTTCGGTGGCGGTACCGGGCGGTGCGGCGGGCGGTGCCGCCGAGGAGCGGGCGCCGGGCGGGGGCGGCAGCGCCCGGCGGTCCACCTTGCCGTTGGGCGTGCGGGGCAGCGCGTCCAGGGCCACGATCACCGAGGGGACCATGTAGTCCGGAAGTGTGGACCGTAGGTCTGCCCGCAGGTCGGCGGCCAGGGAGCGGGACCGCTCCCGCCGGCGGCGGGCGACCAGCGGCTCGTGGGCCAGTGGCCGCCCCGAGCCGGGAGACGGCGAGGCGGCGGGCGGGTCCGGTGGCGGCGGCCCCGGGAAGGCCACCACCGGGCGATCGCCGTGCGGGCTGCGCACGAAGGCGGCGTCGAAGGCGCCGCCGGGGTCGGCGGCCGCCCAGCTGAGCTCCACCGCGAAGCCGAGCGACTCGCCCCGCTCCCGGAGGTCCTCGGGGTCGACGCCGCCCGCCCGGCGCCCCGCCTCCACCCGCAGGGCGGCGGCGGTGGGCGGCGGGTCGTCGGCGTGCAGCAGGTGGCACAGGGCCACCGCCTCCGCCACCCGGGCGTTGGGGATGCCGGCCACCCCTATCGCGTCCAGGCCGAGGTCGGCCAGTGCCGCTTCCAAGGCGGGGACGGTGAGGCCGTCGGCCGTCCAATCGAGCCAGCGAGCCACCTGCGCGGGTGGCCCGTCCCCGTCCCCCACGTGCAGCACCACGTCATAGCGGAAGCAGCTCAGCTCGTTGCGGTGGCGGGCCCGCTTGGGCAGCACCTCCGCGTGGGACACCCCCGGCAGGTCGGCGGCGAGAGCGGCAAAGAGGGCAGGGTCGAGCACCAGCTCCTTCTCGTCGGCCAGGCGGGCAGCCACCCTGGCCGCCACCACCGGCGTGGGGGTGGGACCGTCGGCGGTGGCGGCCACGACCGACGCGTGGAACGGCTCCAGCAGCGGAAGGCTGCGGACGTCGCCCACCAGGACGGCCCCGTGGCCGCCCAGCCGGGCCACCGCCTGGGCCAGGACACGCCGCAGGTACCCCACGTCGGGGAACGACTCCACCACCGAGTTGAGGACCACCGCATCGAACGGCTCGTCGGGCACGGCCGAGAAGTCGGCCGCCTCGGCCTGGACCAACCGGACGTTGTCGAGCCCCGACCCCTCGAGGCGGGCGGCCAGGACGGCCAGGGTGGCCGGGGACAGGTCGGTCCCCACGTAGGCCGCACAGCGGGGCGCCACCCGCCACAGGAGGAGCCCCGTCCCGCACCCCAGCTCGAGCACCCGGGTGGGACGCAGGGCGAGGATGCGGGCGACGGTGGCGTCCACCGACTCGGCCATGTCCTCGGCCGGGATGAGCTCACCGGTGTAGCTGCTGACCCACCCCGACGTGTCGAACGTGGGGTCGGCGGCCGGCGCCCCGCCCGACCCCTGCGCCTGGTCCCACACCTGCCGCCACGCGCCGACGTGGTCGGCGCCACCGCCTCCCGCCCCGGTGTCCTCCCCGGGCGCCAGGGCGTCGGCGTCGGCGTCGGCGTCGGCGTCGGCGTCGGGCACCACGTAAGCCACCAGGCGGCGGTCGCCGGGGGTGTCCTCCCGCGCCACCACCACCGCTGCCCCCACGCCGGGGCGGGCCTCCAGGGCGGCCTCCACCTCGCCCAGCTCGATGCGGAACCCCCGCACCTTCACCTGGTGGTCGAGGCGGCCGAGTACCTCCACGGTGGCGTCCGGGCGCCAGCGGGCGAGGTCGCCGGTGGCGTACATGCGGGCCCCGGGACTGGGCGAGAAGGGATCGGGCAGGAACCGCTCGGCCGTGAGCCCCGGCCGCCGGTGGTAGCCCCGGGCCACCCCGGCCCCGCCGATGTGGAGCTCGCCGGCCACGCCCACCGGCGCCGGGGCGCCCCGGGCGTCCAGGACGTACAGGCTGGTGTTGGCGATCGGCCGCCCGACGCCCAGGGGCCGGCCTCGTGTGGTCACCCGCAGGGTGCTCGACCAGATGGTGGTCTCGGTGGGGCCGTAGAGGTTCCACAGCTCGGCGCCCCGCTCCAGCAACTGGTCGGCCAGCGCCGGCGCCAGGGCCTCGCCCCCGCACAGGATGCGCAGGCCGGGCAGGCCGCGCCAGCCGCCCTCCACCAGCATGCGCCAGGTGGCGGGCGTGGCCTGCACGACGGTGGCACCCACCTCGTCCAGCAGGGCGGCCAGCCGGGCGGGGTCGGTGGTGGCCTCCCGGGGGGCCACCACCACCCGGGCGCCGGTCACCAGCGGGAGCCACAGCTCGAGGCCGGCGATGTCGAACGACAAGGTGGTCACCGCCACCACGACATCGGCGGGGCCCAGCCCGGGCCGGGCGGCCATGGACGCCAGGAAGTTGGCCAGGGCCCGATTGGGGACCTCGACCCCCTTGGGTCGGCCGGTGGAGCCGGACGTGTAGATGACGTAGGCCAGCTCGTCCGGCCCGCCTGGTCCGGCCGGGGTGGCCGTCGGCGCGTCGCCGCCGGCGCCGTCCACGCACAGCACCGTCGCCCGGTGGGGCGGCATGCGGTCGACCAGCGAGGACCCGGTGACCAGGACGGGCGCGCCGCAGTCGTCCACCAGAAAGGCCAGCCGGGCGGCCGGGAGGTCGGGGTCCAGTGGGAGGTAGGCCCCTCCGGCCCGGGCCACGGCCAGCATGGCCACCACCATCTCCGCCGACCGCTCCAGGTAGAGCCCCACCACCGTCCCCCGGCCGACCCCCAGAGCGGCCAGGCGGGCGGCCAGGGCCCCGGCTCGCCGGTCGAGGTCGGCGTAGGTCAGGGACGTGGCGCCGAACACCACCGCCGCCGCTTCGGGCGTGCGGGCCACCGACGCCGCCACCATCCCCGCCGGTCCCCGGTCGGGGATCGGGGCGGCGGTGGCGTTCCACTCGACCACGAGCCGCCGCTGCTCGGCCTCCGACAGCACGGGCACCGACCAGGCGAGCCCGTCGGGGGCGGCCACCATGGCCCCCAGGAGGCGTTGGTATTGGCCGGCCATCCGGTCCACGGTGGCGGCGTCGAACAGGGCGGTCGAGTAGTGGACGGCACCCCGGTAGCCACCGCCTCCCGCCGGCGCCAGCACGACCTCCAGGTCGAACGGCTCCCCGCTGGGGCCGGCGCCCGGCGCCGGGTCGTCAGGGGCGGCCGGCGCGGGCGGGGTGGGCGGCGCGGCGAGGACTCGGAGCGCCACCTGGGCCACCGGCCGCCGGGTGGGGTCGGGATCAGCCCCGAGCGCCGCCACCAGGCGCTCGAGGGGCACCGGACCGTGGGCTGCCGCCTCCTCGCGGGCCGCCCGCACGCGGTCGACGAGGGCGCCGAGGGTGGGGTCGCCCGACAGGTCGGTGCGCACCGCCACGGTGGCACCGGAGTCCCCCCCGGGGCCGTCGTCCAGGGCGACGGCCACCACCACGTCGGTCGTTGCCGCGTAGCGGGCGAGGAGGAGGTCGAGGGCGGCCAGGAGGACGGTGGCGGGCGACGTCCGGTGGGCGGCGGCCAACGCCTGGGCCGAGCGCCCGACGTCGGCAGGCACCTCGACGGGGCGGCTGGCGACCCGGAAGGCGCCGAGGGACGCCCGGGGCCGGTCGGTGGGGAGCTCCAGGGCGGGCGGTGCGCCGGCCAGGCGCTGTGCCCACCAGGCCAGCGCGGCGGCGTCGGCGGCCGCCTGGTGGGAGGCGGGCGGGGCCGTCACCGGGCGGGACCGCCACCAAGGGCGGCGGCCAGGACCTCGGGCGTGCGGGCCCGGGCCACCACCTCGTCGGGGACGGCCATGCCGGCGGCCCGGGCCTCGGCCACGACCTCCAGGAACGAGAAGTCCTGCCAGTAGCTCGTGGCCGGGCCCACCGGCCGGCCGGCCACCTCCCGCCACATGGCCACCAGGGCGGCGGCCACCGGGTCGGCGGCGGCCTCGCGGTCGGCGGCCTCGCCGTCGGCGGCCTCGCGGTCGGTGGCGGCGGGCGGCGGCGGGTCGGCGAGCTCGTCCATCTCCACGCTCCCATCGGCCCGGCGCGCCAGGCGGTCCACCAGCACCAGGGCCGCCGGCCAGGGTGACCCCGGCAGGGTGGCCCACAGGGCCCGCCGCAGGCCGGCCAGGGTCGGCGCCTGTCCCGGGCCCGGCACCACCCACGCCACCAGGCGTGCCGCCCCGCCGGCGTCGCCGGCCAGCCCCACCGCCACGTCGGCCACCCCCGGGCACCGGGCCAGGGCCGTCTCCAGGCGCCGGCGGCGCACCCGGAAGCCCCGCACGTCGAGCACTTCCCCGCCGCCGGCGGCCGGGTCGCCCGCCCCACCGCCGCCTCCGGCCGGCGGGGGCGCGGGCACCACCGTCGACACGCCCTCGGGCGCCTCCACCAGGTCGGCCAGGAGGGCCTGGAGCTGCTCCAGCAGGCGCCGCCCGGCGGGTCGGGAGAAGACGCCGCGGGCGATCAGGGCCATCCCGCCGGGCTCCTCCAGCAGGGAGAGGATCAGGAACGTCCCCAGGTAGGCGCCGTCGCCCCACTCGGGGACGACCGGGCCGCCGGGCCCGCCGTCGCTGTCGCCGTCGACCGACCGGGCGCTGAAGTGGCGCTCCCGGCGGGACTCGGCGGGCACCTCGAACGGCCCGCCGGCGAGGCCGGGCAGGGCCACCGGGGCCCGGCGGGGCGTCTCACCCTGGAAGACCACCGACACCTGGGGGACCACCCCGTGGTCGGCCGCCGGGCGGCCGATGCCCTCGTTGACGGCGGCGTCGAAGGCCAGGTCCTGGTGCGACAGGGCGCCCAGGAGCGACGCCCGGGCGCGGGCCACCAGCTCGGGGAAGGACGGCTCGCCGGCCAGGCGCAGCCGCAGGGGCACCTTCTTGGTGAAGCACCCGAGCAGCGGCTCCACCTCGGTGCGGTTGCGGGCGGCCACCACGGTGGCCAGGAGCAGGTCGTCCTGGCCGGTGCGGCGGGCCACCAGCAGCGAGAAGGCGGCCAGCACCACCATGAAGGGCGTGGCCCGCAGCTGAGGGGCCAGGGCGCGAAGCCCGGCGGCCAGGGCCGGCGGCAGGTCCAGGCGCACGGGCTGGCCGTCCCCCGCCCCCTCGACCGCCCCGCCGTCGGCCCCGAGCGCCAGTTGCACCGACAACGGGGCGCCGGCCAGCTCCCGCCGCCACCAGGCACGGGAGGCGACGCCCGCGTCGCCCGCCAACCGGTCGGCCTGCCGCTGGCTGAAGGCCGCGAAGGTCGTGGAGGGCTCGGGCACGGCCGGCGGCGACCCCTCGACGGCGGCCCGGTAGAGCGCGGACAGCTCCCGCCGGAAGACGTCCACCGACCAGTCGTCGAAGGTGGTGTGGTGCAGGCGGATCACGAGGAGGTGGTCGTCGGGGCCCAGGCGGACGAGGCGGGGCTCGAACAGCGGCCCGGCGGCCAGGTCGAAGGGGCGGCTGCTGGCGTCGGCCAGCAGGCCGGCCACCTCCGCGTCCCGCCGCCCCTCGTCCAGGGCCCCGAGGTCCACCAGTGGCGCCATCGGCGGGCGGCCGGCGTGCACGAGCTGGCGGGCCCGCCCGCCGACCACCGAGAAGGTGGTGCGCAGGGGCTGGTGGCGGCGGGCCAGCTCGGCCAGCGCGGCGTCCATGGCGACGGCGTCGAGGGGGCCCTGGTAGCGGCGCACCAGGCAGGGGAGGTTGAAGCTCCCGGGCACCAGCTGCTCGTGCCAGATCATCCCCTCCTGGGAGGCGGCCACGGGGGCCACCACCTCCGGCTGCTCCCCGCCCGCCGGCTGCCCGCCGGCCAGCAGGGCGAGGCAGGCCCGGGGGAAGGCCGCCCGCAGGCCGGCGGCCAGCGCGTCCCCCACCGGGCCGCTCAACTGCAGGCGGGTGACCGACCGCAGGTCATGGCCGGCAGGCAGCCCGGACCCGACCAGCACCGCGGCCCCTGCCGGCGTCAGCCCGCAGGCTCCCGCCCCCCGCTCGGCCACCAGCGCGCACAGGCGCTGCGGGCCGACGGTGGCCACCGGAGTGAGCCTTCCCTGTCGCGCCAGCTCCAGGGCGTGCAGGCCGCCGACCGAACAGGGCTCCCATGTGTGCACCAGCACTCCCCCGTCACCCGGCACGGGGGTGTCCTCGGCCGCCCCTCGGGGCCGCGTGAGGGGCGGCGCCAGGGGAGCCGGGGGCCAGACCACGTCGGCGGTCGCCGGGTTCCCGCCGGCGACGGGCGCCGGGCCCCGGCGGCCGGCATCCTCCAGCTCCGTGCAGGCCGCCACCCACGCCGGCGGCGCGGCCGGCGCCAGGTGGGGCGCGCACACGACGCCGGCGGCGCCCGATCGGGCCAGGGCCCGGCCCGCGTCCACCGCCGAGGCCCCGGCCGAGACCAGCACGGCCGCCGCCCCCGACTTCACCACGCCCAGCCAGGCGGCCGCGAAGTCAGGCCAATTACGAGCGTCGAAGCGGAGCCCGACCCGGTGCCCGGGGCGGACGCCCCGGTCCGCCAGCCCCCGGGCCACGGCGTCCGACCGGGCCTCCCACGACCGGGTGGTGAGGCCCTCGGCACCGTCGACGACCAGGGCCTCCAGGTCGGGGCCGGTCACCGCCGGCGGAGCCACGGGGGCCATGCTACGACCCGCCGCCGGGCCGCCAACCTAGGGTCCGGGGATGCGCGTGCTGTGCAGCTGCCTGCCCGGGTACGGGCACCTCCACCCCATGGTGCCCCTCGCCCGGGCCCTGCAGGCGGCGGGCCACGAGGTGGCCTTCGCCACCGAGTCCCGGTTCTGCCCCCGGGCCGAGCACGCCGGGTTCGTGGCCTTCCCGGCCGGGATCGGCCCCGGCAAGGTGCTGGACCGCACGCTGGCCCGTCCCGACGTGGCCCCTCCCGGGCCCGAAGGCGCCTGGCGGTTCGGCGCCCAGATGTTCGCCGGGGTGGCGGCGCCGGCCAAGGTCCCCGACCTGATGCGCGCCGTCGAAGCCTTCCGCCCCGCCCTGGTGGTGCACGACGTCACCGACTTCGCGGGCCCGGTGGCGGCGGCGGCCGCCGGCCTGCCCTGGGTGGCCCACAGTCTCGGCCCCCTGTTCCCGATGGAGTTCGCCCGGGCCGCGGCCGACCTGGTGGGCCCGCTGTGGGAGGCGTGGGGCGTGGCCCCCGGCCCCCTCGGGGGGATGCTGTCCGCCCCCTACTTGGACATCTGCCCGGCCAGTCTCCAGTCGCCCGAGGCCAGCGAGCTCGGTCCGGTGGCGGTCGGGATGCGGCCGGTGCCCTTCGACGCGGTGGCCGGCGAGGCCCTGCCGTCCTGGGCGGAGGCGCTGGCGCCGGGGCCCACGGTCTACGTCACCCTGGGCACGCTCGACAACGACGCCCCCGGCGTCATCGAGGCCGCGGTGGAGGGCGTGCGGGACAGGGCGGCCAACGTGGTCGTGACCGTCGGCCCCAACCGGGACCCGGCCGAGCTGGGCCCCCAGCCGCCGCACGTGCACGTGGAGCGCTACCTGCCGCAATCGGCCCTGTTCCCGCGCTGCGACCTGGTGGTGGGCCACGGCGGGTCGGGCACCACCCTCGCCGCCCTGGCCGCCGGCCTGCCGCTGCTCCTGCTGCCCCAGGGCGCCAACCAGTTCTGGAACGCGGAGCGCTGCGCGGCGCTGGGCGCAGGGCTCCGCCTGCTGCCCGACGAGGTCAACCCGGCGGCGGTGGCGGCGGCCGCTGACGCCCTGCTCGGGGAGCCCGGGTTCCGCCGGCACGCCGGCCGCCTGGCCGCCGAGATCGCCGCCATGCCGCCGCCCGCCCGGGTGGTGCCGCGCCTGGAGGCGCTCGCCGGTGCCGGCCCGGGCGGCGGCGACGGCGGGCTCACGAGACGGTGACCGTGCCCTTCATCCCCGCCGCGAAGTTCCCCGGCTCGTGGTCGGCGTAGGTCACGGCCCCCTTCGAAATGAAGGTCCACGCCAGCTCCTTGGTCTGCCCGCCGGCCAGGGTGACGCTGTAGGGCCGGTCGGCCATGCCCATGGGCGTCGGCCCCATGGCCGTCATCTCCTTCTCCCGGGCCGCCTGGGTGGTGGCGTCGCCGATCGTGAACTCGTGGTAGGTGGTGTCCGAGTTGACCAGCCGGAAGGTGACGGTCTCGCCCACCTTGGCCGCCACCGTCGACGGGTCGAAGTGCTTGGGCAGCATGGTGATCTGAACCACCCGGTTGGTGGGGGCGACGGCCGCCGGCCGCCCCGGGTCGGCGGCCGCCTTCACCGTTCCCCCGCTCCCGCCACTGCTGCCGCACGCCCCCACCACGACGGCGACCAGCGCCGCCAACGGGGCGCCCCACGTCCTCGCCACCCCACCACTGCGTACCGACATCCGTTCCTCCGTCTCGTCCGAGGGCCCCGGTCGGCGATCGTCCACCGCGCCCGCCATAGGCCCGACCAGTAGGGTCGCGCGTCTCCGATGCCCGAGCGACACACGAAGCTGGTGATGCTGGGGACGGCGGGCGGCCCGCTCCCGTCGCCCGTGCGGTCGGGCATCGCCACCGCCTTGGTGGTCGGCGACCGCACCTACCTCGTGGACTGCGGCAGCGGCGTCACCCGCCAGCTGCGTAGGGCCCGCCTGCTGTCCGGCCTGCGCCGGGTGTTCGTCACCCACCTGCACTCCGACCACGTGTGCGACTACTTCAACCTCTTCCTGCTGGGCTGGCCCATCCTCCAATGGAACCCCCCGGTGCCAGTCCACGGCCCGGGGGCGGCCGGTGGCCAGGCCGCCCTCCCCCTCGACGATGCCGGCCGCCCGACGCCCCTCGTACACCCCGCCAACCCCACCCCGGGGCTGGGCGACCTCACCGCCGCGTCGCTGTCGGCCTTCGCATACGACCTCAACATCCGCATGCGGGAGGCCGGGCGCCGGGACCTCTCGACCATGGTGGTGCCCACCGAGATCGCTCTCCCCGACGCCATCGGGGCCCGGCCGCCCGAGGTCGTGGCCCCGCCCATGGAGCCCCTGGCGGTGGCCGAGGACGACGCCGTGCGGGTCACCGCCACCCTGGTCAGCCACGCCCCTGTGTTCCCCGCCTTCGCCTACCGCTTCGACACCGACGCCGGCGCCGTAGTGGTCTCCGGGGACACCGCGCCGTGCCCGAACCTCGTCCGCCTGGCTCAGGGCGCCGACGTCCTCGTCCACGAGGTGTTCGACGACGCCGGGTCGGCGGCCGGTGCCCCCGAGCCCGACCCCGACGACGAGGAGGCATGGGAGGAGGCCCGTCGGTGGCACCACCTGGTCACCTCCCACACGCCCCTGTCCCGGGTCGGATCGGTGGCGGCGGAGGCGGGGGTGCGCCGGCTGGTGCTCACCCACTTCATCCCCGGCGACGACGCCCTGGCCGACGACCACTGGCGGGCGGGCGTCGGCGGTGGCTTCGACGGCGAGGCGGTCGTGGGGCGCGACCTCCTGGAGCTGGGCCTCTGAGACGAGCCGCCGCCGGCCCGCTCACGGGCCGGTACGGTCGGCGGGTGGAGCGCACCCTGGTCCGGGACCTCGGCGCCATGGCGGGCGGCCCCGTCCGGCTGTGCGGGTGGGCCGCAGCCGTCCCGCGGGACGGGTCGCAGGTTCCGGGACGCATGACCCTTCGGGACCACACGGGCAGCGTGGACCTGGTGGACCCCGAGGGCGTGGCGGCCGCCGACCTGGCCGGGCTGACGCCCGAGTCGGCGGTGGAGGCCACCGGCAGGGTGGTGGCCGCAGCCGGCCGGGCGAGCGTGCCCGTGCAGATCGTGCTGGAGGAGCTTCGCGTGGTGGGGCCCGCTGTCGACCGGCCGCCGGTGGACGCCACGTCGCCGCTCGAGGCCCGCCTGGACTGGCGCCACGTGGACCTCCGCCGGCCCCGCAACCGCCTGATCTTCGAGGTCCAGACCACGGCGGAGCGGGCCATGCGGGAGTGGTGGGCCGACCACGGGTTCGTGGAGGTCCACTCCCCGAAGCTGCGGGCCGTCCCCAACCAGTCCGGGCGGGAGCTGTTCACGGTGGGGTACTTCGAGCGCCAGGCCTACCTGGCCCAGTCCCCCCAGTTCTACAAGCAGATGGCGATGTGCGCGGGGTTCGACCAGGTCTTCGAGATCGGCCCCGTCTTCCGGGCCAACCCCCTCGTCACCGCCCGCCACGACACCGAGTTCACCAGCGTGGACGTGGAGGTCGCCTGGATCTCCTCCCACGACGACGTCATGGCCATCGAGGAGCGGTGGCTGGCCTCCGTGGTGGCGGCGGTGGCGGCGGCCCACGGCAAGGACGTGGAGCGGCTCTTCGGGCGGGAGGTGGTGGTGCCCGACGTGCCCTTCCCCCGCATGACCATGGCCGAGGCCCAGGCGGTGGTGGCGTCCGCCGGGCACCAGTCGGCGGCGGCCGTGGGCGACCTGGACGCCGAGGGCGAGCGCCTGGTGGGCCTCCACGTGGCCGCCGAGCACGGCCACCACCTGGTGTTCGTGACCGACTATCCCCGCGCCGTCCGGCCCTTCTACCACATGCGGCTCCAGGAGGGGTCGGAGCTGACCCGGAGCTTCGACCTGCTGTGGAGCGGGCTGGAGGTGACCACCGGCGCCCAGCGCGAGCACCGCTACGACCGGCTGGTGGCCCAGGCCTCGGAGACCCCGGCCCGCGTGGATGCCATCCGGCCCTACCTGGACTTCTTCCGCCACGGCTGCCCGCCCCACGGCGGGTTCGGGCTGGGCCTGACCCGTATGCTGATGTGCCTGCTCGGGGTGGGCGATGTCCGGGAGGTCACGTTCCTTCCCCGCGGCCCCCGGCGACTCTCGCCGTGAGAGGTTGTTTGACACTCGTGGCCCGATCTGAAGGACAATGCTGGCCATGAGCCGCAGTTCTGCGGCGGCGGGCACCACCGCACCGGACCGCGAGGCGCGGGCCGAAGCGGAGCCGGGCGCCGACGACAACGTCATCGTCACCACCGCCCTCACCAAGGTCTACGGGGGAGGCCGCACGGCCGTCGACCACCTGGACCTGGCCGTTCGCAAGGGCGAGATCTTCGCCCTCCTCGGGCCCAACGGGGCGGGCAAGACCACCACCGTCGGGATGCTCACGGCCCGGGTGGTGCCCACGTCGGGTACGGCCACCGTGAACGGGGTGGACGTGGCCGCCGAGCCGGGGGCGGCCAAGGCGGCGGTGGGCGTCGTGGCCCAGGCCAACACCCTCGACCGCAGCCTCAACGTCTGGGAGAACCTGTACTTCCACGCCCGCTACTTCGGCTTCCGCCACCGGGCGGCCCGGACGGCGGCCGACGAGCTGCTGGAGCGCTTCCGCCTCACCGGCCGGGCCACGACCGCTATCGGCGCCCTCTCCGGCGGCATGGCCCGGCGGGTGATGCTGGCCCGGGCCTTCCTGCCCCGCCCGGCGGTGGTCTTCCTGGACGAGCCCACCGCCGGGCTGGACCCCCAGAGCCGCCTGGCCCTCTGGGAGATCCTGGGGGACCTGCACGCCGGCGGCCAGACCATCCTGCTCACGACCCACTACATGGAGGAGGCCGACCGGCTGGCCCAGCGGGTGGCCATCATGGACCGCGGCCGGCTGCTCGCCCTCGACACGCCCGAGCGGCTCCGGCGGTCGCTGGGCGGGGCGTGGTCGGTGGCCCTGTGCGTGGAGGGGGACCTGGACCGCCTGGCCGACGCCATCCGCGCCGTGCCCGGCGTCCTCGACGTCATCCCGTCCGACAGCGAGCTGCGCATCCACATGGACGACGCCGACGGGGCGGTGGCCAGGGTGGTGGCCATGGCCAACGGCGACGGGTTCTCACTGCGGTCGTTCTCCATGGAGGAGGCCACCCTGGAGAGGGTGTTCATCTCCCTCACCGGCAAGGAGCTCCGGGAATGACTACCGCCCCCGCTACCGCCACCGTCGGCGAGGAGCCCCTGGCGCTGGCCGCCGAGCCCCGGCCCCGTCCCGGCGGGTGGGCGGTGTGGCGGGGCCTGTTGCTGCGCGACCTGACGGTGCTCGACAAGTCGCTGTGGGAGTTCCTGCACAACACCGTCACCCAGCCCCTGTTGCTCGTCTTCGTGTTCACCTACCTGCTGCCCCGGATCGGGCAGGGCATGGGCGGCGGCACCGAGGCCGGGGCGTCCCGCTTCGCCAGCCTCCTGATGGCCGGCCTCATCGCCCAGGCCATGGCCTTCCAGGGGATCTTCCGGGTGGCCGTCCCCCTGGCCCGGGAGATCGACGTGACCAACGAGCTCGAGGGCCGCATGCTGGCCCCCACGTCCGTCACCTCGGTGGCCGCCGAGAAGATCGTGTTCGGGGCCGTCCTCGCCCTGTTCGGCGCCATGGTGGTGTTCCCCGTGGCCGCCTTCCTGCCCGCCACCCCCGTCTACCTCCTCATCAACTGGCCGGTGCTGCTCACCTTGACGCCGTTGGCGTGCATCACCTCGGCCGCCCTCGGGCTGACCATGGGCACCCTCCTGAAGCCGTCGTCGGTGCCCATGCTGTCGGGCACCCTCGCCCTGCCCCTGGCCTTCGGGGGGGCCATCTTCTACACCTGGGGCTCCCTCAACCCGGTGCCGTGGCTCAAGTGGCTGGTGCTGGTGAACCCCATCGTCTACATGAGCGAGGGCCTGCGGGCCGCCCTCTTCACGGGCACCGGGGTGGAGCACATGCCACTCGTGGCCGTGTACGGCGCGCTGGCCGGCTCCGCCGTGGTGTTCGGCTTTCTGGGCATCCGTGGATTCCGGCGCCGGGTGCTATTTTGAGGGCGGAATGAGGTGGTGTTGGCGGCTCGGCGTGGTGGCGGCCCTGGCCCTGGCCAGCTTCGTGCCCGCCCTGAGCCGCTTCAGCGCCGCCGCCGCCAAGAGCTGCGCCCAGCGGGTGCACGCGGACACGAGCTACGCGGTGCAGTGGGACCAGCCGCCGCGAACCGACGTCAGCTCCTACCGCTTGCACATCACCCGCACCGGGGGACAGGCGGTGACCGGCGCCCACGTGTGCATCAACTCGTACATGCTCGGGATGTCGGCCATGGCCGTCACCGACACCGGGCGGGAGGTCGCCCCCGGCACGTACGAGATGCGCCTGACCTTCGAGATGGGCAGCAAATGGGCCGGCCAGGTGATCGTCACCGTGCCCGGCAAGGACCCGGTGGCCATCCCGCTCTCGCTCGACGTGACCGACGCCTGGGGGATGTCACCGGCCTCCTGATCGTGGCCGTCCGCTATCGGCCGGGACATATAAGGCCAGGGCGCCTTACCGGACCCGGATCTATGGCGGGGTCGGGAGCGGGTACGGTCACCCCGATGGCCCCTCTGGCCGAGCCGCCGTTCCTGACCCGGTTCCAGCGAATACTGGTCGGCACGGACGGCACCGTCACCCCCATGCTCGAGGCCTATGCCGACGAGCCGATCGAAGTGGTCAAGTTGTTCCAGAAGTACGACGCGACGGTCGGCGCCGACGCGCCGCTCGAGCTGGCGCCCGACGCCCGTGTCCTGCGGCGCCGGGTGGTGCTGCGGGGCCGGCAAAGCAAGCGGAGCCTCGTCTACGCCGAGGTCGCGGTGGCCGTCGACCGGGTGGACCCGGCCATCCTCGACGGCCTGCTCACCACCGACACGCCCGTCGGCACCCTCCTGTCCCAACGCCGGACGGAGACGTTCCGGGAGATCCTGCGGGCCGACCGGGAGCCGGCCGGGGAGTGCGCGGCCCAGTTCGGCATCGAGCCCGCCGCCGAGGTGGTCTCCCGGACGTACCGGATCTTCGCCTCCGGCCGGCCCATCATGGTCATCACCGAGAGGTTCCCGGCCACGTCCTTCCAGGACCTTTCGGGGTGAGCGACGGACGTCACTTGTCGTTACCCGCATTTTCATGGGAGACTGCCGTTGGCGTCGTGGCGCGCGACCTCGCGTTTGCCCCTGTTCGATGACGGGAACGCCCTGCAATGACTCGGTCCAGAAGGAGTGGCAACATGGTGGGACGCGGTCCTCTAGTCGCTGAACGGCGCAGGTTGGCCATCGTCCTCGTGGTGGCCCTCGGTGCCTCCACGTGGGCCCTGCTCGGGGGTTCCTCGGGTGCCGACGTGACGGCTGTCACCGGGAGCGCTTTCGGGGTGTCAATGCAGAACCTGACCCTCTTCGGCGGCGCCCAGTCGCCGTACGGGCCCAAGCCCACGGTGACCCTGCCGCCGGGGGGATCGGCCACGCCCATCACCGCCACCGACCCGTCGGAGACGGTCTCGGCGGGGCCGGCCACCTTCTTCGAGTCGGGCACGGTCACCGTGAGCACCCAGGGGACGCTCGGGCCCAACGGTTCGGTGACCAGTTCGGCCATGCTCAACAACATCAGCAACGCCAACGGCGAGCAGTTCACCGCTGACAGCCTGTCGAGCACCTGCACCGCCAACCAGAGCGGTGTGAGCGGGTCAACCACGGTCACCAACGGCAAGCTGGTGACGGCCACCGACGCCAACCAGAACCCCACCACCACGGTCGACATCCCGACCAACCCGGCGCCCAACACCACCATCAACGGCAGCTTCACGTTGAGCGCCACCGACACCGAGACGTTCACCTGGGTCTTCAACGAGCAGACCATCAACCCGGACGGCTCGATCACGGTGACCGCCGCCCACGAGATCCTGCACGGGCCCACCGCCAAGGGTGACCTCTACATCGGCCAGGTCACGTGCGGCGTGACCGCCACCACCTCCACGAGCACCAGCACCTCCACCTCGACGAGCACCAGCACCTCCACCTCGACGAGCACCAGCACCTCCACGTCGACGAGCACCTCCACGTCGACGAGCACCTCCACGTCGACGACCAGCACGACGATCCGGCCCACCACCACGACCTCGTCGAGCACCAGCACGACGATCCGGCCCACCACCACGACCTCGTCGAGCACCAGCACGACGATCCGGCCTACCACCACGACCTCGTCGAGCACCACGACGACCGTGCCCGGCGGCACCTGCGGCCAGCTCGTCCAGCAGCGCGCTGCGTTCAACGCCCAGCTGGACGCTGCGGAGTCCTCGCTCCGCCAGACGCTGAGCGGCAGCCAGCTCACCGCCGCCATCGCCCAGGTCGAGGCAGCCCGGGCCCAGGGCAACTCCCAGTTCGACGCCGCCCTGGCCCGCTGCAACGCCGCCACGACCGGCTGAGCCTGGCTGCGGGACGCGTCCTGCGGTTCCAGCGGGACCGGGTTGCATCACCGAGGAGGCCGAACCTCCGGCCTCCTCGGTGCGGCTGACCTCGGCAAAGCCAGGGGGGCCGAGAAGGACCTCTCGTTTCGCTCGGCACGGGCCGTCGGCTCACCATCAGCGGCGCGCCCAGGAAAGGGTTTGGGCGTCCAGCACCTGGTCGCCCCGCTGCTGGCACCGGAAGGCGGACGCCCCACCGTTGCCTGCTGAATGGGCAGGCGGTCCGGGAGCGGGACGACCTGGCGGGCCCGGGGAGCTACCTGCGCACTCGGATGGACGACCTGGCGGTAGGGGCTCAGAGATGCGCAGGTCGTCCTGTCGCTGACCCTAAGCCTCAGGAGCGGCTGACCACCTGCTGGATCAGAGTGTGCTCGAGGTCTTGGGGGAACCCGACGCCGCCCGGGTCGAGGAACAGCATGCGCACCATGGTGGTGCCCTTGAACACCACCACCATGTCCTCCACGATGTGCACGACGAATCCCCCGCCCAGGTCGATCGGCGCGGTCATGCGCCGGGCGAACACGCTGTCACCCACCTGGGGCACGCCGTCGAGAGGGGCGATCGTCACCTTGCCGGGCGTCCCGCCCGAGGGAGCCGAGGCCTTGAGGTCGGTGGTGAAGGCCCCCGTCAGGCAGTCCTGGGACTTGGGGCCGTTCAGGGCGGTGCCCACGGTGGGGGCGGCCGGCGTGGCCGTGTACTCCACCGCCGACATGGCCTGGGTGGCGATGCCCCGGGTGAACGTCGTGGACGCCGCCTCCACCGAGGAGGTCCCGCCGGGGGCGGGCAGACCGAGGCAGCTGGTGATGTCGGCCCACACCTTGTCGATGTGGAGGCCGCTGCCGTCCGTCGGGTCCGTCGCCTGGAACCCGGCCGGGAGGTCGTTCAGCTGGAGGATGGCGGCCTTGGCCTGGTTGGCCTTGGCCGGATCCACGGTGGAGGGCACCGTCGTGGTGGTGGTGACTGCCGCCGCCGTGGAGGTGGTGGTGCCGCTGCTCACCGAGTGGCTGCTGCCGCCGCAGCCGGCCGCCACCAGCGCACCGGCGAGAACGGCGGCGGCCCGGCGGGAGGTCACGGGGGCGGGCCCCGTCGCGGCCGGGGAACGAACGAATACACCCATGTGGAAACCGCCTTCCTAGCTGTGCCGGATCTGCGTACCGGCCTTGGCGCCGGTCACGAAGAGCTGCTTGTTGTCGGACTCGGCCGGGAACTGACCGGGCGTGAAGTAGTACTGGTCGAGGACCTTGGTGCGGTAGACGATGGCCACCTCCGGATAGAAGAGGGGCAGCATCGGGAGGTCGTCGGCGAGGATGGCCTGCATCTGAGCCACCAGGGCCTTGCGCTCTGCGTCGTCGAAGGTTTCCCGCTGGCGGTCGGCCAGGTCGTCGAAGGTGGGGTTGGCGTAGGAGGCCGCACCCTCGAGGCTTGCCGACAACCGGGACGAGAACAGCAGGCGGAGGATGTCGGGGTCGGCGCTGGGACCTCCGGGACCCGGACCCGGGAAGAAGAGCACGGCCATGTCGAAGTCGCCGACCAACTTGGCTCCGAAGAGCTGAGGCCCGATCTGGACCAGCTTGGGCTTGACCTCGATCCCCACCCGCTTGAAGTCGGCCACCAGGAGCTCGGAGAGGGCGGCATCCCCGTTGCTCATGAGCAACCCGAAGCTGAGGGGGCCCCTGGGCCCCTGGCGGACACCGGCCCCCGGCGGCAGCCGGTAGCCGGCCGCGTCGAGCAGGGCGTTGGCGCCAGCCACGTCGAAGTCGTACTGGGGGACGGGCACGTAGGAGGGGTTGGCGGGGCTCAGGAAGCCGGGGTTCCCGGGTAGGCCCCGACCGGAGGCCAGGCGGGTGACGAGGTCCCGGCGGTCGATGGCCATGGCGCACGCCCGCCGAAATCGCACGTCGGAAAGCGGGCCCTCGCGACCCATGTTCCAGTACAGCGGCGACGAGGTGGAACCCGACTGGGTCACCACGGCGTAGCCCTTGTCGGCGGTGAACGGGGCGATGGTGTCGGGCCGCAGACCCTGCCCCCGGGCGATGTCGGTGTTGTTGGCGAGGAGGCCGGCGAACTGGTCGTCAATGGCCCGCTCCTCGATGCGGCGGACGTAGGGCGGGCCGAGGAAGTAGTCGTCGCGGGCCAGGTAGAGCAGCTCGCCGCCGTCGCCGTCGTAGGACGCCAGGCGGTAGGGGCCGGTGCCCACCAGCACCTTGCGGTCCTGGGCCGAGGCGGGGTCCTTGATGGGGGCCCACACCTGCTTGGGGATGATGGGCACCGCCCCCACGACCTGCTCGGGGAACGTCACCTGGGGGCTCTTGAGGGTGATCTCCACGGTGGTGGGATCGACCGCCCGCACCTTGGCAATGCCCTGGGGGGGCTGGATGATGATCGGGGGCGAGAGCGTCACCTGGGCCGCGTAGTAGTCGAACGTGAACGTCACGTCGTCGGCGGTGAAGGGGCGCCCGTCGGCCCACTTCACGCCGTCGCGAAGGACGAAGGTGTAGGTGAGGTGGTCCTCCGACACCGTCCAGCTGGCGGCCAACCACGGCAGGAGCTGGCCGTCGCCGTCCTTCCAGAGCAGGGTGTCGTAGATGAGGCTCATCTGGTTGTAACCGATGTCGGCGTTGGCCGCGAAGGGCGACGGAAAGCCGGTGGCGCCCTGGGGAAGGCGCAGGGTGGGGCGCCCGCCGGCGGCCGCCGCCGAGGAAGACGGGGAGGAACGGCTCGTGCATCCGGCCACCGCCAGCGCCGCCGCACCCCCCAGGGAGCCGAGCAGGAACTGCCGCCGGTCGATCATGCGTTGGCCAACCAACGGGGGTTGAAGGTGGGCTCGAGGCCAACACCGAGGAAGACGAAGCCGAGAATGGTGATGGTGACGGCGAAGCCGGGCGGCAGCGCCCACCACGTCCACAGGGGGCTGAAGTAGACGGCCTGCTGGCTCAGGGCCCGGTTCATCGTCATTCCCCAGCTGATGCTGCTCGGGTTGCCGAGCCCGAGGAAGGCGAGGCCCGCCTCCAGCCCCACGGCGACCCCGGCCCAGTTCACGAAGCGCACCACGAGCAGGGGACCGAGCGAGGGGACCAGATGCCGGCGGGTGAGGTACAGCGGGCCGCTGCCGAACCCCCGGGCGCTGGCGATGAAGCCCCGCTGGCGCAGGGAGATCGTCCGCGCCCGCAGGAGGCGGGCGGTGGGCGCCACACCGAGGAAGCCGATGACCAGGATGATGGCCACTCGCTGGTTGCCGGCCATGGCACCGATCATGATCAGGAGCGGCGCCGCTGGCAGGGCCAGCAGGAACACCACCACCCGGTTGCACACCGTGTCGGTGGCCCCGCCCGCCACCGCCGGGAGCACACCGAGCAACACGGCCCCCACCATGGCCAGCGAGCCGGCCACGACGGCCACGAAGAGCGACGCCCGGGCGCCGTACACGAGCTGGGCGAAGAGATCCCGGCCGGAGTCGTCGGTGCCCAGCCAGTGGCGGGCCGACGGCTGCGAGTAGGAGGGTCCCGAGATCGCTTTCGGGGAGTAGCGGCTGAGCAGGGGGGCGGCCAGGGCGACCCCCACCACTATGGCGAGCAGGACCAGCCCCGCCACCACCAGGGGCGAGTACCTCCGGTCGCCGCCCTTCGGCGCGTCGCCGGCGCCCGCCGGCGGGGCATGCCGGCCGGGGGGGACGGGCGCCGGCGCGTCGACGGGGGGGGCGGTGGTGCTCACGCCGTCCTCGGGTCGAGCTTGCGGTACAGGGCGTCGGCCACGGCGTTGACGGTGACGATGCCGACGCTGAGGACGAGGAACACGCCCTGGATGGCCGGGTAGTCGCGCTTGGCGATGGAGTCGAAGAGCAGGCCGCCGAGGCCGGGATAACTGAAGATGCGCTCGACGACGATGTTGGCCGTCACCGCGAACCCGACGTCGACGGCGGTGAGAGCCACCAGGGGGAGCAGGGCGTTGCGGGCTGCGTGGCGGTACTTGAGCCGGCGGTCACGCAGCCCCTTGGCCCGCCCCAAACGCAGATAGTCGGAGCCCAGCTCGCTGACCATGCTCGAGCGCATGACCAGGTAGCTGTCGGCGGCGATGGCGGCGGTGAGGACGACCAGGGGCAGCACCAGGTGGTCGGCCATGTCGACGACCTTGCGGAAGAGGCTGAAGCTGCCCGAGAAGTCCGCCTGGCCGTGGGCCAGCGGGAACCACCCGAGCTTGACGGCGAAGAGGTAGAGGATCAGCGCCCCCAGCAGGAACGCCGGGAACTCCTGCACGACCAGCAGCACCGTCATCAGGCCCCGGTCCATGGGCCGGTCGCGACGCCACCCGGAGTGGATGCCCGCCACCGTCCCCAGGCCGGTGGCCACCACGGTGGACGTGCCGAGCAGGAGCACCGTCCACCCGGCCCGGCGGCGCAGCTCGGTGGCCACCTTGGCATTGGTTGTGATGGTGCGGCCCAGGTCACCATGGGCCAGGCGGGAGAGGTAGTGCACGTACTGGCTGGGCAGCGAGCCTCGGAGGCCGTAGTACTTCTCGAGCGCCACCTTGGTCTGGTCGCCGAACGTGAAGTTGGCCGACGCCTGGCCCACGAGCCCCTGGATGGGGTCGCCAGGCATGGCCCGGGGGATCAGGAAGTTCAGGGTGAGGAGGACGAACACCATGCCGACGTAGGACCCCAGCGACACGGCCAGTCGACGGCGGCGGGATCGGCGCGCCGGTGCCGCCGTGTCCCCCAGGAGGGCGTTGTCGGCGCCGACCGTCGGCGCCGCCACGCCCGCCTGGCGGACGTCCAGGCCGCCGCCTGCCGGCATGCGGCTAGGCGGCACCGGCCCCCGGGCGACGGCGCTGACGCCGTCGCCGTTCGGTGGCGGTCATGGCCACCGCACCGGCGGCGAGCACCCAGGGGACCAGGCCCCGGGTGGTCGGCGTCCTACCGGCCGTCCCCGCGGCGGTCGGGCCACCCCCCGGCCGGGCGGCCGATTCGGCCCCGGGGGGAGAAACGGTGGCCACCCTCGCCTCGGCGGCGGTGGGGGCCCGGGCCGAGACCACCCGCGCCGTTCGAGGTACAGGCCCGCTGGATGGTGATGCCGGCACAGCGCCGCCAGGTCGGGTGGCACTGGTTGCCAACCGCAGGCGGCGGCCGCCGGGCCGGCCCCCGGCGGCCAGCACGGCCGTCGCGCCGACCAGGATCAGCCACAGCGCGACATCGGTCTGGCGGGCCACGTCGGCCCCGGTGGCGGCCAGGCCGCCGCCCGACCGGCCCGACGCGGCCGTGACAGTGGCCGTCGACGCCCCGGCGGCGGTGGTGGCGCAGCGAACCTGGCCCACGATGAGCTCACCCTTGGCCGTCGGGCCGTGGAGGATCTCGTGGGCGGCGTTGACCGTGACCGAGCCGGCACTGGTGACCTGCTCGTTGAATATCCACGTGAAGCTCTCGGTGTCGGCGGGGCCCAACACGAAGCTGCCGTCGATCCGGGTGTTGGGGCCGGGGTTGGCGGGGACCGTGACGGTGTTGGTCGGGTTCTGGTCGGCGTCTGTCGAGGTGACCATCTTGCCGTTGGTGACCGACACCGAGCCCGACGCACCGCTCTGGTCGGCGGTGCAGGTGCTGGCCAGGCGATCGGCGGTGAACTGCTCCCCGTGGGGGTCGGTGATGGAGTCGATGGTGGCCGAGCTCTTCACCGTCCCTCCCGGCACGCCCTCGGTGCTCAGGCTGAGCGCCTTCGACTCGAAGAACGTGGCCGGCCCGAACCCAATGGTCTCCGACGGGTCCCCGGCGGTGATCGGCGTGGCCGAGCCGGCGGGCGGCAGGGACACGGTGGGCGTCGGCCCCTCGGTCTTGGCCGTCTGCCCCCCGAAGAGGTTGATGACCAACGAGTAGCCGAAGGCGCCGCCGCCCACCTGGCCCGCCGGTGGCGCGGTGGTGGTCGTCTGGGGGGGCGCCGTGGTCGAGGTCGTCGTGGAACTCGTCGTGGACGTGGAGGAGGTGGAGCTGGTGGTCGGCCCGCCTGGCACGGTCACGCCGCACACGACCTGGCCGAGGTACAGGTCGCCGGGTGTGGCGGTGGGGCCGTTGAGCCTCTCGTGGGCGGCGGTGACGGTGATGGAGCCGTCCGGGTTGGTGGTCTGCTCGTTGAAGAACCAGGTGAAGGACTCGGTGTCCGTCGCGCCCAACTGGAAGCTGCCGTCGATGCGGGTGTTGGGCGCCGGGCTGGCAGGGATTTCCACCGTGGTGGTGGGGTTCTGGCTGGCGTCGGTGGCCGTGACCAGCTTGCCGTTGGTGACTGTGGTGGACCCGGTCACGCCGCTCTGGTTGGCGGTGCACGTGCTGGCCAGGCTGTCGGCCGTGAGCTGCTCGCCGCTGGCGTTGGTCAGCTGGTTCAGCGTGGCGGTGCTGGTCACCGACCCGGTGGCCCCCACCGTCCCCTGGGTGCTCACGGTGACCAAGCCCGACTCGAGGAACGTGGCCGGCCCGCCGCTGACCTTCTCCGACGGGTCCGTACCGGTGACGGGCGTGGCCGAACCGGCGGCCGGCAGGGTCACCGTGGGCTTGGGCCCGTACTTCGGCTGGGCGCCCCCGAAGATCGTCAGGTTCTGGATGGACACGCCGAAGGCGCTGCCGGTCACTCCGGTGACGTCGGCGCCCGCCGGACCGGGTCCCATGGCCGCCAGGGCACCGGCGAGGACCACCGCGAAGACGATCACGCCCCGCCACGCTTCTCGCTTCACGTGCCTCACAGGCATCCTCCGTTGATGTGGTGAAATTTCCGCTGCATCCATGCTACGACGTACGAACCTAGCCTATGAGGCCGAGAGCCTTCCCGTCACTACTGGCGTCCGTCACCTAGCGCCGCACCGGTTTGGTGGTCATGGGGCGGGCGGGGCACTGCCGTTGGCGCCGGCCAGCTGGAAGGCGGGCGAGGCCTCGATCAGGAGGCGGGCCGTGGTGCTGCGGGGGCGGGCCGACACCTCGGGCGACGGGCCCTCCTCCACCACCAGCCCGTCGTCGAGGACCACAATTCGATCGGTCACCTTGCGCACCGCGGCCAGGTCGTGGGAGATGAGCACCAATCCCAGGCCCATCTCCACCTGGCGCTCCCGCAGCACCACGAGGAGCCGGGCCTGCTCGGACGCGTCGAGCATGGCGGTGGGCTCGTCGGCCACCAGCACCTTGGGGTCGGCCAGCAGGGCCCGGGCCAGCGAGATGCGCTGGAGCTGGCCGCCCGACAGCTCGTGCGTCCGGGCCTGCAGGAAGGTGCCGCTGGGCGGTAGACCGACGCTCTCGAGCACCTCCGCCACCGCCGACCGTCGCCCGGCGGCGTCGCTCCCCTTGGCCAGGTCCAGGGGCTCCCGGACGAGCTCCTCCACCGTGAGGCGGGGCGACAGCGAGTCAGCGGGGTCCTGCATGATCAGCTGCACCCGCCGGCGCCGGGCGCGGTCGGCGCCTCGCCACGACGCGGGCAGTGCCTCGTTCTCCAGCGTCACCCGCCCCGAGTCCAGGGGCAGGTGGCCGGCCAGGATGCGCCCCAGGGTGGACTTACCGCTCCCCGACGGGCCGACCAACCCCACCGACTCCCCTTCGCGCAGGCTGATGGACACCCCACGCAGGGCCGCCACCGCGTGCTTCCCCCGGCCGAACGACTTGGTCACGTCGTCGGCCGTCAGCAGGGTCTTGAGGCCCCCGAAGTGGCACAGGACCCGCCGCCCTCGCGACGCCAGCAGGTCGGGGTGGCCCTCCCGGCAGACGGGCTCGGCCTGGGTGCAGCGGGGGTTGTAGGGGCAGCCCGGAGGCACGGCTCTCGGGTCGGGCGGAAGGCCCCGGATGGGCCGCAGGTCCTTGGTGGTGCTCATCACCGGATAGGCGTTGACCAGCGCCCACGTGTACGGGTGGGCGGGATCGGCGATGACCCGTTGGGTGGGGCCCTCCTCCATGACCTCGCCGGCGTAGAGAACCATGCTGCGGGTGGCCAGTCGGGCGGCGTCGGGCAGGTCGTGGGAGATCACCACCAGCGCGAGGTTGCGGTCCCGGGTCAGGCGCTGGATGGCCTCCACCAGTTGGTGGCGGGTGACGGGATCGAGGGCCGACGTGGGCTCGTCGAGGACGACCAGGGCGGGGTCCAGGGCCAGGGCCATGGCCAGGCTGGCCCGCTGGCGCTGGCCGCCGGAGAGCTCGTGGGCGTATCGGTCGAGGAGGGCGGGATCCAGCAGGACCTCGCGGGCCAGCTCGTCGGCCCGGGCCCGGGCCTCGGCGGCGCCCATGCGCAGCCGGTCCCGCATCGGCTCCGCCACCTGGGTGGCCAGGGGCACCACCGGGTTGAAGGGCGCCCCCTGGAGGCTGAGGGCGACGGTGGCCCACCGCACCGCCCGGAGCTGCTCGTCGGACGCGCCGAGCATCTCGGTGCCGTCCACCCGCACGCTCCCCCGGGCGTCGGGGGGCTGGACGAGCCCGGCCAGGCACAGGGCCAGCGTGGACTTCCCCGACCCGCTCTCGCCCACAACGGCCAAGGTCTCGCCCCGGTCGAGGCGGAAGCTCACGCCCCGCAGGGCGTCCACCTCGTCGCCGTACCGGACGGCCAGGCCCACGACCTCCAGCAGGGGCGCGCCGGCACCCGCGCGCCGGCGCGGGGTGTCGGGTCCCTGCTCGTCGTCGTGCATCGCGACCGTCCCCGATCATGCCAAGTGGGAGGAAGTGGGCTACGTCGTCATGGTGCTTCAGGCGATCGCCGCCGCAGCGCAGGATAGGCCGCCCCGAGCGGCGCCCGGTGCCGGAGGCCGCCGACGGGGCCGGCGCCGGGCCCGGCGGTCGGGGCCTGGCCCTCCTCGTGCAACCCCGGGCCAGCTTCGACGGTGGCGCCTCCTGGATCACCCCAACGGTGGGTTCACCTCCCCCACCGCCGACCCCTCGGTGGCCTTCGACGCCTCCGGCACCGCCTACCTGACGGCCACCAAAGACGGCGCCCGGGCGCCCTCACCGGCCCGCGGCCGGGACGCCCGCCGAGCGGGCCGGCGATATCAGCCGATCACGAAGGCGAGGCCGACGGTGGTCTCCAGGGTGGCGCTCAGGGCGTGGAGGGACACCGACCACGTCCGGTCGCCCACCACCCCGTCGGCAGGGACCCCGCCCCAGGTCTGGAACGCCTTGACCGACGCCTCCGTCGACGGCCCGAAGTGCTCGTCGATGGGGCCGGGCGTGGTGGTCCACTGGCCGGGCGCACCGTTGGTGAGCACGTTCTGCAGGCGGGCCACCACCAGCCCGGCGGTCCCCTGGCGCAGGATGGGCATCGGCCCCCCGTCGGGCAGGGCGGCCCACGTCAGCGGCCCGACGATGCCGTCCACGTCCAGGGCGGCGCCCTGCTGGAAGGCCGTCACCGCCGCCTCGGTGGCGGGCCCGAAGACCCCGTCCACCACCAGGCTGAGGTCGGGCGTGCGCCGCAGGGCGCGCTGGAGCCGCTTGACGGCGTCACCGGTGGCGCCCGGCCCGATGGTGGGCTGACCGGGGTTGGACATGTGCACTCCCCTCTCTGACGAACTGGCATGGCGTCCGTGCGGCGCACCGGCGGCGGCCTCGGGCGGCCCGCTCACTCCGGTGCCCCCCGGGACACGCACGGCTGGTTGACGGTGCCGAACCGGTTGGCGTCCCACATGTTGCGGCCGCACGGCGGCATCAGGGTGCCGTCCGACCCGTCGAACTCACCGTTGCCCTGCCCCCGGTTGCCGGTGGCGGTGTTGCCCGGCGAGCCGACGGGCAGGCCGTCCAGCGCGATCCCGTACGAGGCGTTGTCGTCGGCCACGTTGTCCCGAACCACGTTGTGTACCGGCGGCATGGGCAGCGGCATGCTGAACAGCCGGACGCCGCAGCCCCGGCCGCTGCGACCGTTGCCGTTGCTGGTGTTGGCCAGGATCTCGTTGTGCTCGTTGGGCGGCGTGCCCGCGCACGGCGGCTCGTCTCCCGGGTTGTCGCAGGTGGCCAGCACGACGATGCCGTCGCACCCGCTGCCGGTGACGGTGTTGCCGGCTATGCGGTTGTGGTTGGCCGCCGGCCCCTCGACGCGGATGCCCATGGTCTGGCGCCCGGCGTCGGGCAGCGGGGACTGGGACATGTCGTGGTCGGCCACCGTGTTGTCGAGCACCTGGTTGCCGCTGGCCCGAGGTCCGAGGGAGATGCCGCTGAACGGCCCGTTGCGCCGGAGGACGTTGCCCTGGAGGCGGTTGTCGCGCGAGTCGTTGACCACGATGCCGTCGCCGTAGTCACCGTCGGGCGACCCGATGTTGTCCTGCACGGTCAGGCCCTCGACCGCGTTGGCCCCGCCCCCCTCGATGGCCACGCCGGCGTCGAAGCCCTCCACGGTGCCGTTGCGCACTGTGCACCCGGTCACGCCGCGCAACACGATGCCGGGGCCCCGGTTGCCCAGGTCGGTCCCGCCCGACACCGTGTGCCCGCCCAGGTCCAGGGTGACGCCGTCGGCCACGACCACCAGGCCCGGGCCCTGCGGGCAGGCGAGGTCGGCCTCGAGGGTGGTGTCCCCCGTGATCTGCACGCCGCCCGCCACCGTCCCCTCATCGCCCACCGGGCCATCGTAGTGAGCTGCGCCGACGCCGCTCGGTAGGATCGTCGCCATGGCGACGCAGGCCGCATCCCGGCGCGGCACCGACACCACGGGCAGACCGCCCGCCACCGGGAGAGCGGCGGCCGACCGCCGGGACCGCAGCCGCCACCATTGGCACCGGCCCTGAGCTTCACGGCCCGGACCTGCCCGCCGATGGGGTCGGCGGGCAGGGCGGCGCAGCGGTGACGGCTCTCCCCGGCTCCGGCCGGTTGCCCACCTTGCCGACGCCGGCGGCCTACCGCCGGCGCCGCCTGGCGGCGGGCCTCACGGTGCTGACCGTCGTGGCCGCCATCGTCCTGGTGGCCGGCGGCCTCGGTGGGAGCTCGCGCCACCCGGCCCCGACCAAGGCCCGCACGGCGGCGCCGGCGGCGGCCACGCACGTGTACGGGGCGGCCGGGACGGGTGGACTGAGCCCCGCCGTCGCCTCGGACCCCTACCGCCTCTACGTCCCGGAGAGCGCGGGCACGGGCATCGACGTGATCGACCCCGCCACCTCCCAGGTCGTCGCCCACTACCCGACCGGGCTCGACCCCCAGCACGTGGTGCCGGCGTGGGACCTGCGCACGCTGTACGCCACCAACGACCTGGCCAACAGCCTCACGCCCATCGACCCCGCCACCGCCAAGCCGTCGGGCCCCAACATCCCGGTGGACGACCCGTACAACCTGTACTTCACGCCCGACGGACAGCGGGCCATCGTGGTGGCCGAGGCCCGCCAGCGCCTGGACTTCTACGACCTCCCCGGGTTCAAGCTCCACCGCCGGCTGAGCGTGGACTGCAAGGGCGTCGACCACGCCGACTTCAGCCCCGACGGCTCCTACCTCATCGCCTCCTGCGAGTTCGCGGGCCGGCTGGTGAAGGTGGACCTGCGGACGGAGACCATCGTCGGCTACCTGGACCTGGCCGGGTCGAGCCCCCAGGACGTCCGCCTGGACGACACCGGCACCACGTTCTACGTGGCCGACATGAAGCTCGGCGGCGTCCACCTGATCGACGCCGCCAGCTTCCGCGAGGTGGGGTTCATGCCCACCGGCCGCGACGCCCACGGCATCTACCCCAGCCGCGACGGCGCCTCCATGTACGTGTCCAACCGCGGCTCGGGCACTGTGAGCGTCATCGACGTCGCCTCCCGGCGGGTGGCGGCCACCTGGACCATCCCCGGCGGCGGCAGCCCGGACATGGGCGGCGTGTCGCCCGATGGCCGGGTGCTGTGGCTCAGCGGCCGCTACAACGCCGAGGTCTACGGGTTCTCCACCGCCGACGGCCAGTTGATGGCCCGCATCCAGGTGCCCAACAAGCCCCACGGCATGTGTGTCTGGCCCCAGCCCGGTCAGTTCTCCCTCGGCCACACCGGCAACATGCGCTGAGTGCCAGCCGTCCGCCAGCGCGGCAACCACGGCCCGGCGGGAGCCGGGGGACGCATTGCCGGCTGGCCCGGCCCGAACGTCGGAGCGCCGGAAGGTGCGCGATGCTATGGGTTGGATGTTCGCGCGTGGAGTCGTCCGGTGAAGCCGTCGGCGGTGGTGGGTGTCGGCGTGGGGGTGGCCGTCCTGCTCGGCGGGGGGACGGTCGTCGCGTGGCGAATGGAGCGGGGCGCAGCCCACCCGCGGGTGTCCTCCCGGGCTCCCGTCGACCCCCTCCCGCCGGTCACCGTGTCGCCTCCCGACGGTGCCGCCGACGTCCGCCTCGACGCCGCCGTGCAGGTGAGCACCGTCCCCGGCCGGCTGGTGCGCGTCTCGGTGACCAACCCCGGAGGGGCGGCCACGCCCACCGCCATCAAGGGCGTCGGGCCCGATCTCACGGCCGGGCCGGCCGAGCTGCCGGGCACCGGTGACCCCGTCCACTGGCAGTCCTCGGCGCCGCTGCAACCCGGCACCACCTACACCGTGGAGGCCACGGTCACCGACGCCAAGGGACGGCCGGGGGTGCGTCGCTCCACCTTCACGACCCTCACCCCCGCCAAGGTCCTCAAGGTCAGCATCGGCCCGCTCGACGGCCAGACGGTGGGCGTGGGCATGCCCATCGCCCTCTACCTGTCGGCGCCCGTCCACGACCACGCCGGCTTCGAGTCCCACGTTCAAGTCACGGCCACGCCGGCGGTGGCGGGAGCCTGGCACTGGTTCTCCGACACCGAGCTGCACTACCGGCCGCAGTCCTACTGGTCGCCCCACACCAAGGTGTCGGTGAAGGCTGACCTGGCTGCCTACGACGACGGCGCCGGTGTGTGGGCGGTCACGCCCCGGGCCATGTCGTTCACCATCGGGGACGCCCACGTGTCCACCGTGGACGCCGGCACCCACCAGATGACGGTCACGTCGGGCGGCGCCGCGCTGCGCACCCTGGACGTGTCCACCGGCCGGGACCAGTACCCCACCGACAGCGGGGTCCACGTGGTGTCCGACAAGTCGCCCAAGGTCGTCATGGACTCGGCCACCGTAGGCATCCCCCGGAACTCGCCGGACGGGTACTACGAGACGGTGGACTGGGACGTGCGCATCTCGAACTCCGGCGAGTTCGTCCACGCCGCCCCGTGGTCGGTGGCCGACCAGGGCCACAACAACGTGTCCCACGGGTGCGTGAACCTGTCGCCCGAGGACGGGCAGTGGTTCTACAACTTCACCCTCCCGGGCGACGTGGTGACCGTGGTGGGCACCCCGAAACGGCTCTCCCCCACCAACGGCCTGGGCGACTGGAACGTCCCCTGGTCGAGCTGGGCCAACTGACCGCTCACGGTCGCCAACCCCACCGCGACAGCGACGCCGCCAGGTCGCCGCGCCGGCAGGGCCCCCAAAAGCACTGCGCGCCGAACTTCGGCAACTCCGACTTCTACGACGGGTCCTTCCCGGACCCCACGCCCTGACCCACACGCGGGGCGCGGCAACGGTCTTCGGACCCGCGGAACGGCCATTACGGTAGGCCCATGGCCGATGCCCGGGTGCTATCGCTCGTGCTGGCTGGGGGTGAGGGCACGCGCCTCTTGCCGCTGACCGCGGACCGGGCCAAGCCCGCCGTGCCCTTCGCCGGGCACTACCGGCTCGTCGACTTCGTACTGTCCAACCTCGCCAATGGCGGCTACCTGAAGATCGTCGTCCTGACTCAGTACAAGAGCCACAGCCTCGACCTGCACATCTCCCGCACCTGGCGCATGTCGCCCTTGCTGGGCAGCTTCGTCAGCCCCGTCCCCGCCCAGATGCGCCGCGGGCCGCACTGGTTCTCGGGGTCGGCCGACGCCATCTACCAGAACCTCATGATCATCGCCGACGAGAGGCCCGACTACATCTGTGTCTTCGGTGCCGACCACGTATACCGGATGGACCCACGCCAGATGGTGGCCCAACACATCGAAACGGGCGCCGGGGTCACCGTGGCCGGCGTCCGGGTTCCCATCGGAGAAGCCAGTTCGAGCGGGGTGATCGAAGCGGGAGAGGACACGGTGATCCGCAGCTTCAAGGAGAAGCCCTCCGAGCCCGTCCCGCTTCCCGACGATCCGGACCATGCCTTCGCCTCCATGGGCAACTACGTCTTCACCGCCAGCGCGCTGATCGAGGCCGTCTCGGCCGACGCCCACGCCGACGGGTCCGACCACGACGTCGGCGGCGACATCATCCCCATGCTGGTCGGCGAGGGCGTCGCCCACGTCCACGACTTCACCGGCAACCGGGTTCCCGGCGAGCACGAGGGCGACCACGGCTACTGGCGCGACGTGGGGACGCTCGATGCCTACTACGAGGCGCACATGGACCTCGTCTCGTCGCAGCCCAAGTTCAACCTGTACAACGACCGCTGGCCCATCCACACGTCTGGCCCCGCCCTTCCCCCGGCCAAGTTTCTGTACGAGGGGGTGGAAGGCACGGGACGGGTCCTGAACTCGATGGTGTGCGCCGGCGCCGTCGTGCGCGGGGCCACCGTGCAGGGGTCGATCATCTCCCCTGGGGTCTCCATCCATCCCGACGCCACCGTGGAGCAGTCGGTGCTGATGCACGACGTGGTGGTCGGGCGGGGAGCGGTGGTGCGCAACGCCATCATCGACAAGAACGTGGAGGTGCCGCCGGGCACCGAGATCGGCGTGGACAGCGTCGCCGACCGCAGGCGGTTCACCGTGTCCGACAAGGGCATCGTCGTCATCGGCAAGGACGAGCAGATCCCGGCCGAGACCAACCACGGGGGGTAGGCATGTCCGAGATGCACATGAACGTCCGGCGGACGAACCAGGGCAACGGTGGCGGGCGGTCCCGGCCGATCATGATGGCGATCGCGGGTGACAGCGGCACGGGGAAGACCACGGTGACCGCGGGCCTGGCCGCCGCCCTGGGACCGGACCGCATCACCTCGGTCGGGGCCGACGACTATCACCGCTACGACCGCGAAGAGCGGAAGTCGCTTCCCTTCACCCCGCTCAACCCCAAGTGCAACTACATCGGCATCATGGTGCAGCATCTCCAGCACCTTGCGCTCGGGGAACCCGTCCTGAAGCCCGTCTACGACCACGACACCGGCCGGCTCGGACGCCCCGAGCTGGTCGAGCCTCGCGAGTTCGTGATCGTCGAGGGGCTCCTTCCCCTCTACACCGAGGCGGCGCGGTCCTGCTTCGACGCGACCGTCTACCTCTATCCGCCCGAGGAGATCCGCATCGCCTGGAAGATGGCGCGCGACACGAAGAAGCGCGGCTACAGCGAGGACGAGGTCCGCAAGGACCTGAAGAAGCGGGAGCCCGAATCGGAGGAGTTCATCCGTCCCCAGCGCGCCCATGCCGACATCGTGGTGCGGTTCGCTCCGATCGAGGAACGCGGTGAGACGGCCGACGACCCGCTGAGCGCCACGCTCCTCCTCCGTCCCACGATCGACCACCCCGAGCTCCACACGATCCTGGGTGAGGAGACCGAACAGGCCATGCACCTGAAGCTCACCCGGGACGACGACGGCAAGCCCGTCGACGCCGTCCACATCCACTCCTTCGCCGACCGGGACATCACCAAGAAGGTGGAGCAGGCGATCTGGGACGATCTCGGCGTGGACGCGCCGCTGCCCGAGGCGCTCGGCCGGCTCGACCCCGACGACGACACCCGGGACGAGCCGCTGGCCCTCACCCAGCTGGTGCTCCTCTACCACCTCATCCAGGCCGAGGAGCGGGTGCGCAAGGCCGCCTCCGGCAGCGGCGGGTAGGCACGGCGGCGGTGGTCGTGGCGGAGGGTGCGGGGGACGGGCCCCTCATCCTGGTCTCGAACCGGGGCCCGGTGCAGTACAGCCGGGACCACGGCGAGCGCACGTCCACGCCTGGGCACGGGGGGCTGGTGACGGCACTGGCTGGCCTGGCCGGCCACCTGCAGGACGCGGTGTGGGTCTGCGCGGCGCTGGGCGACGAGGACGTGGCCGTGGCCCGCGAGCACGGCGGACAGGCGTTCAATCCCGCGGGGGACGGTCCGGGGGTGCACCTGCGAATGGTCGAGCTGGATGCGGAGGCCCAGCACAAGTTCTACGCCGTCATCTCGAACCCTCTGCTGTGGTTCCTCCAGCACTACCTGTGGGACCTGGGCAACACGCCCGACATCACCCGCCGGGAGGTCGACGCCTTCGACCACGGGTACGTCCCGGTGAACAGGCGCTTCGCCGAGGCGGTGGCCGAGGAGGTGGAGGCCCGTGGTGGGCGGGCCACGGTGATGGTGCAGGACTACCACCTGTACCTGGTGCCGGGACTGGTCCGGGACCGTTGCCCGGGCGTGTTCCTCCACCACTTCGTCCACATCCCCTGGCCCCATCCCGACGCCTGGCGGGTGCTGCCGCCGGCGATGCGGCGGGCCGTGTTCAACGGCGTCCTGGGCAACGACGTCGTGGCCTTCCACTCCAGGCGCTACGCCCGCAACTTCCTCCTGGGCTGCGAGGAGCTGCTCGGCCTGACGGTGGACGAAGGGCGGCTCACCGTCGAGGTCGGGGGGCGCACCGTCCACGCCCGGCATTACCCCATCTCGGTGGACCCGGACGAGCTGGAGGCTACGGCCACCTCGCCGGCGGTAGCCGACCACGAGCGGCGCCTGGCCGGGGTCCGACGGGAGAACCTCATCCTGCGGGTCGATCGGGCCGATCCCAGCAAGAACATCCTGCGAGGCTTCCGGGCCTTCGAGGCGTTGCTCGACGACCACCCCGAGCTGGCGGGGCGAGTCACATTCCTGGCCCTCGTGCAGCCCAGCCGGCAAGACGTCGAGCAGTACGCCGACCACCTGGACCGGATCCGCCGGCTGGTGGACGAGGTCAACGCCAAGCGCGGCACGGCCGACTGGCAGCCGGTCGTGCTCAGCCTGGAGGGCGACTTCCACGAGGTGGTGGCCGCCTACAAGCTGTTCGACGTGCTCGTGGTCAATCCCATCTCCGACGGGATGAACCTGGTGGCCAAGGAGGCGGTCCTCGTCAACCGCCGTGGCGGCGTGCTCGCCCTGTCGGAGAATGCGGGCGCGTACGAGGAGCTGGGCAGGTTCGCGATCACGTTGCATCCCTTCGACATCCAGCAGCAGGCCGACGCCATCTTCGCCGCCCTCACCATGGACGCCGGGGAGCGCCGGGACCGCCTGGCCGCGTGCGCCGCTTTCGTCCGGGAGAACGACGTCGCCAAGTGGCTCGGCGACCAGCTGCGGGACGTGCGCCAACTTCGCTCGTCCGGTCACTGACGACCCAGGGTGACTGACGACCCAGGGCGAGACGGTCGGGACCCCGGACGGCCGGCCACCCGGCGGTCGCCAGCTGGCTGCAGGACTGCACCGGTCGCTGCGCTCATGCCTGGTCCGGCAGGTTGATGCCGCCTATCGCGCCAAGTACGGCCGCTCGTCCTACCTCGACGCCATGGTCACCGAGGCGGCCGTAGGAGAACCCGCCTAACCGCTCCATTCGACCCCCGCCGGGCCCGCGAGGGCTGACGACCTGCTCCGGGAGGTCCGCGGTGGCCGAGAGGACCCGCAAGACCGACAAGGATCGGCACGCCGAGCACGTCGCGCCCCGAACCGCGGCCCGACGGGTCCCGCCGTCGTCCTCGATCGGTCGGCTGCTCGCCCTCCAGCAGACAGCCGGCAATCGGGCAGTGAACCGGTTGGTGGCCCAGGCCCAGGCCAAGCTCGAGGTCGGACCAGCGGGTGACCGCCACGAGCGTGAGGCAGATGCGGTGGCGGCCGAGGTGGTACGGGCCCTGCGCTCGGGACCGCAGCACGACGAGGCGTCGACCTCGAAGGACGCGTTCGGTTCGGCGGAGGTCCAACGGGCGCCGGTCGAGGCCGAAGTCGGGTTCGCGGGCGGTGAGCTGGACAGCAGCGCCGAGCGCGCCGTGAACGCGGCGCGGCAGGGTGGATCGCCATTGCCGGACGCCCCCCGCACCAGGATGGAGGGGGCCTTCGGCGCTGACTTCAGTCGCGTTCGCATCCATGAGGGCAGCGCCGCCACTCAGTTGAACGACGCCATCCAGGCCCGGGCGTTCACGATCGGCCCCGACATCTTCTTCCGGGGCGGGGCGCCGAGCACCTCGACGCCGGCCGGACAGGAGTTGCTGGCCCACGAGCTGACCCACACCATTCAGCAGGGCGCCGCCACGGCGAGGCGGGAGGTCGCCGGCATCAGCCGAAGATCCCCGGCCATCATGCGGTACGACGATATCCCGGTGTCGGCGACGTGGAAGCTCGACTCGACGGTGAAAGGCAACACACGGCCGAAGGAGGTGACAAGGATCGACGACGCGCTGGACGCTTTCGCCACCGCCAAGGGCACGGGTGACACGGCGACGAAGCTCTCGGCTCTTCGAGACGTGAAGAATGCCATCTACAGCTGGGACACGCAGCTGACTACCACGGAGAAGAAGAAGGAAAAGAAGAAGATGAACGCCGAGCTGAGCGCCCGCAAGTCGATAGTCGACGAGCTGAGGCAGATCGTCGACACGAAGATTCAGGAGCTCAGCGATGCGCGAGCCGTCGAACTGGCGCCCCTCGCCACCCAGTACCGAGCAGCGGCGCGCAAGCACAATTTCAAGACGACATTCGCGAAGGGCACCGAGCTCCATCAGAAGCACGGTGAGTTCTTCCAGTTGGAGGCGCGCGCCGCGCTCGCTGAGGCCAAGACCACCGACATGGTGGCGTGGGCCACGGTATTCTTCGCCGCCCCACGCGCCGCGGTCGGCGGCGGGTCGCTCACGTCGCTGTCTCTGAAGGCGATCGCCGACTTCAGCTGGCTGAAGAAAGGGATGGCCGACCGGGCGATCAACGACTTCCTGCTACCGAACTCCACCGACGTCGGCAGGAACCACGTCATGGCGATACTTCAGCACCGCCCGTTCCGCGCCGCGCTCAAGGCCGCGGCGACGCCCGCGGCCTACCAGCAACTCGAGGACAATATGCCTCTCCTACGGATCGGCCTCGAGTCCGAGACAAAGATGGCCAGCGACGGCATTGATGTGGCCGACATCGATGCGCTGGCGAAGACGGTGTTCGAAGCATTCCTCAACGACCTGCCCATCAGCAACCTGATCTATTCGACGGTCTCGGGAGAGTTCAGTCTCGTCGACTACCTCCTCGGGAACGCCGACGCCAAAATCGGTGCGCCATGCATGGTCCTGAGCAGTATTTTCAACGAGCTCTTCAAAATGGTGATACCGAATCCGCCACCGGTCATCCCCGGCGGCGACAATCGGCCGTTGCTCACGAAGCGCCTTGCCGACATCGGAAAGGACGCGGTCCTCACTCGCGAGGCCAGTTTCAAGGGAAACGTCGAGCGGTACGGCAAGACGACCGGCTATGACACGATCAACCGCATCTTCTTTGGCGACGGCCATATTTGGCTCGAGATCAACAACATCGAGTACGACCCGACGCTCGGCATCATGGGCCCGAATGGAACGGTGGCCAAGGCCGTTGAGAAGTTCTTCGCCGTCAAGGGCAAGGACAAGTTCAAGTCGGCGGACGGTCAGACCGCTACGAAGAACAAGCACGTTCCCCCTGGGGGCCCGCGCCTGAACTTCGATCGTTCTGTCGTCATCAAGTGAACGATGGTGGGCAGTGTGCGCAGGGCCGGCCCCGGCGTCCTTGCGGCCTGCCGTCGTGGTCTCGGTCGATCTCTTGAACAACGGGCCTGGGGACCTGGTCGTGGTTGTACCGGTGAGCTCCGTCGCCTACGGGTTGCGCAACCATGTCGAGCTAGACCCCGGGAGCAGCGGGCTGGACCACACGTCTTACGCCCGTTGCGACCAGCTCCGAGTGGTCCCGACCCGTCGGCTGGCCTCTCGACGGGGCATGGTCGCGCCCAACGAGCTGCGCTCCATGGACCAGGCACTGCGCTTCGTTCTGGACCTCTGACCTCACGGCTGCGCCAGGACGCGAAGCGTCCGATTGGACCCGATGCCCTCGCCCCGGCGGTCGGCACATGCCACCCCCATGGCGAAGCGGCTTTCGCAATGGCTCGAAGGGGTGGTCGGAGATGGGCGTTCGGACGGCGACTTCCCAAAGAGCGCGGTGACGCAAAGGCGGTGGAGCGGCCGCGTCGCCGTCAGCGGGCCCCGCGATCAGCGTCGGCAACCCATATCGACGGAGCCCATGTATCAGGGCGCTCCCACCCCGCCTCTGGATGGCATTGGCCACGCCCACCCAGCCTGGGTGGCGGTCGCCAAGGGGAGGACAGCATGACCGAGATCGAGACGCGAGCGGGCGGAATTGGCGGGTTTATGACCAGCGTCCCGGGCATCCTGACGGCACTGGCGGCGCTGGTGACAGCGGCGGGCGGCATCTATGTTGGCGTGAACCACTCCGGTTCCAAGGACGGAGGGCCGAAGCCCCCCGTCGTCGTCAACTTGCAGATGCCGCCCAGCGCCGCGCCCGCCGAGCCGGGCAGCGTCGACGCCACGAGCCTCCGCGGGACCTCGCCAGTCGCCGCCGTCTCTCGCTTCGCCAGCGACACCACCGACCCGATCGACCAGCTGGCCAGCGACTGCGCCGGAGGTGACGCCGGCTCCTGCGCCGACATGCTCGACGCCCTCGCCGTCGAGTGCCGCGACGGATCGGGAGCGGGGTGCGACACCCTGTACGAGCTGAGTCCCGCCGGCTCAGGCTGGGAGGCCTACGGCGACACCTGCGGCGGCCGCTTCTCGCCGGGCGAGGTCACTGACACGTGCAGCGAGCAGTGAGCTCGCACGGAGCAGTGCCGCCTTCCGAGCCCGTCGCCGCCCGCGGGCATCTCGGTTGGCTGGTGGCCGCCGACCGTCCGGTCTTCTGGATGGCCTCGTCGGCGGTGTTCGTCGCCAATGCCATCCTGTCGGCGACGGTCGGCTACTGGGAGCTGTCGGTGCTGGAGTTGGGGACCGGTGTCCTGGCCCTCGTCGCCGCCGCATCATGCGCCGACAGGTCCCGACGCCGCCCCCCGATTGCCGATCCGGAGTAGCCGGGGGCCGATCTTCTGCGCCTCCCCAACCGCGACACGAGGGCGTCCCTCCTCTATTGCTGCACAGGAGTCCCTACCAGGAGACTGCTGAACAAGGCCGTTCCCAACGGCCTCGACATTGCGTCGGCAACCGGAGTAGGCCCATCCCTGGATTTGAACCCGGAGTCGACGAAGCTCACCTTGGGCTGGCTCGTTGTCGGCCTCGGAGGTCCAGTGTCATCGAGCACCGAGACGTCCGGTCGGCGAGGCGTGTAGGACCGGACGGGCTCTCGGGGCTCGAGCGTGACATCGACGGCATCGAGGAACATGGCGCATAGACCGGACCGGGTGTCTGCGTCGGTGCGCTCGGCATGCTGGAGCGCGAGGGCTTCCCGCAGGATGGTCTCCGTCTGGGAGGTCACGGGTCGATTGTGCGAGCAGCGTGACTCGCGGGCGCCAACGCACCAGGAGAGCCAACCACCAACCCTCACCCTCAGGGCATGAGGCGTTGAAACGGTCCGCGAGGTGCCCTCCCGTTGGCGGATCCTGGGGCGGCATCGCCAGGTGACTCCTACCGCTTGAGGGAAATTGGGGGTCCTCGTCGCCAGCCCGTGCCGCTGCATTTGCGAACAACCGTCCTGCGTCGCGGTTCACTGTCGTAGGATGACGGCGCAGGGTGTACTGCCGAGACTGGCCCGGACCCAGTCCGCCTCCGTGACGCGCCGTCGGGACAGCTGTCGAAAGGAAGCGTGTCGTGCACCACGGGCGACGCCGTGACCAGCGTCGAGTCGGCCAGGACAGCAAGACGTGAGTTCGGCGTCACGCCTACGCATCGAAACGGCTCTGTCGGCGATCGTCGAGGACGAGGTCGAACCGACGCTGTGCGCTGCGTGCGCCCGACTCGTCGGCCTGAGCGGCGCGGCAATCGTAGTTATGCGTGCGGGCGCCCACCGGGCGTTGTTGTGCTCGTCCGGCCCGACCGCAGCCGCCCTCGAGGACCTCCAAAACACGCTTGGCGAGGGCCCGGGCGTCGATGCCTACCGCCGCAGCGTCCCGGTCGTCGACGCCGATCTGGCCGCTTCCGACCGGTCGCAGTGGCTTGCGTTCGCAAAGCCCGCGCTGGACGCAGGGGCGGCGGCCGTGTTCGCATTTCCTCTGCGGGTGGGCGCCGTCCGCCTGGGGACCCTCACGTTCCACCACGACCGACCCGGGCAGCTCTCCGACGACCAGTCCGCCGAAGCACGGTGCGTGGCGGAAGTCGTCACCGATTTCGTCTTGGCTCGCCAGGCCCAGGCGCCGCCGGGGATGCTCGCGCAGGCGCTGTCCACGGCGTCGGACGCCGCCGCCGAGGTCCACCAG
>JBHELO010000072.1:0-26307 GCA_046263055.1 Acidimicrobiales bacterium | reverse complement strand
GATCACCCGCTGCCCGGCCCGGGCCAGGGCCACCGCCAGGTTGACCAGCGTGGTCGTCTTGCCCTCCTGGGCACTGGCGCTCGTGACCTGCAGCGTCCGCATCGGCTGCTCCAGGGCCAGGAACTGGATGGACGTCCGCAGTGTCCGGTACGCCTCCGAGGCGGGTGCCCGTGGATCATCCAGGGACACGACCTGGGGGTCCTCGGCGACCTTCCAGCCAGCGATAGCCGGGATCAGCCCGATCACGGGGACGCTGGGTGCGACCCGTGCCAGGTCGTCCTTGGTCTTCACGGAGTCGTCCAGGTAGTCGACGAAGAAGGCCAGGCCCACGCCGGCCAGGAAGCCGACCACCCCCGCCAGCGCGCCGCTGCGGAGGGGGCGGGGTGCCACCGGCTGGGTCGGGGTCGACGCCTCGCTGGAGAGCTGCGCGCCGCCGCTCTGGAGGGCGGCGTCCACCTGGAGCTTGTCGAGCTGGCTCTTGAACACCCCTTGCTGCTGGACCACCGCGTCCCGCTGTGGCGTGATCGACTCCCGCACGGCGTTCTGCTGGGCGGCAGGAGCGGAGCTGATCTGTGACTCGAAGCCGTCGATCTGCTTCTGGAGGTCGCCGATCTTCCCCTGGATCTGCTGGGCGGCGGCCAGAGCGTCGTTCACGGCCTGCTTCTGGCGGAGGTCGATGTAGGCGTGGGCGTAGGAGTTGGCGGTGTCCGCCGCCCGCTTGGCGTTGGTGCTGCGGGAGCTGACCTCGATGATGTCGGTCTGCCCGGCAGGCGACGCCTGGACGGGGGAGGCCGATCCGAGTTGGGCGCGCACCGCCGCCCTCACAGGGGCGCTCTGCAGGATGTGGATCTGGGTCTGGACGTCGCGCGCCGGGTCCGTCACCCGGCCTTGGGTCGTGTCGAAGATCGTCTCGCTGTTCCGCGGTTGCAGCAGGACCTCCGCCACCGCTTCGTACACCGGCGTCTGGAAGAGGCTCAGGAGCAGGGCGACGGCGACGGCGACGGCGACACACGCGGCGATGACGACCTTCCGGCGCCTGACGACGCGGAGGTACTCGCGAAGCGGCGCCTCCGACCCCTCGTCCCCCGTCCCCGGCATTGGCCCATGCTACCGGCGGTAGCGGGCCGCGCCCGTTCGGTAGTGGAGGGGCCGATGTCCGTCAGGCCGGGTGCCGCCGCCACAGGCGCCCCGTCCAGTCGATCTCCTCCATCGTCTCGATGATGCCGTGCTCGGCACGGAAGTCGTCGACGGCCGCCCGGCATCCCTCGACGGCCCCATAGTCGTCCACCACCACGAAGCCCCCGGGCGACACCTTGGGATACAGCGCCCTCAGTGTGACGATCGTCGACTCGTACATGTCGCCGTCGAGGCGCAGGACGGCGAGATGGTCGATGGGCGCCGACGGGAGGGTGTCCTGGAACCAGCCGGGCAGGAACTTGACCTGATCGTCCAGGAGCCCGTACTTGGCGAAGTTGGCCCGGACGTCGCCCATGGACACGGCCAGCCCTTCGATGCGCCAATGGGGGTCATCGGCGTCGGCCGGGTACCGGTCCGGGTCGGGCGGCGGTAGCCCTTGGAACGAGTCGGCCACCCACACGACCCGGTCCTCGGCGCCGAACGCCTTCAGCGCCGCCCGCATGAAGATGGAGGCACCGCCCCGCCACACGCCCGCTTCCAACAGGTCTCCCGGGACGTCGTCGTGGAGCACCTGGGCGACGCACCGCTGAAGGCTGGCGAGCCTGCGCAGCCCGATCATCGTCTCCGCCTCGGGCGGCAGGTCGCGCCCCTCCTGGCGGTCCCGCCTGGTCACGGCGGGGTCAACGATGCGCACCACGTCGAGGCCCCGCCCGTTGAGCAGGCGCCTCGACAGGCGGACGGCCGTGCCCACTACGCCCCGGCGACCGGCCAGCGGGCGGTAGCGCTCCTCGAAGCCAGAGCGGGTCAGGACGCGCATCAAGAGATCGAGGTAGAGCTCTTGGGACTGCGACGTGCCCGGCCTCAGCGACGGCTCGGTACCGGTCATCTCTCGTGCACCCCATGCAGGCTGCCGTCGTCGGCGCCGGGCCGGAGCGTACCCGTCGGCGCCTCGGGGTCCGCCCCCGACCGAGCCGGTCGGGACCACGGCAGCCCGACACTGGACCGGGTGGGCCGGTATTTGCCCGACTCCCCCGGGCGGAGGCTGGCCACCCGGTTGAAGACCAGCTCGACACCGGGCCCGAGACGCTCGCCGATCCTGTCACCGAGGTAGCTCTCCAACCGGTGGTCCACGCCCGAGCGCACCACCATGTCCACCTCCACCCGGTCAGCCACCTCCTGGCGAACCTGGAACCGCTCGACGTCGCGGTCGACCTCCTTGAACAGGTGCGGGAAGAACTCGCCCGGCAGCAACCGCCCGTCGGGCGTGACGATCACGTCCAGGCTGCGACCGTGGGTCACTCTCAGCAGTGGGAACCCTCGCCCGCACGGGCAGGGCACCCCTGTCAGCACACCGAGGTCTCCGATGCGATACCGGATCATCGGCATCGCGGTGTTCTCCAGGTCGGTGATCACGATCTCGCCCACCTCGCCGCCCGCCACAGGGGTGTCGCCCCGGAGGATCTCCACCACGAAGGTGTCGGCCTGGACGTGCAGCCCGGCATGGGCCGGGCACTCCACCGCCAGGCCGATCGCCTCCCGGGCGCCGTACAGCTCGAACGTCTCCGCGCCGAACGCAGTGGCGAATGTCTCCCTGTGGGCGTCGGTCACCAGTTCGGCCACGGGGACCACCGCGGCGATGCGCAGGTCCCGGTTCGTCGCCCGGCAGTACGAGGCCAGGAGTGACAGGGCGTTGGCGTAGGCGATGACGAATCGGGGGCGGACGCGGTCCACGAGGTCGGCGAGTCGCCCCAGCCCGTCGGCCGACAGCTCGAACGCCGGCACCACCCGGGTCCGGCGCAACCCGTTCAGCATCCGGGCCTTTGCCGTCGTCCAGGCCTTGCTGTCGATCGGACTACCCGCCACCAGCACGGTCGGGGTGAAGGGGCCGCGCCCGATCGTCTCGTAGCCCCGGGCGACCACGCCTCGGATGTGGGTGTTGTAGGCGGCGTCGACGAAGAACGGCATCGGCACGCCGCTGGTCCCGCCGGTGGAGCGCCGCTCGAGCGTGGACGGGTCCCGGGATGCGTCGACCATGGCGTCGAGGCGCTGCCGGACGTCCTCCCGCTCCAGGGTCGGGAAGGCCGCCAGGTCTTCCACCCGGCGGATGCGCGCCACCCGGTCCCACGCTTCGCCGAGGCGTTCCGTGTAGTACGGGCAATGACGGACGGCATGGGCCAGGATTCGATCGAGCTTGGCGGCCTGCAGCTCCGCCACCGCCGGTGCCGGCAGCCACTGGCGGGCGTCGAGCTGGCGGACCATGCGGTCGAACCCGATGGGAGCCGGCATCCCGAGGAGTGCCAGTTGTGATCGTCGCGCCAGGTGCCGGAGCCGATCAGGCGCCCCTCGTCGGTGGTGCACGTTTGATGACCCTCCTGGCCTGCGCCACACTGCTGTCGTGAGCCAGCCGCGACACGCCGTCGTCTGTGACCCGGGCGCGGCGTACCCGGACCCCGGCCGAGGGTTCTGTCCGGGCGAACGCTATCCGGAGTACGCCTACCAGGCGCTCGCCGCCGGATCGAACGACGTGTACCCCATGGTCCGTCGCCTGTTCTCGGCGGCGGGGCTCGATGCCTCGCACCAGGGGACGGCCGACTGGAACCCCCTTGCCGAGCTGATCCGTCCCGGGAACCGCGTGTTCGTCCTCTGCAACTTCGTCTACCACCGGCGCCCCAATGAGACGGCTCGGGACTTCCTGGCCAAGTGCGTCCACGGATCGGTGGTCCGGGCCGTCGTCGACTACGCCCTCCTCGCCCTCGGGTCTCGGGGCGAGGTGCTCGTCGGCAACGCCGCCGTCCAGTCCTGCGACTGGGATCGGGTCCTGGCGGACACCAACGTGTCCGACGTCCTTGCGTTCTACGAGGAGCATCACCAGCCGGTCGCGGGCAAGGACCTTCGGACGTTCATCGTGCGCCTTACGCCGGCGGGACGGTTGCAGCCCGTCCGCCAGGGATCCGGGGACTCCGAGAGCCTCGACGTGGACCTGGGCGAGGACAGCCTCCTCGCCGCCCTGCCGTCGCCCCCCACCGGACCGCCGAGGTACCGAGTGACCGACTACGACCCCGCCCGGATCGAGTCGTTCCACCAGCCCGGCCACCACCGCTACCGCGTGCATCGGGCCATCGCCGAGTCCGACGTCGTCATCAGCGTCTCCAAGCTCAAGACCCACGAGAAGGTAGGGGTCACGTGCGGGCTCAAAGGCTTCGTCGGGACGGTCACCGAGAAGGACTGCCTCGCTCATCACCGCAAGGGGAGCCCCCGGACCGGAGGCGACGAGGTTCCGGACAGCCTGCGGCACCTGGCGCCGCTATCGGCGTTCTCGGACTGGGCGTTCCGTCGGCCGGACGACGATCCCATGCGCCCATACCTGCAGATCGCCGATCGGACCCTCAAGCGGGTGGTCCGACGGCTGGGAGCCCGCATGGCCGGGAGTTGGCACGGCAACGACACGGCGTGGAGGATGGCGCTGGACCTGGCCCGGATCGCCCACTACGTCGACCGCTGCGGTGTCATGCGCGACGAGCCGCAGCGGGTCCACCTCTCCGTCATCGACGGCATCGTGGCGGGAGAAGGCGACGGCCCCCTGGCTCCGCGTGCCGTCGACGCGGGGGCGCTCGTCTTCAGCGACGACGTCGTGCTCGGCGACGTGCTGGCGTGCCATCTGATGGGGTTCGACCCGGCGAGGGTCCCGATCGTCCGCGAGGCGTTCGGGACGTTCCGCCATCCCCTGGTCCCTCCCGAGCCACGGGCCGACCCCTACCGCTCGGAGATCGAGGGTGGACGAACCGTCGATCTGGTCGCACCGGCGCTCGGGCGGCCGTTCAAGGCCCCGTGGAGATGGGATGGTCATCTGGCGACGTCGAGGGACAGCACGCCCCCGGTTGGTCGTGCCTCTGCGGCTGCGCCCCATCGCTGACGTCGTGGCCGCCGGTCGCCCACCGGTCGGGAGGCGGGCACCGTGACCCGCCTGGCGGTCGCCGCCGGCATGGGCTCCGAGGCCGCAGTTCCCGGCCCCAGCGCCACGGGCTGGACGTCCGCTCACCGCCGAGTAGTCGTCGCCCTGTTCTCGTCGGCGCTCGCCGCCGCCGTCGCGGTAGCCACCTGGCCGCCGGTACGGCTGCCCCTTCTGGCACTGGCACTCCTCATCGCCGCCATGGTGCTGGCCGTCACGGGCTCGGCCACCCCGTGGCTGGTCGTCCCCTATGTGGGCCTCGCCGGGTTCGGCTTCCTCGTGGCGCCCCTGCTCAACAGCCATCCCCTGGCCGCCATGGCGCAGCCGTGGGCCCTGGTGGCCCTCTGGTTCCTGGCCTGGGCGGCCGGCGAGTACCTGACGGACGCGGCGGTGGGTGGCCGGCGTCGTATGCCCCCGGACCGCGTCGAGAGCCGGCGGGACTACCCGGTGCTGGCGGTCCTCTTGGCCGCCGTCGCCTCCTTCCTCGTGCAGCTCGCCCTCCTCCGCCAGTCGTCGATCGGGTACGGCGCCCAGGTGCAGGGGCTTTCTTCCACCGGCACGTCCACGGTCGTCGGCTCGGTGGCTCCCATAGCCATCGCCACCGCCTACCTCATGGCGCGCATCGGCGGCCAGCATCGCTATCGGCTCCTGACGGGTGTCCTGGTGGGCGCCGAAGCCCTGGCCCTGGCCACCACCGGGTTCCGGGGGAGCGGCCCCTTGTTCCTGATCACGGTGTGGCTGACCCGCAAGCGGTGGCAACCCGATTGGCGGTTCGATACCCGCACGGCCACCCGGTGGATCCTGGCCGTCATCGCCATCACCGCCCTGTTCTCGTTCGGCGCGTCCCGGCGGGCCCAGGTCGCGAACCTCCTCGGCCGATCGTCGGCCGGCACGCAGGCAGCCGACCTGTCGTCACTCCCCCGGGTCATCATCAACCGCTTCGACTTCTACCCGTCGGTGGCCCCTGCGTTCTCCCGCGCGTCGTCCCCCCCCGCCAAGGCCGCCGTCTCCCCTCGCTCAGAGCTGGTCGCCTTCGTCCCGCGACTTCTATGGCCCGGTAAGCCGACCATCGACTACGGGCACCAGGTGGCGCAGGCATTCTTCGACATCCCCGCGACCTACCGGACGTCCTCCAGCATCACCTGGCTGGGTGACCTGTTCGTCCAGGGGGGCTGGGCCGCGCCACTGGTGGTGGCCGTCGCCCTCGGCGCATGCATCCAGCGCCAGGTTGGCCCGGCTCGTAGGCCCTCGGTGCTGCGCATCGGTGTCTACTTCCTCGTCGTGCAGGCGCTGCTGACGCTGGACTCTCCACTGCTGATATCGGCCGCCGCATCGTTGCGGACGCTCCTTGCCTTCCTGGCGATGTGCTGGGCGTTCAGCCTCCCACTCGGGGGACCGCCGGTCCGCCGACGGTCGCCGCGCTCGGAGGTCACCGCGACGGGTGCCGGCGAGCCGGGCTGAAACACGACGGATGGCATGATGGCGAACGTGATCGGACAGGATGCGGCGGAGCTCACAGCCGCCGTCGCAGCCCATCGGCCCTGGTATCACACGATGGAACTGGCACCGGGCGTCGTCACGCCGGGGATCTTCGACCTCCGCCCGACGATGAGTGAGCTCCCGTGGCCAGACGTCGAGGGACGGCGGTGTCTCGACCTGGCCACCTTCGACGGCTTCTTCGCGTTCGAGCTGGAGCGGCGCGGTGCGGCTGAGGTCATCGCCATCGACATCCCGGATCTCATGTCCCTCGACTGGACCTTCGACAGCCGGCCGGAGACGGCCGACGACCTCCCCGGCCTGGGGTTCCCGGGGGCTCGGACGGGCGGCGGGTTCCGGGTGGCGGCGAACGCCCTGGGGTCGTCGGTGGCCTGGCGGGCGGCCAGCGTGTACGACCTCAACCCGGCGGACATCGGCACGTTCGACGTCGTGTTCTGCGGCAGCATCCTCGTCCACCTCCGGGACCCCCTTCGTGCCCTGGAGGCGATTCGGCGGGTGTGCCGCGGCGTCCTTTTGTCCTCCGAACCCATCGATCCGTGGCTCCAGCTCCTGGCCCTGCGCCGGCCCGTCTTCCGCCTCGACGGCAGCAGGATGTGCCAATGGTGGAGCCCCAACGCCGCAGGCCACGAGCGCCTGTTGTGGGCGGCTGGGTTCGACACCATGGCCCGGTCGCGACCTCACGTCGCGCCGTACAACGCCGACCCTCGGGCCAGCCAGCGGGGCGAGGGACTACGGGGCCGGGCCGCCTTCCTCGCCTCCCGGGCCATCGCTCGGACGATGGCCCCAGGGGTGCTCCAGCAGGCCATCCAGGCCCGCCCGCGACACCGGCGCCCATCCTCAGTCTGAGTCAATCGGGAAGCGCCAGCCCCACGAGTCGAACTCGCCAGCGCCGACGATCTCGCGAAGGCGGCACACGTCCGGCGCCAGGACGTCCTCCAGGCGTTTCACAGATTCCTGCGACAGGTGCGTGTCGGCGGGAGCCGCCGGCCTGGTCGTCACCGGCCCCAGCAGCCGGGCTCCGGCACGGGCCAGGGGCGGGCCGTCCAGCAACGCGTGGTGAATGTTCGAGAACGCGTCCCGGGGAACCCGCTTGGCGCGGTTGTGCTCCCGGTCGGCGGCGAGATCCGCCGCATCCGGCGCGACCCCCAGGAACCGGAACAGCCGGCGCAACGAGTGCGCCCTGTCGGACCGCAGCTGCTCGGACGGCAGGACCAGGATCCGGTCGGCCGGGAGGTACTGCCGGTAGAGGTCGAGGTGCCAGCCGTAGCGACTCCGGTCGATCAGCCTGGGGTCTTCCCGCACCGCTGCTTCGAATGACGTCCGAAGCGTGCCGAAGTACAAGGAGTGCAAGTACTGAGACCGCATCCGTTGCATCGGCTGGCGAACCATGTAGACGATCTTCACGTCCGGCACCGTGGCCGCGATGCGAGGCGCAACGAGGGGGTAGTCGGCCGAGGCGGCATAGGTGGTGCTGCACTCCCCTCGGGCCACCGCCTCCCTCCCCTCCCAGAACAGTGACGAGTACCACTCCGCTCGGTGGCCGTACAGCGCGTCCTCTGAGAAGTACATCGGTTCCTTGGGCGTCGTGACGAACACCTGCGGATGACTACGCAGGTAGTGCCAGAGGCTCGTCGTGCCCGCCTTCATGGCACCGATGACCAAGAAGTTGGGCAGCAACGTCGCTCCGCCGTCGCCGCGCTTCGACAAGGCTCGGTGGGGCGTCCGGGCGACGGGCCGGCGCCGCGGTGCTCCCCAGCCATTTGAAGAGGGGGCGGGCACGTCGGTCGGGTGGCGGCGCGACCCGGTCAACTCGGCGCTGCCTTCTCACGGGCGCCCGCCGCCTCCGCCAGTACGGCGACGGTCTGGTCCGCGCAAGAGTCCCAGGAGTACTGGCGGGGCAACGCCCCCGGCGGCTCCTGCCGGTCCCAGGTCGTCGCCAGGCACCGCGCCATCGCCTCCACGTCGAACGGGTCGAAGTAGCGCGCCCGCTCACCGACGATCTCCCTGTTCACGGGGACGTCGGCGGCCAGGATCGGCAAGCCGTAGGAGGACGCCTCCAACAGGGGATGCCCGAACGTCTCGGCGTAGGAGGGCCACACCATGCACGATGCGCCTCGGTACGCCGACTCCAGGGCCCCACCACTCAAGTGACCCCTGAACGACACCCGCTGATCCAGTCCGAGCCGTGCGCTCAGTCTTCGGAGCTCCTGGTGGTAGGCGTCCTCGAGCGGGGCACCCACTATGTCGAGCCCCTTGCCGGGCGTGAGGCGCAAGGCCTCGAGCAGGCGGTGTGCGTTCTTGTACCGGTAGAGGTTGGACACGAACAGCAGGCGACCACTCGGCGACGGCGTGGCGTCGGCGCGGGGGGGCGGGCCGCCGTGGTACACGACCCGCACCGTGGACGCCGGTGCACCGAGCGTCGACTCCGCGATCTGCCCGGCGAAGCGGCTCACCGCCATCGTGTAGCTGGCCCCTCGCGTTGTCCGGCGAGCCAACATCCGCTGGAGCGCGAAGCGCCCGCGCGTCACCCGCCCATACTCTCGCAGGGTGCCAGGCATCAAACAGGGGTTGCGGGCCATGTTGACGACGGGGACGGCATACCTCGGCAGTGAGACCTCGGTGGGCACGAGGACGACGTCGGCACCCTGGCGGACCGCTCGGGCCCACGCCCGCCCGAGCGCGGCGCCGCGATGGTCTGCCGTCACGATGGAGACGTCCGCCTGGTTGGCCAGGCCGATCCGCGACAGGACGCCGGGCCGGACCAGCACGGGACCGAGCCGCATGTCCGAGCGGGCCGCGAATCGGGGCAGCATCTCGCGGAGGTACGTGATGCCCCCACCGCTGGCCGCTGACGAGGCGTCGATCGCCACCCGCACGCCCGTCAACTCCCTCCGGCCCGGGGCAGGGCCACGGCCAGGAAGTGGGTGCTGAAGAGGTCCGCACGCCTGTTCACGATCGGCGCTGCGACCCGCAGGACCCGAGGCGCCAGCACGCTCTGCCCGGTATCGACGACGTCGTAGCCGCAATCGGCCAGGAGCCGCCGGGCCGTGGCGTGGGTGAAGAACCGCAGGTGGGTGCGATCGAGGGGCCCCTCGTCGGCATACTCCCATCGGCCCAGCAGAAGGGACTTGCGGACTGCCCAGTGGGCGACGTTGGGGATGGCGACGACGAGCCGGCCCGCTGGCGCGACCAATGGCCGAAGATGGCGGAGGAGCTCCGCCGGCTCGGCGAAGTGCTCGAGCACGTCACAGCAGACCACGTCGTCGAACGGCGGGCCCAAGCCCGACAACGCTCCCGGATCCGACGCCGACGCGCACACGACCGTCTCGTAGTCGGTCCTGGCCACTCGGCAGGCCTCGGGGTTCACGTCGATGCCGGTCCAGCGGACGTCGGATCGGGCTCGGCCGAAGTAGCCGACGCCACAACCGACGTCGAGCGCTCGCGGTCCCCGAACCCGTGCACAGATCCAGTCCCGCACGGCGGACGGTTGCGGGTCGTACACGTGCATCACCCGGCACCGGGACGGAAACTCACCAGGGCATCCACTCCGCGGGGACCGGTTCCCGGGCCCACGGCTGGCGACCCGGGGGCAGCATCGTGGCCGCGTCGAGAAGGCCGCGCCAGGCCGAGTAGCTGAGGACGTACCCGCGCCGCTTCACGGTGTCGGCGACGGCGACCCGGGGCAACAGGACGAACGCGGACCACACCCAGTATGCCCACCCCGCCCACCGGGACCGCCGCTTGCGCAAGAACCAGACGCGGTTTCGGATGGTGTAGTACTGCCAACGCCCCCCCGTCATCGTCGCGCCGCCTCGATGATAACCCTGAGCGTCGCGGACGACGACCGTCGCCCACCCCCGGAGCGCCGCCCGGTCACACAGATCGGCGTCCTCGGCGCCCAGGAAGTAGGACCCGTCGAAGCCCACCTCGGTCACCACCTGGGCTCGGCAGAACATCGCCGCGCCCGTCACCCACTCGCATCGACTGACGTCGGCGACCGGCCAGCGAGAGGCCCGGGCGGAGCGCAGGAGGGGCGTCCAGGTCCCGCAACCGGATTGCAGCTCCCCGTTCCGCTGGAGGAGGACCGGCCCCGAGATGCCGACGCCCGGCGCATCCAGGGCGTGCAGGCACAAGTCGATGGCGTCGTCCCCGAGGTCGACGTCGGCGTTGAAGAACGCATACCGGTTGGCGCCCTCGACGCCGGCGCCGTACTCGCAGGCGGAGCCGTACCCGAGGTTCCGTGGAGGGACCGCCCAGCGGATCCGGTCCGACGGGGGATCCAAGCTCCTACCGTCGTTGGCGACGACGACGACCCGGCGGAACGAACCAGATGCCAGGCACTTCGAGGCCATCGCCAACGTCGGGACGGGGTCGCCCCAGTGAACGATGATCGCGACCGCGCCACCGTCGGTGCCGGCCGCCTCACGACCCATCGACGCCAAGGTGCCGGGAGAACCGCAACAAGAGCAGCATCGAGGCGGTGTAGACAACGGGTGACACCAGCGCCACGGCCGTCAGACTTCGGGTGAGGACCGTCAACACGCTTACGCCCACCACCGTGAGCAGGCTGGTGATCCCGAGCGTCAGGTACAGCGGGCGGAGAGCATCCGGCACTCCGATGAAGTGGTGAATGAGCAGGAACTCGATGCTGAGGGGGACGGCGGCCAGCACGAGGATGATCGTTGGCACCACCGCCGCGTGGTACTGGGGTCCGTAGAGCAGTCCGACCAGCACCGGGCTGGCGATGGCGACCGGTATTGCGATGGCGCTGCTGAAGATCGCCGCCTGCCGCGCACCCTTGCGGGCGGTGGCCACCGCCGTGGAACGTGCCCCTGGCGACGATATCTCCCCGAAGCTGACCATCCCCACGGCCTGTCCGATCGACGCCACCGCGGTGGCGGCGGCGGCGGCGACCCCGTAGTTGGCAACGGCGGCCCGGTCGAGGAGCACGGACACGGCCAGAAGGTCGAGCCGGTAGTTGACCTGGGCGGCGAGGCCGGCCAGGTAGAGACGACCGGCGGTGCGGGCGACGGTCGAGAACCTGATCTGGTCGGCGCCCGGCTCAGGCGGTGACGGGTTGGCGGCCAGCATCTTCAACCACACCAGGTTGGGAGCGAGCCGGGCAGCCCCGGCCACGATGAGCCAGTGGCCGGGCGACCTGTCGCCGGCGAGGGTGAGTGCCACCATGGCCGCCAACGAGGTGATGATCGGGGCAAGGCGAACCTCCTGGAGCCCTCGCCGCAGATCGCCGTACCCGATGGCGATGCCGGCCATGTCCGCCCCCGATACCGTCGCCACGGTGAACAACGCTCCGCCGATGACGTGGGCCGGGGTCAGCCAGCTCACACCGGTGGCCGCCAGCGCCACCCAGCCGATGACCGAGGCGCCCGCCGCGGTCAGCAGGAGGTGCTGGGCGACGAACCACCGGATCCTCGACGTCGGCAGGCCGCGCTTGGCGTACGACACGAGGGCGTGGAACGCGGCACCGTTGAGGAACAGCCCCACGACTCCGGCCCAGGTGTAGACGGTCAGGAACTCGCCCCGCTTCTGGGCGCCGAGGAACCTGGCCGAGATGACCCCGGTCGCGATGTTCCCGACCAGGACGAGGGCGTTGCCCGCTGCCGTAAAGGCGGTCTCGGACCCCGCCGCCCCCCGCAGGCGCAGTCGCAGGTTCATCGCCCGGGCGAACCCAGGCACTTCTCCAACGCCGGGTTCGCCGCAGGGGGACATAAGTACATGGGCTGGGTCCTCGACCTGGGTGAGGCTCCCACCCATCGAAGGAGAGCACAAACGTAGACGACCGCCACCCCCGCCCCTTTGCCGCGAACGGGCCCGGGCCACGCCCGACGCCACGCCGGAGCGGGCCCCCGGAGCCCGGGTAACTTGCCAGGTATCGGATGCCCCCGAAGAACGCCCGGTCCGCCGACGTCCCCCGTCCCCCCCGCCCTGGCGCTGGTGTCATCGGCCGGACTCGGGGGTGGGATAGAAGCCTATTGGCGCGCCGTCGTGCAGATCCTGGAGGAGCAGGGGGGAGAGGTCGTCGTCGTCCCCCTCCTCGATTCCGAGACCCGAACGCCATCGGCACTGGTGAAGGCGCGCTTCGCGCTGCGGGCCCTCGGCCCGCTCCGACGGATCGCCGGCCAGCGGGGTGCGACCATCCTGGTGTTCCACCCCGCCGTCGCCTCGGTCGGCGGACTCGCCTGGATGGTGGCCGGGCCCCGGACCGTCAGCCTGCGCATCTTCTGTCACGGAACGGATGCGTGGTCCCTGGGCCCCGTCGCCCGCTGGTGCATCCGGCGGTCGGGGGCACAGCTCTTTGCAGTCAGCAACTTCACGGCCGGCTCCTTGGTAGCCGTCGCCAACGCTCGCTTGCTGCCGCCGATCCTCAGCCCGGACTGGTACGAGCGCCTGGCCGGGAAGGGGGAGGCGGCTCGGTCCGAAGGTGAGCGGAGCCAGCTCCTCACCGTCTTCCGTCTCGACGACGCCGAACGCAAGGGCGCGGAGCTCCTCCTGGCCGCCCTCGACCGAGTTCGGGCGCGCTATCCGGCGTCCCGGCTGGTCATCGCCGGGCATGGCCCGGCGCCGGGCTGGCTCCGCCAGCAGGTGGCGGCCCGAACCTGGGCGAGGTTGGTCGAGGACCCCACCAGCGAGGAGCTGGCCGGGCTGTACCGGACGTCGGGGCTGTTCGTCCTCGCCAGCCGGACGAACCCGGCCACCGCGACCGGCGAGGGCTTCGGCATCGTGCTGGCGGAGGCCCAGGTCGCCGGCCTCCCGGTGGTGGGGCCGGCCTTCGGGGGGTCGGCTGACGCCATGGTGACCGACGTGACCGGGATGCGGCCCGTCGATGAGTCCGTGGACGCCCTCGCTGGCGTCCTGCGGTGGTGCTTCGACCATCCTGCGGCGCTCGACCGCATGGCCGAGAACGCCGCCGTCTGGGCCCGGGCCAGGTTCGCTCCGGAGCGGGCCCGGGCCCAGGTCCTTGCCGCCCTGTCGCTCAACGGTGGCGCCCCCCCGATGCCGGTGCGGTTGGACCGGGTGGCCTCCGGGGAGGAGGCGTCGCCCGAAGGAGCAGTCGAACCACCCTCCCCGCGACCGGACGCCGACCTGGAAGCGGTTCGGAGCACGTGGCAGGCCCTCGGCGACATCGACCCGCTCTGGGCGGTCCTCTCCCGTCCCGACAAGGCGGGGAACCGGTGGGAGGCGGCCGAGTTCTTCGCCACCGGCGTTGACGAGGTGGCCCGGCTCATGGACCGCATCACCGCCCTGGGCATCCGGTTGCGCACCGCCCGAGCGCTGGACTTCGGGTGTGGCGTCGGCCGCCTGACACAGGCGCTGGCCGCCCACTTCGACGCGGTCGACGGCGTGGACATCTCCGACTCCATGATCGCCCGGGCCCGCGAGTACAACGCCACCGGTGACCGGTGCGCGTACCACCTCAACGCCCGGCCCGACCTCTCCGCCTTCCCCGACGATTCCTACGACCTCGTGTACTCGAACATCACGCTCCAGCACATGCCGCGGGAACGCGCCGAGGCGTACATCGCCGAGCTCCTCCGCGTCGCCCATGGCGACGGGGTGGTTGCCTTCCAGCTTCCGAGCCGGCAGAAGCCGATGCCGCTCCTCCTCCGCACCAAGGTCTGGGCCGCGTCGCGATCGTCGGTCAGGCGGCTGCTGGGGGCCGTTCCAGGATCGTCGGCACCGATGGCGCTCATGAACACCATCCCGAGGGACGCCATGTGCGACCTCCTGGAAGGTCTCGGGGCGACGGTCCTCGCGGTGGATCCCGACGACGGCGGCGGCGACTGGTACGAGAGCTACCGCTACTACGTGCGCCCGAAGGGCACCGCGCCGGGCACCGCCGACTAACGACCCTGAGCATGCACCGGCACGTTCCCAGGCCGGAGCGCGTTCGCCAGCACACCGGCGATTCGTTCGCTCGCCTTCCCGTCCCACAGCGCGGGTCGGCGGCCGGTGACCCCTTCGCCAAGGACCCGTTCCGCCTCGGCCACGACCCGTCCCGGGTCCGACCCAATGACACGGTTCGTCCCCTCGGTCACCGTGATCGGCCGCTCCGTGCTCTCCCGGAGCGTGAGGCAGGGGACGCCGAGCATGGTCGTCTCCTCCTGCACTCCTCCCGAATCGGTGAGCACCAGGCGGGCACCGGCCTCCAGGGCGATGAAGTCCAGATACCCGAGCGGCTCGATGACGCGGAGGCCGGGAGGGATCTCCAGGGTGCCCAACCAGCGGCGGGCCCTGGGGTGCACCGGGAACAGGAGCGGCAGGTGCCCGGCCACCGTCCCGAGCGCACGCAGCAGTGAGCCGAGACGGTCCCGGTCGTCCACGTTCGACGGTCGGTGCAGGGTGACCAGGCCGTAGCCGCCCTCCACCACGCCCAGCTCCGCCAGGGCACGACGGGCGCGGGCGCGGTCGAGGTTGGCCATCAGGGTGTCCACCATCACGTTGCCGACGAGGTGGACCCGCCCGGGTTCGATCCCCTCGGCCCTCAGGTTGTCGACGCCGTCGGGCGACGGCGCGAACAGGTAGTCACTGAGGTGGTCCGTCACCACGCGGTTCAGCTCCTCGGGCATGGAGCGGTCACCGCTGCGCAGGCCGGCCTCCACGTGGGCCACCGGGATGCCGCCCTTGGCGGCCGCCAGCGCGGCGCCGACGGTCGAGTTGACGTCGCCCACCACCACCACCACGTGTGGGAGCAGCTCGGCCAGCACCGGCTCCAGGGCCAGCATGACCAGAGCCGTCTGCCGGGAATGTGACGCCGATCCCACGCCCAGGTGGCGGTCCGGCGGGCGGAGGCCGAGGTCGGCGAAGAACACCTCCGACAGCAGCGGGTCGTAGTGTTGCCCCGTGTGGACCAGCCAGGTGGAGGCCCCCCGCGCCTCCAGGGCGTCGAGCACCGGCTTCACCTTCATGAAGTTGGGACGGGCGCCGGCCACCACCGCAACTCGCACGACGGCACCCTACCGGGGGCCGATTGTCGCCTCCTGAGCACCGTGTAGCTCGCTGGTGAGACAGGTCGTGCAGGCCGCGTCGGGCGGCCCGGTACGGGTCGTCGACGTGCCGGCTCCGGTGATCGGCCCCACCGAGGTGCTCGTGCGCACGATGGTGAGCACCGTCTCCCCAGGGACCGAGCGGGCGGTGACGGAGCTCGCCCAGTCCAGCCTCCTGGCCAAGGCCCGGGCCCGTCCCGACCTCGTTCGCCAGGTGGTCCGCAAGGCGCGCACCGAAGGCGTCCGCACTGCGGCGCGGGCCGTGCGGGCCCGGCTCGGGGACGACGTGCCGCTCGGGTATTCGGCCGCCGGCGTGGTGCTCGAGGTGGGCCCGGCGGTCGCCGGCGTGCGACCGGGCCAGCTGGTGGCCACCGGGGGGGCGGGCAAGGCGAACCACGCCGAGCTGCAGGCGGTGGCCGGACTGTTGTCGGTGCCGGTGCCCGACGGGGTCGTCGCCGCCGACGCGGCGATGGCCACCATCGGCGCCATCGCCCTGCACGGACTGCGCCTGGCCGGCGTGGGCCCCGGTTCCAAGGTGGTGGTCGTCGGGCTCGGCCTGGTGGGCCAGCTCGCGCTCCGGCTGGCGAGGGCGGCAGGGTCGGACGGGGCCGGCATCGACGTGGCCCCGTTCCCGCTCGACCGGGCCAAGGCGGCGGGTGCCCTGGCGTTGGCCGAGGAGGGTGAAGCCACCACCGCCGCGGTGCGCGACTGGTCCCGAGGCCGAGGGGCGGACGCGGTCGTGGTGGCCGCCGCCTCCTCGTCGTCGGAGGTGATGGCCCGGGTCCCGGGTCTGTGCCGGGACGGGGCGACTGTCGTCGTGGTGGGTGACGTGGGACTCGATCTCGACCGTCGCCCCTTCTACGAGAACGAGTTGACGGTGCGGTTCGCCCGCTCCTACGGGCCGGGGCGGTACGACCGGAGCTACGAGGAGTGGGGCGTCGACTACCCGGCCGGCCAGGTGCGCTGGACCGAGGGCCGCAACCTGGAGGCGGTCCTGGACCTCATCGCCGCCGGCCACCTCAAGGTCGACGACCTGGTGACCCACCGGTTCGGCGTCGACGAGGCGCCCGCCGCCTACCACCTGGTACAGGGCCGCACCGAGCCCGTGCTGGGCATCCAGCTCACCTACCCGGGTGAGGCGGGCCGGCCCCGGGCGGCGCCGCCCGCCCGACCGGCCAGGATCGGGGCCACCCCTGGCGCCCCCGGCATCGGCCTCCTCGGCGCCGGGGCGTTCGCCACCGGGGTCCTCGTGCCCGCCTTGCGGTCCGCCGGCTTGGACCGCCTCGTGGCCGTGGGCTCGGCCTCGGGGCTGTCGGCGCGCCGGCTGGCCGACCGGGCCGGGTTCCTGCGGGTGGCCGCCCCGGGCGACGTGGTGGACGATCCCGAGGTCCACGTGGTGGTGGTGGCCACGCCTCACGACACCCACGCCGGTCTGGTTGTGCGCGCCCTGGAGGCCGGCAAGCACGTGTTCTGCGAGAAGCCGCTGGCCCTGAGCGTGGAGGAGCTGGAGCAGGTGGAGTCGGCGTGGCGAGAGGCCGGCCGGGTGCTGTGGGTGGGGTTCAACCGCCGGTGGTCGAGGCCGGTGGCCGACGTGCGGGCCCACGTCGGGGGCGGGACGGGGCCGCTGGTGGTCGACTACCGGGTCAGCGCCGGAACGCTCCCGGCGTCGCACTGGTACGGCGACCGCCGCCAGGGAGGACGGCTGCTCGGAGAGGTCTGCCACTTCGTCGACACCTGTGCGGCCATCGTCGGCTCCACCGCCACCGGCGCCCACGCCGCCGGGTCCGGGGGTGGCGAGCTGCTCCTGTCCGACGACGCCGTCGTGCTGCTGGCTTATCCCGACGGCTCCCTGGCCACCATCGCCTACGCCTCGGGGGGCCACCCGGGCACCGAGAAGGAGCGCATCGAGGTGCTGGGCCGGGGGCACACGGCGACCGTGGTGGACTTCCGGGAGGTCGTGCTCGACGGCAAGAGCACCCGGTTGGGGCACCAGGACAAGGGCCACGTCGCAGAGGTGGCGGCCTTTGCCAGGGCCGTCCGGGGCTGGGCCCGGCCCGACGAGGTCCCGACCGAGGCGTTCCTGGCCTCCAGCGCCACCACGCTGGCCGCCGCCGCCTCGCTCTCGTCCGGGACGTCCCCCGGCGACCCCTAGCCCGGCGAGGCGCCGTCGCCGCCCGCCGGGACGAGCGACCTCACGGCCCGGAACTTGGCGCCGTCGCCGTCGGGCTGGATGTCGTCCACGTACTCGAAGCCCACGCGCAGGGCGGGACTGACCCAGCGTGCGATCTGGCCGGCTACGTACGCCTCGTCCGCCGCCGTGAACCCGGGGCGGCGGACGATGCGAACCGTGATCTCACCCAGGCGGCGCTGGACCACCTGGCTCGCCCGGATGTTGGCCGTGTCCTTGAACACGTAGTCGAAGCGCATGATCCGCCGACCCTCGGGCGTGACGACGAAGTCGTCCACCCGTCCCTCTATGCGCAGCAGTACCGGCGTCTGGCGCCCGCACGGGCAGCGATGGCCGGCCGCCGCCCAGACGCCCACGTCGCCGGTGGCGTAGCGGATGAACGGGAAGTCGTCGTTGGCGAAGCCGGTGCACACGATGCCGCCCCGGACCGTGCCGTCCTCCAGGGCCTCGGCATCGACGCACTCCAGTGCCCCGAGCTCCACGTCCTCGTGGTAGACGAGCTCAGGGCACTGGGACGCGTTTCCGCATCCCTCGGACAGGCCATACGTGTCGGTGACCACCCCACCGGTCAGGTTCTCGATGGCGCGCCGCTGGGCGTCGAGGACGTTCTCGGCGCCGGTGGCCACCACCCGGGGCGGCCGGCGGAGCCCGACGCCGGTGTCCTCCAGGGAGAGCGCGAAGGCGTGGATGATCGACGGGTAGCCGGACCAGAAGGCCGCCGGGTGGCTGTCGAGGAACCCGGCGATGGCGGGGGCGGCCGCCGGCGTCATGTGGTGCATGTTGACGAGCACCTGGTGGACGGGCCTGCTCCGGCGCCAGTACGGGGGGGCCTGCTGGCCGGGCGGTACGACCGGCTTGCCCGTGAAGTTGACGTGCCAGTCCCCCGGGGACAGGCCGAACCGCAACCGGTGGCGCCACCACACCGCCCACTGGAAGGCGATGGCCGACCGGGGCGTGTAGAAGTGCAGGCTGGTCCCGGTGGTGCCACTGGTGTGGCGCGGTACCAGCCCCCGCGCCGGCCGGGGCGACGCCAGGATGCGGTCGGCGGCGGCACGAACGTCCTCCTTGGTCAGCACCGGGAGCTTTGCCAGGTCGGCGACGGACCGCACGTCGGCGGGCGTCAGGCTCCGGCCCGCCATCACCTCGCGATAGTGAGGGCTGCGGGCGTAGGCCGAGGCGACGACCCGCGCCACCTGGTCGTCCTGGTACGCCCGGGCCTCGTCCGCCGACCACCAGTCGGACCCGGTGAGCGAGGAGAGGCGGCGGTGGAACGTCGGGCCCAGGCGCCCACGGGCCTCGTTGGCGCCGTATGCCCAGCAGGCCGCGTTCTGCAACGGGACGGGGAGCCGCCGGTAGACGGCGTCCCCCAGGTCGGCGCTAGATGTGGCCATCGAGCGCACCGCCCACCGCCGCGCCCGCCGGTGGGGTCAGCTCGATGTGGTGCTTCCACCCGAAATGGGGCTCGAACCGCAGGGTCGAGGCCTCCGCGATTGCGTCGAGCGGCCCGTTCCAGGCCTCCCGGTCACTGCGCACCATCACGTCCGTCCACCGCCAGTCGGCGATCGGGTATGCCCTGGGGGCAAAGGCGTTGCGCACGATGGGTATGCGCTCCACGTCGAAGCCCATCAGGCGGGCGCAGGCGGCGTCGGCCGTCGCCGGGTTGCGGGCGAACACCACGATGCCGGCCGGCCGGGGATCGGGGTCGACGGGGCCTCTTCCCTCGCCGGCCACGATGCCGTCCACCAAAACCAGGTGACGCTTGCGGCCCCCGGGTCCGGCCGGCCGCAGACCCCCGCCGGCCTCGCCGTAGAGAACCAGCGTGTTCAGGTCCAGGCACATCCGCCAGATGGTGTCGTTGCCGTGCCAGTTACCGCTGCGGATGGCCCGGTCGTTGTCACCGAACACCCGCAGGCCGATGCGGCGGGCGTGACGGTGGGCCCAGGCGGAACCCCTGGGTGAGCGCCGGGCCGCCTCACGGAAGCCCCGGGCCACGACCCGCTCGAGCCGGTGGGCGCCACCCGGAGCCGGGTGCTCGTCCCCGCCCGCCGCCGGCGACCCTTCAGTGTGGTGGGGCAGGTAGTTCTTGTCGGTGTTGACGCCCACCAGGTTCTTCAGGCTGACGGTGATGCCCGCCTTCTTATGGGTCTTGAGCTTGGGCAGGCTGAACACCACGTCGGCGCCGATGGCCGAGCCCGAGAGGAGGTACTCGTGGCGACCCCCGGCATGGTGGTGGTTGACCACCCGGGCGTCGTAGTCGGCTCCGTAGTACCGCCCGGTGCCCGGGTGGCGGCACAGCTCGCTGAGCTCACCGAGGTCGAAGGCCACGGCGCCCGCCGGGTCCCCGGGCAGCGGCCGGCGCCCGACGATCACGCCCCCCTCGTTGGTCCACTCCTCCTGGCGGAGGTCCACCAGGTCGAACCGCACACCCATGTCCCTGTAGAAGCGGGCGATGGCGTCGAGCCCCAGGAGGCGGACCATGGCCGAGAACGACGAGTCGGTCTGCGGTGAGTCGGCCAGGACCACCCGCCCCCGTCCCGCCAGCGCCTTGTACACGTAGTCGGCGACGGCCCGGACCACGCTGCCCGAGGTGAGCGTGTATCGCCAGCCGTCGGGGTCCCGGGGGTGGGTCTCCTTCACCAGGTTGGGCTTCAGCAGCACCGTCTCCCCGGGCGCCACCAGCTCGCCCAGGGGGTTCCAGGCGGCGGTGCCCCGAGCCCCCTCGTCGAGGCCGGCGAGCTCGAAGGCGGCCCGCACCGCGTCGTAGGCGTGGTTCGGCGTGGCGGCCACGGGGTCGAAGGGCCGGTCGGGCCACGCCTTTCCGGGATGGAACGGCGGGTCCACGGGGTACTCGGGGGCAGTGGCGGTGGCGACCACCGCAGTTCGTTCGTCCACCATCGCAGGTCTGCCGTGGGGTCTGGCGGGGCGCCCCCGGCCCGGAGAGGCTACCGCCTCGCCGGCCAACGGCGAGCCAAGGCCGTCGGCCTCACCGCATACCGTTGACCGGCGATGCGCGTGCTGGTGGTCACCCACTACTTCCCGCCCGAGACCGGCGCGCCCCAAGCCCGCCTCAGCGAGCTGGCCGCCCTGTGGGCCGCCGCCGGTGACGACGTGGCGGTGCTCACGGGCATGCCCAACCACCCCACCGGCGTCGTCCCTGCCGAGTACCGGGGCCGGTCGGTCGTCGACGAGCGGGTGGACGGATACCGGGTGGTCCGCACCTGGCTGTACGCCACTCCCAACCAGGGAGTGGCCCGCAAGACCCTGAGCCACCTGTCGTTCGCCCTCACCGGCCCGCTGCTCGGAGGCAGGCGGGTCGGCCCGGCCGACGTGGTGATGGTGTCGTCGCCCACCTTCTTCTCCATCTTCGCCGCCTGGTACTTGGCCCGCCGCACGCGGGCGCGCCTGGTGGTGGAGGTCCGTGACCTGTGGCCCGCCATCTTCGTGGAGCTGGGAGTGCTCGAGAACCGGGTGCTCATCGGCGCCCTGGAGCGGGCCGAGCTGGCCGCCTACCGGGCCGCCGACGCGGTGGTGGTCGTGACCGAGGGCTTTCGCGACAACCTGGTGAGCCGCCAGGTGCCGGCGGCCAAGGTCCACGTCGTCCCCAACGGCGTCGACCTGGCACGCTTCGCTGCCGACGCCGCCGACGGCGCCGCCAAGGCCGCCGAGGCCGCCGGCTGGCGGGATCGGCTGGGCGCGGCACCGGGCGACACGCTCGTGCTCTACGTCGGAGCCCACGGGATCTCCCACGGCCTCACCGCCGTGGCCGAGACTGCGGCCAAGCTGGCCGGCGAGCCGGTGCGCTTCGGGTTCGTGGGGGAAGGGGCGGCCAAGGGAGACCTCGAGCGGCGCGTGGCCGAGCTGGGCCTGGAGAACGTGGTCATGCTGCCCGGCATCCCCCGGGACGCCGTCCCCGGGCTGCTGGCCGCCGCCGACATCTGCCTCGTCCCGCTCCGCCGTGTCCCGCTGTTCGACACGTTCATCCCCTCGAAGCTGTTCGAGTACCTGGCCGCGGGGCGGGCCGTCATCGGGTCGGTCCGGGGCGAGGCGGCCGCCATCCTGCGCGGGGCCGGGGCGGTGGTGGTGGAGCCCGAGGACAGCGCCGCCCTGGCCGACGCCGTCCGGGCCCTGGCCGGTGACCCGGAGCGCCGGGCGGAGATGGGCCGCCAGGGCCGGGACTTCGTGGCCGCCCACTACGACCGCCGGGCGCTGGCCGACCGCTACCGGGCCATCCTCGGCGACGTCGCCGGACGCCGGTGAGGGTCTTCGTCACCGGGGGGAGCGGGTTCCTCGGCCGCCACACCGTGCCCCTGCTGCGCGACGCGGGCCACGAGGTGGCGGCGCTGGCCCGCCGGTCCGGTGCCGCCGGCGTCTTGGAGGAGGCCGGGGCCCGGGCCGTGGCGGGAGACCTCGACGACGCCACCTCGTTCCGCGCCGCCATCACGTCCAGCCGCCCCGACGCCCTGGTGAACCTGGCGTCCCTCGGCTTCGGCCACGCCCCGACGATCGTCGCAGGAGCGGAGGCGGCCGGCCTGGGCCGGGCCGTCTTCATCTCCACGACGGCCATCTTCACGACCCTCGAGGCCCGCTCCAAGGCCGTGCGTCTGGCCGCCGAGCACACGGTGCGCCGCAGCTCGCTGGACTGGACGGTCCTGCGCCCCACCATGATCTTCGGCGGCCCCGACGACCGCAACATGGCCCGGCTGCTGCGGCTGCTGCGCGTCGCCCCGCTGGTCCCCCTGCCGGCCGGCGGGCGGGCCCTCCAGCAGCCGATCCACGTGGACGACCTGGCCGCCGCCGTCGTGGCCGCTCTCGACCGTCCGGCCACCGTCGGCCGGGCCTACAACCTGGCCGGCCCCGAGCCACTTCCCCTGTCGCGTGTCGTCTCCGAGGCGGCCGCCGCCCTGGGCCGGTCCCCCCGCCTGGTGCCGTTTCCCCTCGGGCCGGCCCGGGCCGTGGTCGGGACCTACGAGCGGCTGGTGGCACGGCCCCGCCTGCGGGCCGAGCAGGTGGAACGGCTGGGCGAGGACAAGGCCGTCGACATCTCCGACGCCCGCCACGACCTGGGCTTCGCGCCGCGGCCCTTCGCCGCCGCCATCCGGGCCCAGGCGGCGGCGCGGTGAGCGACCGCCTGGACCGGGCGCTGCTCACCCTTCGCACCGCCCGCCACCTCCGCCCCACCCAGGTGCTGCACCGGGGCAGGTTGCGGTCCCAACGAGCCCTGGCCAGCCGATGGCCGGCGGCGGCACGGGCCGTGCTGCGGCCCCCCCGTTCGAGCACCGGCCGGCCGCCCGGATGGCCCGCCGGGTTCCTTCCCGTCGACGCCCGGGAGCCGGGCGACCTCCCCGACGCCGCGGACGCTGCCCACGGGCGGTTCCGGTTCCTCGACCAGGCGGTGGACCTGGGGTGGCCCCCCGACTGGGCACCGCCGGGGGTGCCCCGCCTGTGGTCCTACCACCTCCACTACGCCGAGTGGGCGTGGTCGTTCGCGGCCCATCCCGACCGGCCCTGGGCCCAGGCCGCCTTCGCCCGCCTGTGGCGGTCCTGGCGGGTGTCCACCACCTTCGGCCGCTGGGACGAGTGGTCGCCCTACGTGGCGTCCCTGCGGGCGTGGGCCCTGTGCGCCACCTTCGGGGAGCTGGCCGCCGGCACCCCGCTGGAGGCCGCCATGATCCACGATCTCCGCGTCCACCTCGGCTACCTGCGCCGTCACCTGGAGCTGGACGTGGGCGGCAACCACCTGGTGAAGAACCTCAAGGCGCTGGTCGGCCTGGGGGTGTTCCTCGGCGACGACCGCACCGTGGCCGCCGCCGTCCGGCGCATGGCCGACCAGCTTCCCCTCCAGGTGCTGGCCGACGGGGGTCACTACGAGCGATCCCCCTCCTACCACTGCCAGGTGCTCGGCGACCTCCTGGACGTGGGGGGCCTCCTGGCCGCCGCCGGCCGGCCCCCCGTCGAGGGGCTCGACGACGCAGTGGTGTCCATGCGCCGATGGCTGGCGGCCATGCGCCTGCCCGACGGCGACGTCCCCCTCCTCAACGACTGCACCCTCGTGGGCACCCACCGGCTCGACCTCCTCGCTCCTGCCCCGCCGCCGCCACCGGGTGACGGCCTGGTGGCGCTGCGGGACTCCGGCTACGTCGTGGCCCGCCGGGGCCGCCTGCACCTGGTGGCCGACGCCGGGCCCCCGTGCCCTCCCGAGCTGCCGGCCCACGCCCACGCCGACTGCCTGACCTTCGTGCTGGCCGTCGACGGCCGGCGGCTGGTGGTGGACGGTGGCACCTCCACCTACGAGGCGGGGGCCCGGCGGGACCACGAGCGCTCGACCGCGGCCCACAACACGGTGGAGGTGGACGGCGAGAACCAGACCGAGGTGTGGGGCGCGTTCCGGGCCGGTCGCCGGGCCCGCGCCTCTCTGGAGCGGGCCTCCGGCGGTGGCACCCGTGACGTCGAGATCGTCGGCGGCCATGACGGCTACCGTCGCCTGCCCGGTGGCGTGACCCACCGCCGCGCCTGGGTGGTGGGCACCGACCGCCTGGATGTGACCGACCGCCTCGACGGGGGTGGCCGTCACCGGGTCGTCACCCGGTGGCACCTGGCCCCGGGGACCGACGCCCGGGTCGTCGACGGCGGGCGGGTGGCCATCGGCGGCGCCGAGCTGTGCTTCGAGGGCGTCGGCACCGTCGTGGTGGAGCCCAGCGAGGTGGCCACCGGCTTCGGCCGCCGGTGGCCGGCGCCGGTGGTGGTGGCGTCCGTCACCGCCGAGCTACCGGTGGTGATCCGAGCGACGTTCCACCTCGAACGCTGACGACCTGGAACGCCGACCACCTCGAACGCTGACCACCTCGAACGCTGACCACCTCGAACGCTGACCACCTCGAACGCTGACGACCTCGGAAGCCGACGAGCACGCCACGGCCACCGTGGCCGGTGGGGTGCAACCCACGGCAACGCTGACCTTCGTGGCCAGCGCGCCGGGCGACACCTTCTACCTTGCCGGCTGCAGCGTCTCCCGGCGGGGCCGACGGGCGAGCCAGCCGGGCAGCGCGAGGTAGGCGGCGAGCAGGGCGACGACGACGGCGTCGGCCACGACCCGCGGCCCGGTGGACGCCCGCAGGGTGGCGGCCCCGGCGGCCGAGCAGGCGGCCAGCCAGGCGGCCACCGTGAGGGTCGTGCGGGCGTGCGACCAGCCCCCGCGGACGAGGCGCTGGTAGGCATGGTCACGGTGGGGCAGGTACCAGGCCTGCCCGGTGGCCACGCGCCGGACCAGGGTGGAGCCGGTGTCGGCTCCGTACAGTGCCAGCGGCGCCAGTACCGCCTCCGGGCGCACGCCGGCCCGCACCCCCACCACGGCCAGGGCGGCCAGGGCGCCGCCCAGGGCGTAGCTGCCCACGTCGCCCAGGAAGACCCGTGCCCGGGGGGCGTTGAAGGGCGCGAACCCGACGGCGGCGGCGGCCACGATCAGCCCCCCGGCGGCCAGGAGAGGGGCGTGATCCACCCGCCCGACCACGTACCAGGAGCCGCCCGCCACTGCCGCCTGGGCCACCGAGAGGCCGTCGATGCCGTCCATGAAGTTGAAGGCGTTGACGAACGACACCAGCCACAGCAGGCACCCGGTGGTGAAGGCCACCCTCCAGGCCACCGCCCCACCCAGGCCGCCGAGCAGGCCGGCCAGGGCGGCGGCGGCGCCCACCACCTGGAGGCCGAAGCGGGCGGCGAGGGGCAGGCCGGCCAGGTCCTCGACCAGGCCGATGGCGCCGAAGACGGCCACCGCCGCCAGCACGCCCACCCGAGGCCGCCCCGCCCCTCCCGACCACACGCCCAGGGCGACCATCACCGCCACCGCCGGGGCCAGCCCACCGCCTCGGAGCGTGGGCCGGTCGTGGGACGAGCGGGCGTTGGGCACGTCCACCGCCTGCAGGCGGCGGAGGGTCCGCATGGTCAACGGCGTGCCGGTCGCGGCCACGGCCAGGGCCAGGAGGGCCCTCACCAGCACGTCATGCCCCCTTGCCGTGTCCTTTGCCCTGCCGGTGCCGTCCCAGCGCCGCCTCCCGGCCGGTCACCCTACCCACGGGCCCACCCGGCCACGGCCGGCGCTGGCCCGCGTGCGTCCTCGCCCACCGGGCGGGCCTCAGGGGGTGACGGCCCCTGTGCCCCCGCCGACCGTGCCGAGCGGGGCGTGAGGAGCACGTTCGGCCGCTGCCGAGTAGACCGGCGTCTGCGGGAACGAGAGGGCGGTGGCCGCTGCCAGCACCAGGGTGACGAGGGCCACCAACCGCCCGAGTACCCGCAGGTCCAGCTCCTTCGGGCGAGTCGGCCCGGCCACCTCCGGAGCGTACTCCGGCCGTCGCCGGGGAAGCCGCCCCGGAGGGGCACGCCGTCGGCCCAGAACAGCTCACCCGCCCGGCTCAGCGGGCTACCGCCGACGTCACCCGCACCGACACGCTCAGGCCCAAGGCCACGCGAGCCCCACCAGGTCGTCGGCCCGCAGGTGGTCGCCGCCTCGTGGGCCGGCTCGCGGCCGGTACTGCCCC
>JBHELO010000071.1:0-18151 GCA_046263055.1 Acidimicrobiales bacterium | reverse complement strand
CCACGCCCCGCCCCAGGCCTCGGGGCTGGCCGTCACCGCCGAGGCTGCCGGCGGCGTGGTGGCCAGCCGCAACAACCCGGTGGCTGTCGGCACCTTCTGACGTCGAGGCACCCGGACGGTCCTCCGGGCGCCTCGTCGGCGCGTTGCGCCCGCGTCCGCCCGCGGGCGGCCGCGGTGGCCGCGGGTGGCCGCGGGTGGCCGGGGGTGGCCGCCGTTGGCCGCGGGCGGCCGGGGGTGGCCGCGGGTGGCCGCGGGCGTGGCCGCCGTCGGCGCGGCCCGCCTGGCCGCACGGCCTCCTCCCTCGACCGGGCACGGCCTGCCTCGGCCGGCGGGGCCGGTACCGTGCCCCGGGTGAGCGAGCCGGCGCCGTCGTTCCCCCGCCAGTCGGCCCGGACCCGAGGCTTCACCCTGGGGGCACCTCGCGGCTTCCGGGTCGCCGCCGACGGGAGCCGGGTGGTGTTCGCCCGCTCCCCGGCGGGGGACGACCCGGCCAACGGCCTGTGGGTCCTCGACCTGGCCAGCGGCGTCGAGCGCCTGGTGGCAGACCCCAGGGCCATGGTGGCCGGCGACGAGGACCTCCCGCCCGCCGAACGGGCGCGCCGGGAGCGGGCTCGGGAGGTGGGCGGTGGCATCGTCGCCTTCGACACCGACCCGTCGTGCACCAGGGCGGTGACCGTCCTCGGCGGCCGGCTGTTCGTCGTCGACCTGGTCGGTGACGATGGCGTCGGTCCCCTGGTCTCGCGGCCCGGCGCCGTCGACCCCCGCCTGGCACCGGTCGGCCACCGGGTGGCCTACGTGGCCGGCCCGGCGCTGTGCGTGACCGGCCCCGACGGCGACGACCGGCCGCTGGTCGAGCCCGACAGCCCCGACGTGTCATGGGGCTCGGCGGAGTTCGTGGCAGCCGAGGAGATGGGACGTACCCGGGGCCACTGGTGGGCACCCGACGGCCGCCGGCTGGCGGTGGCCCGGGTGGACGTGGCCACGGTGGACCGCTGGTACCTGGCCGATCCCACCGAGCCCGGCCACGAGCCGGTGGCGGTGCGGTACCCGGCGGCGGGCACGCCCAACGCCCGGGTGGGGTTGGCGGTGGTGACCCTCGACGGGACGGCCACGCCGGTGGCCTGGGACGACGAGGCCCTGCCCTACCTGGCGGCGGTGAGCTGGACCGAGGACGGCCTGGTGCTGGTCGTGCAGTCGCGCGACCAGCGCCGGGTGGAGGTGCTCGTGGCCGACCCCGAGACGGGAGCGACGACCCGTCGCCTGGTCCAGGAGGACCCGGTGTGGGTGGACCTGGTGGGCGGCGTCCCCGCTTGGCTCGACGGCCGGCTGGTGACCACGACGGACGCTGACGACACCCGCCGGGTGGCCTTGGACGGCCGCCCGGCCACACCTCCCGGGCTGCACGTGCGCCGGGTCGCCCACGCCGGCGAAGGGTGGGTGTGGTTCACCGCCTCGGGCGACGACCCCACGACCGTCCACGTCCACCGGGTGTCGGGCGACGGTGTCCTGGAGCAGGTGTCGGCGGGCGACGGCGTGCACGAGGTGCTGGCCCTGGGAGCCGACGTCGTGGTGGTGGCCACTGCGACGACCGACACCGACGAGACGATCGTGGAGGTCCGTCGCCACGGCGCGGTGGTGGCCACGGTGGTGTCGAGGGCGGACACGCCCCTCGTCCGCCCCGCTCCCGCCTTCGCGGTGGTGGGGGAGCGACGCCTGCGGTCGGCGGTCCTGTTCCCCGCCGGTGGCGAGGCGCCGTCGTGGCCGTTGCCCGTGCTCCTCGACCCCTACGGCGGGCCCCACGTGCAGCGGGTGCGGCGGGCCCGGGGCGCGTTCCTGTCATCGCAGTGGCTGGCCGACCAGGGCTTCACGGTCGTGGTCGTGGACGGCCGGGGGACGCCGGGTCGGGGTCGGGCGTGGGAGCGGGCGGTGTGGGGGGACCTGGCCGGACCCGTCCTGGACGACCAGGTGGACGCCCTGCACGCCCTCGCCGCCGCCGACGACCGTCTGGACCTGGGACGGGTGGCCATCCGGGGCTGGTCCTTCGGCGGCTACCTGGCCGCCCTCGCCGTGCTTCGCCGCCCCGACATATTCCATGCCGCGGTGGCGGGGGCGCCGGTCACAGACTGGGCCCTGTACGACACCCACTACACCGAGCGCTACCTGGGCATGCCGGCCGAGCACACCGAGGCGTACGAGCGCAGCTCGCTGCTCGCCGACGCCGCCCGGCTCGAGCGCCCCCTGCTGCTGGTCCACGGCCTGGCGGACGACAACGTGGTGGCGGCCCACACCCTGCGCCTGTCCCGGGCCCTGGTGGAGGCGGGCCGGCCCCACTCGGTCCTTCCCTTGCCGGGCGTCACCCACATGACCACCCGGGAGGACGTGGCCGAGAACCTCCTCCGCCTCCAGGTGGCTTTCCTCCGCCAGGCCCTCGGCATCGGCTGACCGGGCGGCGGGCGTCCGGGTCGTTCTTTGGCGCGGGGGCCGGGCCAGGCGCGGCTGGCGCGCCAAAGAACGTGCCGTGCCGAACCCGCCGGCGCGAGACGGTCGTCCTACGCCGTCTGGGAGCGCTGCAGGTCGCGCAGCGGGCGGTAGCCGATGAGGGTGGCACCCGCCCGCTGGACGAGGGCTCGGAGGGTGGAATGGCCGGTGACCAGGTCGTGGTCGTCCACCTTGCCCGGCCAGTCGGGGTCCAGGGCCCGCAGCTCGGCGGTGTCCACCGCCGGCTGCACCCGCAGCTCGGTCACACCTGGCTGAAGGTCGGCCAGGGCCCGCTCCACCGCCCGGCGGCTGCCACCGCCCTGGACCCGCACCACCTGGTCGGGCGACACCACGCCCTCGTCGGCCGCCAGCCGGCGGAACGGGAAGCCCACCGACCGCTCGGTGGAGGACGGGCCGAGCCGCACCGGCAGGCCGAACTCGACGGCCAGCTCCAGGTACACGTCGAAGAACTCGGGCCGCAACTCCATGGCCGCCATGTGCGAGTCCAGGTGGCTCACATCGAAGCCCCAGTAGATGGCCCGTTCCACCTGGGCCCGGCACTCCCGGCGGACCTCGTCGAGGTCGGCGTGGTCCCACAGGTCGAGCAGGGTGCGGGGAAACCCGCCGTCACCGTCCAGCAGCGATGGGGCGTGGGTGATCGGCCCCCACCGGTACAGGTCGTGCTCGGCGTTGAGGGTCAGGTGGATCCCGACGTCCTCCCCCCGGTAGCCCGCCGCCGCGTCCCGGGCCCACGGGCACGGCACCATGAGGCTGGCGCTGGTGGCCACCCCGTCGCGCAGCGCCTCGTACACCCCGATGTTGGCGGCGTGGCAGCTGCCCAGGTCGTCGCAGTTGACGATCACCAGGCGGGCGCCGGCGGGATGGCCCAGCCGCTCGACGAACGAGGTCACCGCCAGGCACCTCGGAGGCGGCGGGCGGGCACAGGGGGACGGTAGCGCCCTTCGGGCCCGCCTCAGCCCGTGCCGTGGGCTGCCTCCAGCGGGGCCGACGGGTCCCGGCACCGGCTCCACAGGCCCCGGTGGGCGGCCCGGGCCTCGCCGGCGGCGGCCACGAACTCGTCGGCATGGGCCACGTTGGGCGGGAAGGTGTAGGGCAGCGCGTAGCCCTCCCGGGCGAGGACCAGGTTCACGAACAGCCCGTCCGAGCTCCGGTAGATGTAGGCCAGCAGGCGCTTGTAGCGGTCCCGCAGGTCGGCGTCGCGCTCCAGGAGCACGCCCGTGCCCGGAGGCAACAGCGCCTTGGTGCGGGCCGATGCCTCCAGGGCGAAGCACTGCACCGGGGTGTTGGGCTTGACCGACTCGGGCGTGTCGACGCCGATGAGGCGCACCCTCTCCTGGCGGCCGGACAGGGACACGATGACGGTGTCACCGTCCACCACCCGCACGATGGTGGCGGCGTTGCCGCCGCCGCCTGCGGGCGGGCCGGCGCGCTGCGCCGTGGTGGTGTGGGCCCGCCCGCAGGCGGCCAGGCCCACAAGGCAGACCAGTGCCATGGCGGCGGGGCCACGACGTCGACCGAGCCGGCCCACCCGGGCGACGGCCGCACGGCCGACCAGCCAGGCCCCGGCACCGGCGGCTGCCCCCCAGTCTCCGGCGTCGAGCCCGGCGAGAGTGTCGCGGCCGGCGGCTCCAGCCTCGGGCCGGGCGGCTCCAGCGCCGGGCCGATCGTCGGCGCGGCCCGGGGCGACGAGCCGAGTGGTGGGGAGCGGGCGGGCGGGATCAACCGGGCGGACAGCGCCAACCGAGCTGATCGGGTGGACCGGGCGGGCGAGGGGGGTCGGGCGGACAAGATCGACCGTATGGACAGGACCGACGGTGTGGGCGAGGCGGCGCATGGGCGACCTCCGGCAGGGCGGCACGGGAGGCGGCGTCAGCCGCGAGGGGGCCGGGCGGGCCCGACCCGAGGGGGTCATGCTGGCAGGGCGGCGGGGCGGCCGCTAGGCGGCGGCCGGGCGGGCGGCTCGCCGCAGGGCCTGACGGGCCTGCTGGACGCCGCGTCGGCCGATGTCACGGGTGTGGTCGTCCAGTTCCCAGATCGCTTCGCCGGGGTCCGGGGCGGCGGGTTGGGAGCTCTCGACGAGGGTCAGCTGCTGTTCCATGAGGTCCATGATGACGGGGGGGTGTGACAGCTACCTACCCGAGGAGCCGGCGCCCGACCCTCGGCGGTGACATCCGTGAACGACCGGCGGCGTCCGGATTCGCTAGGGTGCAATCGCTGCTACAGGACCCTCTCGGATGTGACGATCGTGTTTCCGTCGGGTAGTGACGGAACAGGCCGGCCCACCCGGGCGTTGGAGAGAGTGATGAACGAGACACTCGAGAACGACGCAATCAACCAGGCGCTGGAGATCATCGATCGGAGCCTGGGCACGCTGCACACCCGAGAGTTGGTGTCGGCGGCCGAGATGTCGGACCTCCTTCTCGACATGCGGTCGCTCTTGGTGGCCGACCTTGCTCGCCTCGGCGAGCTCGAAGAGGCCGGCGTCAACTAGCCGGGAGCGGCACCGCCCCCCCTCCGGAGGCGGGCTGGTCCACCGGCGGGAGCGGCATGAGGCGGCGCATGGCCAGGCCCATGCCGACGCCCAGCACCGAGCCGGCCACCACGTCCGATGCGTGGTGGATGCGCACGTATACCCGGCTGCCGGCCACGACGGCGGCCACCACCCAGTAGACGGGCCACGCCGGGTCCCCCTCGGAGAGCAGCAGGGCAGCCATGAACGACGAGGTGGCGTGGCCACTCGGGAAGCTGCTGGTGAGGGGGCGACGCAGGCGGAGGGGCCGGTCCACCTCCCAGGGCGGCCGTGACCGGCGGAACACGGATTTCACGACCCCGTTGACCAGGAACGACTCGGCGGTGAGGCCGACGCCGAGGCGTATCGCCGCCTTCCAGCCGCGCTCGGACCGCAGGCCCCGGAGGCCTCCGAGCAGGACCCAGACCAGGCTGAAGTCGCCCAGCTCCGACGCCCCGTAGAAGATGCGGTCCACCACCGGGCGGCCCCGCACGTGGTCCAGGCCAGCGTCCACCCGGCGGTCGAAGCTGCGAACGCTCGCCCGCAGGCCGGCAAGGGGTTGGGCCACGGCGGCAGACCGTAGCGGGGGCCGGGGCCCGGCTCGGCGGTGGGCTAGGCGGTGGGCTAGGCGGTGGCCACCAGCTCCCGGGCCCGGGCCGGGTCCCCGCCGAAGGCGGGGCAGAATTCCCGGAAGGCGCACCAGTCGCACAGCCGGGACGGATGGGGGCGGAAGTCGTCTCGCTCACAGGCCCGCTCGACCGCCCGCCAGATGGCCTGGGCCCGCACCTCCAGTCCCCGGATGGACTGGTCGGACGGTTCGGCCACGATGGCCACCGGCTCGGCCAGGTAGAGGAGCTGGACCCGGACCGGCCGCCGGCCGAGCACCTGCTGGCAGAGGAAGGCGTAGAAGTGGACGCCGCCGAGCCGGCTCTGCTCGGCCATGACCCCCGGCGTCTTGCCCGTCTTGTAGTCGGTGACGACCAGGCCACCGTCGGCGTCCAGGTCGAGGCGGTCGATGACCCCCCGGAGCACCAGCGACCCCACCGTGACCTCCAAGCGCAGCTCCAGACCGATGGGGTGGACCGCGGTGGGGTCCTCCAGCTCGAAGTAGCGGCGTACTAGGGCCTCCGCCTCCTCGGCGAAGCGGGTCTCGGCCTCGGCATCCAGGGCCAGGCCCACGTACTCGGGGTCCGATGCCATCTCCGCCCGAGCCTGGGACAGGCAGGCCAGGGCGGTGAGCAGGGTGCGTTCGGCCGGCGGCGAGCAGAAGAGCAGCTCGAGGGCCCGGTGTACCAGCGTGCCCTTGGTGGCCCAGGGCGACGGCGGCTCCGGCAGCCGGTCTATGGCCGAGAACCGGAAGGCCAGGGCGCAGTCCTTGAACGACGCCACCTTGGAGGGGGTGAGCGACACTGGCAGGGGCAGCGGCATCGCTCGTCACGGTATTACAACGGTGTGACACTGACGAGGACCGCCGACCGTCAGAGGGCGGTGAGCACTCCAGCGGCCACCGCCGCCGGGTCCGAGAAGGGCCCGAAGTGGCCGAGGCCGGCCAGTTCCACACCCGTCCCCCGGGGCAGGGCGGCCACCTGGGCGGCCGCCATCTCGGCACTCACCGCCTCCGACGCCGTCCCCCGGGCCACCGTCACCGGGCACGCCACGCCGGCCAGCCGCCCGAACGTCTCGGGGGCCACGCCCTGGCGGTAGACGGCCGCCTCCACCTCGGGACGGCAGCGCAGGGCGACGGTGCCGTCCGGGAGATCCTCGAACCCGCAGTCCAGGTAGCCGGCCAGGGCGTCGGGGTGGAAGGCGGACATCGGCGGCTTCGACCGGTAGGAGGCCTCCGCCTCGGCCCGGGACGCAAAGGCGGGGCGGCGGTGGAGGGCGCCGGCGGCCAGGCCCTCGGCCCGGGCCCGGGCGGCCGACGGGTCGGACCAGGCGATGGGCTCGTAGCACCACAGGGCCCGGAACCGGGAAGGACTGGCGGCGGCGGCGAGGAGCAGGGCGGTCGCCCCCGATGAGTGGCCGACGCCGCCGACCGGCTCGGCCGGCCCCAGGGCGTCGACCACGGCGGCCAGGTCGTCGGCGAACCCGCGCCACGACCAGTCCAGGCCGGCCGGGGCGTCGCTGTGGCCGTGGCCCCGCAGGTCCACGCCCCAGCAGTGCCAGCGGCGGGCCAGGTGGGCGGCCACCGGTCGCCACGCGCCGGCGCAGAAGCCGGTGGCGTGGGCCAGGACCAACGGCGGGCCGGAGCCGCCGAGGTCGTGCACGGCCACCGTGACACCGTCGGTGGAGCGCACACGGTGCACGGCGGGGCACGGTACCGTGCCGCGGCAGCGGGCCGGAGGGCCCCTGGGCAGGAGGAGGAACCACGGCCGGCACCGAAGCCGAGGCCATCGAGGCCACCAACCAGGCGTTCTACGGGGCGTTCGAGGCCCGCGACCTGGAGGCCATGTCCCAGGTCTGGGAGCACTCCGACCGGGTTGCCTGCACCCACCCGGGCTGGGCGACCCTACGGGGTTGGGGCCAGGTGGCGGCGTCGTTCTTCGCCCTGTTCCAGAACGACCAGCACCTGCAGTTCATCCTCACCAACGCGTCCGCCTCCTCGGAGGGCGACGTCGCCTGGGTATCGGTGGACGAGAACATCCTGTCCGACGCCCAGCCGGCCACGACCGTCGCCGCCCTCAACCTGTTCACACGCGTACCCGGCGGCCCGTGGCTCATGGTGGCCCACCACGCCTCGGTGGTCACCGCCGAGCCTGACCTGGGCGACGAGGAGGAGCCCGAGGCCTGAGGACCGTAGGTCGCCCGGCTACCGGTGCGGTCAGCCACCGCCGGACAGGAGGGCGGCCAGCTCGGCGGCGTTGTCTACTCCGTAATCGCGGTAGCAGTTGTTCATCAGCAGGTGGACCTCCCGGGCGGAGGCCGACAGCTCCCGGACCTTGGGGACCCACTCGGCCAGCTCGTCACGGTCGTACCGGTAGCGGAAGCGCTCGGCGGCGGTGGGCACGGTGTGCTCCCACGTCTCCGCGTTGCGGCCGTGGAAGCGGACGACCGCCAGGTCGGTGGTGGCCGCCACCACCGGCGGCACCGACGACCGGAACCCGGCCGGCTCGTCCACGCACACGAAGGTGACGCCGAGGGACTCCAGGAAGCCCAGCGTGGACTCGCACTCTCCGCCCTCCAGCCACCGGCCATGGCGGAACTCCACGCACACCGAGTAGTCGGGGAGGCGCTCGATCGCCCCCCGGATCTCGTCGCGGTGGGCCTCCTTGGGGCCGAACCATCGGGGGTACTGGAGAAGCACGGCGCCCAGCCGCCCGGCCGAGTGCAAGGGCATGAGCGAGTGACGGAAGCGGTCCCACGCCTCCTCGACGACGTCGGGAGCCAGGTGTTTGGCGTAGAGCCGGCGCTTGTCCCGGTGCTCGGGCGGGACCTCACCCTGGAGGTCGGGCCACAGGGACTGGGGAAAGGTGGGGTGGCCGGTGAGCAGCGACCACGCCTTCACGTTCATGGTGAACCCGTCGGGTGTGCGCTCGACCCACGAGCCGGCCAGCTCGGGCGTCGGCGGGAAGTAGTAGGTGCTGTCCACCTCCACCACCGGGAAGCGGCTGGCGTAGTAGGCCAGGCGCTGGGCGGCGGTCATGGACCGCTTGGGGTACCAGTCGGTCTCCTTGACCAGGGTCGCATCGGTCCACGAGCACGTGCCCACCAGCACCCGGGCGCCCTCCACGGGGATGGCTGGCGCCAGCTCGGAGGGGCGCTCCCGGGCGTCCACCATGGCCCGACGGTACCGGTGTCGCCGGCCCTGCCGGGCAGCCTCGGCGGGAAGGCCCTGGCGGGTAGCCTCGGCGGGATGGCACTGTCGGAGTCCGAGCGGGCGTTCCTCGAGGCCAATCGTTCGGCGGCCATGATCACCGTCGGGCGGGACGGGCGCCCCAAGGTGGCCCGGATGGCGGTGGCCATGGTGGACGGGAAGTTGTGGAGCAGCGGCACCCGGGACCGGGCCCGCACCAAGCGGCTGCGCACCGACCCCCGCTGCACCCTGTTCGTGTTCGACGCGGCGTGGCGCTGGCTGGGGTTGGAGACCGACGTCCGCCTCCTGGAAGGGCCCAACGTCCCCGACCAGAGCCTGCGGCTGTTCCGCATCATGCAGGACCGGCCGACCGGGGCGGTGGCCTGGTTCGGCAAGGACCTGGAGCCCGACGACTTCCTCCGCCTCATGGTGGACGAAGGGCGCCTGATCTACGAGTTCGAGGTCGAGCGCTCGTACGGCATGGCGTAGGGCGGACGGCCACCCGGCCGGGAGTGCCCGCCGCCCGCCGCCCGCGACTACTCGGCCATGGGCTGGTCTCCACCGCCCGACGCCACCTTCCAGAGGTGGCCGTCGGGGTCGGCGAAGTGGCCGCTGGCCCCGCCCCACTGCGACCGCTCGGCCGGCACCGCGATGCGCCCACCGGCCCGCTCGGCCTCGTCCAGCACGGCCGCCACCCGGTCCTCGGAGCGCACCAGGTAGGAGAGGACCACGCCCCGGAAGCCCCCGTTGGCGGCCGCCGCCCCGGCGTCGGCGGCCAGCGCGTCCCACTGGTAGAGGCCGAGGAGCAAGGCGCCGCCGTCCAGGCTGAACGACACCCACCCGGGGTAGTCCTGGTGGACGGGCCACCCCAGGCCCTCTTTGTAGAACGTCTTGGCCCGGTCCAGGTCCTGGACGCCGAGCGTGATGGCGCTCACGTACGCGTTCATTGCTGCCTCCTCGTCACATCGGCTGGGTTGGTTTCGTCAGTGCGGTTGACGGATGGCGACGGGAGACTGTGACCGATGGACGGACACGACTGGCTGGCAGATCGGTTCGAGGACAACCGGGCCCACCTGCGGGCGGTGGCCTACCGGATGCTCGGGTCGCCGGCCGAGGCCGACGACGCCGTCCAGGAGTCGTGGATCCGCCTCAGCCGGTCCGATGTCAGCGCCGTGGAGAACCTCCGGGGGTGGCTGACGACGGTGGTTGCCCGGGTGTGCATGGACATGCTGCGCTCCCGCACGTCGAGGCGGGAGGAGCCCATGGGGGCGAGCGGGCCCGAGCCGGCTTCGGCGCCGGAGGGCGACGTCGACCCCGAGCACCAGGCGCTGCTGGCCGACTCGGTCGGACCCGCCCTCCTGGTGGTGCTGGAGACGCTGGGGCCGGCCGAGCGGTTGGCCTTCGTGCTGCACGACATGTTCGCGGTGCCGTTCGACGAGATCGCCCCCATCGTGGGGCGCTCTCCGGAGGCGGCCCGCCAGCTCGCCAGCCGCGCCCGCCGCCGGGTGCAGGGCACCCCGGCCAGCATCGACGCCGATCCCACCCGCCAGCGGGCCATCGTGGACGCCTTCCTGGCCGCGGCGCGCGGCGGGGACTTCGAGGCCCTCCTGGCCGCTCTCGACCCCGACGTGGTGCTGCGCGCCGACGCCGCCGCCGTGCGGTCGGGCGCGGCGGCCGAGGTGCGGGGCGCGGCGGCGGTGGCGGAGACGTTCTCGGGCCGGGCCCGGGCCGCCCAGCCGGCGGTCGTGGACGGGGCCCCCGGGCTGGTGTGGGTGGCGGGCGGGCGGCCGCGGGTGGTGTTCGACTTCACCTTCGCGGGCGACAGGATCACGGCCATCCACCTGGTGGCCGATCCCGAACGTGTGGACAAGCTCGACCTGGTGCTGCTCGACGAGGCGTGATCGACCGCAGCCCGCTCAGACGAGGAAGCGGAAGGCGGGGGAGTCGGCGGAGAGGCGCTCGATGGCGAGCGAGCTGGCGCCCATGCGCTCGAGGAGCGGCTGCAGGTCGTCGGTGGAGGCCAGCTCGACGCCCACCAGGGCGGGGCCCGTCTCCCGGTTGTTCTTCTTGACGTACTCGAAGAGGGTGATGTCGTCGGTGGGGCCGAGGACGTTGTCGAGGAACCCCCGCAGGGCGCCCGGTTCCTGGGTGAACTCCACGAGGAAGTAGTGCTTGAGGCCCTCGTGGACGAGGGACCGCTCCACGATCTCGCCGTAGCGGCTGACGTCGTTGTTGCCGCCCGACACGATGCACACCACGGGCCCGCCCGGAGGCTTCACCAGGCCCTCCCGAAGGGCGGCCACGGCCAGGGCGCCGGCCGGCTCGGCGATGATCCCCTCGCGCTGGTACAGCTCCAGCATGGTGGTGCACACCGCCCCCTCGGCCACCGCCACCACGTCGTCCACCAGGGCCCGCACGAGCTCGAAGGTGTGGTCGCCCACCCGGCGGACGGCGGCGCCGTCCACGAAGCTGTCGATGGCGGGCAGGGCCACCGGCCCGCCGGCATCGAGGGCCGCCCGCATGCTGGCCGCCCCCGCCGGCTCCACCCCGAGCACCCGCCACGGGGGCGACGCAGCGGCGGCCGCCACGCCACTGCCCGCCGCCAGCCCGCCGCCGCCCACCGGGACGACGAGGAGGCCGGGCCCTGTGTCGCCCAGCTCCTCGGCCACCTCGAGCGCCACCGTGCCCTGCCCGGCGATGACCCGGGGGTCGTCGAAGGGGGGGACGAGGACGGCGCCGTCGCGCTCGGCCAGGCCGACGGCCGACTCGTGGGCGTCGTCGTAGGTGTGGCCGGCCAGGACGATGGTGGCGGCCGCCCCGCCAAGTGCGGCGATCTGCTCGCGCTTCTGTCGGGGCGTGGTGCGGGGCAGCACGATCTGGCACGGCACCCCCAGGCGCCGGCACGTGTAGGCCACGCCCTGGCCGTGGTTGCCGGCGCTGGCGCAAACCACCCCGGCCGCCCGCTCGGCGGCGTCCAGCGAGGCGATGAAGTTGTAGGCCCCCCGGAGCTTGTAGGACCGCACCGGCTGGAGGTCCTCGCGCTTGAGCCACACGCCGGTGCCCATCAGCTCGGAGAGGCGCTCGCTGTGCTCCAGCGGCGTGCGCACGGCGACGTCGCGCAGGCGGCCCGCGGCGGCCCGCACGTCCCCCGCCGACACGGTGCTCATCGCTGGCCTCCCACTGCTCGACGTCCCATCCGGCCGCGCACGGCTCCGGCGATCCCACCGGTCAGGTGGCGACGGGCGGCCGGCCGGGCGCCGGCCACTCTACGGGACGCCCGTCGAGCCCTGTCCCGGGAGCGGCTCAACCGGTGGGGATGAGCGGGCCGCTGTGGGCCAGGACGTCGGCGAACGCCTTGGCCACCGCGGCGTGGCCGGCGGTGCTCGGGTGGAAGCCGTCGCCGCTGACCAGCGACGCCTCGGTGCCCGCCTGACGGGCGGCCAGGCCCACGGCGTGGAGGTCGACGAGGAAGGCGCCTTCCCGCTGGGCCACGCGTGCGGTCGCCGAGTTGTAGGCGTCGACGGTGGCGTCGAGAGCGTCGGGCGCGGGGACGGCGGACCCGAACCGGCACCGACCGCCGCCGGTGATGGCGGCCCGGCAGGCCTGGTAGGCGGGGAGATCGTCGAGCGGGGGCACGTTGGCCACCAGGACCCGGGTGGCGCCCGCGCCTCGCAGGCCGTGCACCAGCGAGGTCAGGTCCCGTTCGTAGTCGTCGGCCGACACACCGGCGATGATGTCGTTGACGTTGAGCCACACGGTGGCCAGCGTGGGCTTGACGGTCAGGGCCTGGGGCAGCTCGTCCTTGATCGCGGACGCCACCGTCGCCCCCGGGATGCCCATGTTGACGAACACCGCGGTGGGGGGCAGCGCGGTACGGTCGAGCACCTGGGGCCAGCCGTTGCGCAGGGGCTGGTCGGCGCCGAAGCCCGTGGTCTCGCTGGCGCCCACGGCCACGTAGGTGATGGCCGGCCCCGTGGGGGCGGCGGCCGGCGGCAGGCCCTTTCCGGTGGGCGTGGAGCAGGCAGCGGCCACCAACAACGCCACCGCCGCCGTCACCGTCGCCGTCATCACCGCGCCCCTGGCAGTCCGGCCGGGGCCGGGGCCCGGGGCCGTGCCGGTCGCCGAGCCGGTTGCCGGGTGAGGAGCGCCCGTCACGCCGCCTCCATGGCCTCGCGGGCGGGCAGGCGGGCGGCCCGGCGGGCGGGCAGGGCCCCCGCCCCCAGGGCCAGGATGGTGGACCCGGTGACCGACCCCACGAGGATGGTCGTGGGCAGCCCCAGGGCCACCCCGGCCAGGCCCTGGGCGGCCAGGTAACGGTTGACCACCTGGCTCACCCCGAAGGCGGCGGCGAAGCCGAGGAACGTCCCCAGCACCCCGCCGGTGAACCCCAGCACCGAGGCGTCCAGGAGGAACACGCGCAACACGTCGCGGTCGCGGGCGCCGATGGCCTTGAGCACGCCGATCTCCCTTCGTCGTTCCCGCACCGAGGCCAGCAGGGCGTTGGTGATCCCGAGGGCGGCGATGACCAAGGCGATGAGCCCGATGGCGGCCAGCACGATCTCCACCACCCGGAGGTAGCGCTGCACGGATGCGATGAGGTTCTCGGGGGCGGTGGTGGCGTAGCCGACGTCGGTGATGGCCTGGCGCACGCCGGCCACCTTGTCGAGCCCCCGGGCCACCACGAACAGCCCCGAGTAGGGAGAGGTCGGGATGTCCAGGCGGCCGCCGCCGGTCCCACCGGCCGCCGTCCAGTCCCGGGCGGCGCGGGACCCCTCGATGGAGCCCAGGATCTGGCCGGGCGCCGCCTCCTGGGCCACGACACCGACGATGGTGGCCCTGGTCCACCGGCCCCGGAGCCGGGTCTGGCCGCCGTTGTCGTAGACCCGGGGTGCCCCCATCGCCAGCTGGGTGCCGACCACCGCCGCCGCCTGCTTCTTGGTGAGACCCAGCCGCTGGAGGTAGCCCTCGGTGACGTCGACCTCGGTGAGGGTGCCCGCCGCCGGGAGCCGCCCGGCGATGACGGTGATGGGCAGCTTGTCGATGCGGGTCAGGTCGACGCCCACCAGGCTGTCGCCGAAGGGGCCAGGCGGGGCGATGGCGCCGGGGGCGGCGGTCTCCGGCGAGCCGGCGGCCGGCCCGAAGCGCGGAGCGTCGGTGGTGGTCGGAGCGCGGGGCGGCGGGGGCGGCAGCGTGGCCAGGACGGCGGCGTTGACCGGCGGGTCGGGGGCCACCACCGACATCTGGGCGGCCACCACCGGGACCACGGAGGCCACCTGGGGCAGGCCGGTGATCTGGCGGCGGGCGGCCTCGTCCAGGTCCTTGGGGGGGCCGGGGCGGGCGTTGTCGTTGTCCACCTGGGACGGGTCGGGCTCGGCGGCGGTGACCCGGATGCCGGCCAGTGGGCCACCCTTGGCCAGCTCCTTGAGCACCCGGGTGCGGGCGGTGCCGGCGATGGTGACGAGGGCGGTCAGCAAGGTGGCGGCCAGCGCCACGGCCAGGAGGGTCAGCACCGACCGCCCGAACCGCCGCCGCAGGTTCTTGACGGCCAGTACCGCCGCGTCCCGCCAGCTCACCTCGCCGGCCTCCGGGGTGGCCGCCGAGCCGAGCCTGGCGGTCGCACCCCATTGCGTTCGGGCACGCAGCCCGGCCGCCAGCTCACCTCGCCGGCCTCCGGGGTCGGCGGGTCACGGGTGGGGGACCGGGTCGCGGCGGGCGCTCTCGGTGACGTGGCCGTCGGCGATGCGGAACTGCTGGTCGGCACGGCTGGCCAGGGCCCGGTTGTGGGTGACCAGCACCAGCGTGCAGCCGTACTCCATGCGCAGGGCCTCGAGCAGGTCGACGACCATGGCCGCGGCGTCGTCGTCCAGGTTGCCGGTGGGCTCGTCGGCCAGGAGCAGCCTGGGGCGGTTGACCAGGGCCCGGGCGATGGCCACCCGCTGGCGCTCGCCGCCCGACAGCTCGGCCGGGCGGTGGCCGGCGCGCGGCGACAGGCCGAGGGCGTCGAGGACCTCGCCGGCCCTGGCCCGCCGAGCCCTGGGGGCCAGGCCCGACAGGGTGGCGGCCAGCTCCACGTTCTCGGCCGCGGTGAGGGTGTCCATGAGCCCGAAATGCTGGAAGACGAAACCCACCGTGGTGCGGCGGTAGGCGGCCAGATCGTCGCCCGCCAAAGCGGCGATGTCCCGCCCGCCCACGTCCACCCGCCCGCCCTGGGCCCGCTCCAGGCCCCCGAGGATGGTGAGCAGGGTGGTCTTCCCGGCGCCCGATGAGCCGGTGATGGCGGCGTACCCGTTGGCGGGAACGGCCATGTCCACACCGTCGAGGACGGCCAGGGCGCCGGCCGATGAACGGTAGCCGTGGCGAAGTCCGGTGACGCCGAGGGCCACGCCGCGGTCGTCGTCCGTCACCGGTGCCATGCCTCCACTCTGGCCCAGGGTCGGGGTCTTACCGGTCGCGCCCCTCAGGGGCGGCCGGGGGCACGGCGGCGGACGATGGCCAGGGCGGCCAGGGCCACCACCACCAGCCAGATGGCGGCGAGGAGCAACACCAGTCCCCGCCCGTAGTTCCGGGAGAGGGCGCTGGGCAGGTTGGGGTCGCGCCCGTAGCCCCGCACGAACGGGAAGCTGTACAGGCTCACGACCGCGCTGGCGATGATGCCTCCGCCCACGATGGCCCGCAGCCGCGGGGGGAGCAGGCGCGCCAGCAGGAGGCCGATCCCGCAGACCAGGGGGGCGAGGATCAGGTCGTGGAGCAGCGCGCTCTCCACGAACAGGCGGCCCACCGCCGTGGGGTTGGTGGCCACGTGGTCGTGGAGCAGCCCCCGGACGCCGGCGGCCATGACCACCCAGCCGACCACGACGCCGGTCCAGAACAGCGGGCCGCCTGTACGCGGCTGCTCGGCCTGGGACGGGCCGCCCGAGCCGGGGGCGTCGGCCGGGCTCCCGGCCACGGGCAACGTCATCGCACCTCCAGGCGCTTGACCCATTTGGTCTGGAGGACACCCGGCCGGTTGGGCGAGATGAGGCGGACCGGAAAGCCGTGGTCAACGTCGAGCACCCGGCCGTCCAGCTCCAGGGCCAGCAGGGTGTCGGCGTCGGACGCCTGCGGGTGGTTGAGGGCCGACACCCGGTAGACACCCTGAGGTTCCAGGGACTCCACCAGCACGGTGGCGTCACCCCCGGCGCCGGCTCTGGCCAGCAGGTCGCGCACCCGCACCCCGCGCCACGTGGCCGACGCGCTCCACCCCTCGACACAGGCGATCGGCAGGGTGGCTTCGTGCTGGGGCAGGGCCCGCAGATCGTCCAGCGAGAAGGACAGGGGCGTGCCCACCGCCCCCTCCACGGCCAGGCGGTAGGCCGGGTCGCGAGCGAGATCCACCACTCCCGCCTCCACCGCCGGGCGGTTCACCGGGATCCCGAGCGAGCCGACGTCGGGGTCGCGGGGCGCGAGGATCCCCAGCTGCCGCAGGGGCCGGAAGGTTTGGCCGGCGGTGGTGGCCACCAGCGCCAGGGAGGTGGCGGCCAGGGCGCCCAGGAACCCCCGGCGGCCGAGGGCGCCGTCGGCCGACGAGGGGACGGCCAGGTCCGGGCTGCGGCGGGACAGGGCCAGCCGGGTGGTGGCGGCCTTGGCCCCGATGTGCACGATCATCGCCCCGACGAGGATGTACGCCGCCCAGTAGTGGGCGACGGTGAAGAAGAACGGCATGGGGCGGTACCAGCGGGCCACGTTGATCGTCCCGGTGAACAGCATGAACAGGCTGCCGCCGACGAGGGGGAACAGGCTGATGCGCTCCACCGCGTGGGCCGCGTCGCGCACCCCCGGGCGCGTCCAGAAGTGGGGGTAGACGGTCCACAGCTTCCCCAGCAGGAGGGGGATGCTGGCCACGCCGGTGACCACGTGGAGGCCCTGGGTGACCCGGTAGAAGCCGGCCGGGCGGGGCGGCCACGTGAGCCAGCCTGGCGGGTGCTGGATCAGGTGGGAGATCAGCCCGGTGACGAAGGAGACGCTGAAGCACACGCCCAGGGCCAACCCGAGGATGGCCGCCGTGCGCTGGCTGTGCAGCGGGCTGGTGAAGCGCTCCGGCTCGGGCAGACGGTCACGGGCCCGGGCGACGAACGACGGCGACCTCACCGGCGGCCTCCGGCTTGCGCCCAATCGGTACCGCCGGGCGGGGGCGCCTCAGCCGCTGAGTTGGGGGGCTCCGGGGCATGGAAGGGCGACGGGGCCGCCACCGCCGCCGCGAAGCGGGAACCGGGGAGGTCGGCGGCCACCGCCCGGGCGTCGTCCATGCTGTCGACGTCGCGCAGCGTGGGCAGGTCGGGTGCCACCGCCAACCCCAGGTGGGCCAGGCGGTCCCGCTGGGCGGCCAGGGTCGACGGGTGGCTCATGGGAACGCCCACGAACACCCTGGGGTCGGCCCGGCGCAGCCCGAGGGCCCAGTACCCGTCGTCCATGGTCGGGCCCACCACCGCGTCCACCCCCGGCGCCATCAGGGCGGCCAGGGCCTGGCTCAGGAGGGCGGGCGTGACCTGGGGGGTGTCGGCGGCGATGACCACGGCCGGCGTTCCGGCGTCGGCGAACGCAGCCGCCAGCCGCTCGTCGAGGCCCCGCCCTCGCTGGGCCACAACAGCCACGCCGGGCGGCAGCCACGGGCCGGGGTCGCCGTCGAGGGCCACCGTCCGCCACGCCGCCTCCTCGGTGGCGCACACCGCGGCCAGGGTGTCGGCCAGGGCGGCCTCCGCCACCATCGCCGCCTCCTCGGGCGTGCACGGCGGGCACAGCCGGGTCTTCACCCGTCCCGGGACGGGGGCCTTGGCCATGACGATGACGCCGGCCGCCCACCCCCGGCCGCCGCCCGGCTCCGCCGAGCCCGCCGCCGCCGGGATCACCGCAGCACCCCGAGCGTCACCGCCGGGCCCGTCGCGTTCGCTCACCGCGGCACCCGCCGTCACCGCCGGGCCAGTCGCGTTCGCTCGCCGGGGCACCCCGGCCGCCGACCGTGCACCCTGCCGTCACCGCAGCACCCCGGCCATGTCCCGCACCGCCCGCACCGTGCCGCCCAGGGTGCCCGTGACCTTGGAGCGCCCACTCCGCGCCCGGTAGGTCACCGGGACCTCGGTGACCCGCCACCCGCCGGCCGCCGCCCGCAGCACCATCTCGAGGGGCCAGCCCGAGCGGCGGTCGGCGATGGCCAGGTCGATGAGGGCCTGGCGGCGGGCGGCCCGCATGGGGCCGAGGTCCCGGAGCCGGACGCCGGCCCGCCGGCGCAACTCCAGGGCCAGGACCCGGTTGGCCACCCGGGCGTGCAGAGGCCAGGCCCCCGGCTCGGGGCGGCGGGCGCCGAGGCAGAGGTC
>JBHELO010000070.1:0-14748 GCA_046263055.1 Acidimicrobiales bacterium | reverse complement strand
CTCGTCGCTGTAGATGTTGCCGATCCCGGCCGCGAAGCGCTGGTCCATGAGCAGCGTCTTGAGCTTGCCCTTGCGGGCCAGCAGCAGCTCGCCGAACTTGGTCCACGACATCATGTCGTCCACCGGGTCGAACCCCAGGTGAGCCAGCTCGGAGACGTTGTGCTCCAGGTCGTCGGAGGCGGTGACGAACAGCTCGCCGAACGTCCGGGGGTCGACGAAGCGCAGGGCCCCACCCTGGGTGAAGGTGATGACCACGTGGGTGTGCTTGGCCAGCGGGTCCTTGGTGCCCTTGGAGCGCAGGAGCTGGCCGCTCATGCCCAGGTGGGCCACCAGCACGTCCGGGCTGTCCATCTTGAACACCAGGTACTTGCCCTTGCGCTTGACGCCCGCCAGCTTGCGTCCCTCCAGCTTGGCGATGAAGTGCTTCTTGTTGGGATGGCGACGGATGGAGCGCATCCCCGTGACCTCCACGGCGCGGATGCGCTTGCCGACGACCTCCTTCTCGAGGTCCCGCTTGAGGGTCTCGACCTCGGGGAGCTCAGGCACCGTAGGACTCGTCGGCGGCACCGGCGGCGCCGGTGACCGGCGCCTCGACGCCACCACCGGCGGGCGGGGCGACCCGGGCGGTGAGGCTCTCCCAGGCCAGGCGGGCGGCGCCCTGCTCGGCCTGCTTCTTGGACCGCCCCTCGCCGGCTCCCGCCGCCTGGCCGGCAAGGTAGACGACGGCCGAGAACCGCTTGGCGTGGTCGGGACCCTCGCCGACCACGTCGTAGCGGGGCAGCTGGTCGAAGCGCCGGGCCGCCAGCTCCTGGAGGCGGGTCTTGAAGTCGTGGCCGCCGGGCCCGGCGGCGGCCTCGGCGATGCGCTCGCCCAGGAGGCCCATCACCAGGGCGGCGGCCGCGTCCCACCCGCCGTCCAGGTACACGGCGCCGATGACCGCCTCCATGGCGTCGGCCAGGATGGAGGGCTTCTCCCGGCCCCCGGAGGCGTCCTCTCCCTTGCCCAGGAGCAGGGCCCGGCCCAGCTCCAGCTCCTCGGCCACCTCGGCCAGGGCGCCGGCGTTCACCACCGCCGCCCGCACCTGGGCCAGGTGGCCCTCGGGCAACCTGGGGTAGGTGCGGAAGACGTGGTCGGTGACCACCAGCCCGAGCACCGCGTCGCCCAGGAACTCGAGCCGCTCATTGGACTCCACGCCGGGCGTCTCCGCGCACCACGACCGGTGGGCCATGGCCCGATCGAGCAACTCCGGGTCGCGAAATGGTCGCCCCAGCCGTTCACCCAACGCCTCCGCCTCAGGAAGGTGGCTCAGGGCGCGGACGCCTCGCCGACGCGTGCCACCACATAGTCCACGGCGTCGCGGACCGTCTTCAGGTCCTCCAGATCCTCGTCGTCGATGCGGAAGCCGGCCGCCCGCCCGCTCAGGGCCTCCTCCAGCGCCTCCACCAGCTCGATGAGGGCCAGCGAGTCGGCGTCCAGGTCGTCGCTGAACGAGGCGCCCTCGCCGATGGTGGCGGGGTCGATCTCCAAGATGTCGGCCAGCCGGTCCCGGATGAGGTCGAGGACGGCCTGGCGGTCCAGCGGACCGCGTTCGACGTCGGTGTCGGGCGCCACGGGCAACACTCCTCGGGCCGCGGGAACAGAGCCGGTACAGCGAGAACGGGGCGGAGTGTACTGAGCGGGGAGCTTGCGCGCTTGTGAACGGTCAGGGCCGACGGGCCCGGCTCAGGGCCGGACGGCGGCCCGCAGGTGCCCGACGAGATCGGCGTCGGCCATCTCCCGCCCGGCCCGGATGGCGTTCACGATGGCCTTGGCGGACGACGAGCCGTGGCTGATGATGCACACTCCGTCCACCCCGAGCAGCATGGCCCCGCCGTAGGTGTCGGGGTCGAGCTCCTCGTACAGGGGGGCGAGCACCGGCAGGAGGCGGTCGGTGGCCGCCTTGGCGTCGTCGGTGGACGTCATGGCGGCCAGGAAGGTGCGCACGACGAACCCCACCCCGCCTTCGAGCGTCTTGAGCACCACGTTGCCGGTGAAGCCGTCGGTGACCACCACGTCCACCGCGTCGCTCAGCACGTCGCGGCCCTCGACGTTGCCCACGAACTTGCCGGCCGCCAGGCACCCGGGCTCGCCCAGCAGGGCGTGGGCCTCCTTGACCAGCGGGGTGCCCTTGGTGGGCTCCTCGCCGATGGAGAGCAGGGCGACCCGGGGCTCGGGCACGCCGAAGCGCTCGGCGAAGAAGACGGCGCCCATCTGGGCGAACTGGACCAGCCAGGCGGCCGTGCACTCGGCGTTGGCGCCCGAGTCGAGGAGCACGGTGGGCGTGCTGCCGGGCACCGGGATGGTGGTGGCGATGGCCGGCCGGGCCACGCCCGAGATGCGGCCCATTCGCAGCAGGGCGCTGGCCATGGCCGCCCCCGTGTTGCCGGCGCTCACCATGGCCGCCGCCCGCCCGTCGCGCACCGCCTCGGCGGCCCGCACCATCGAGGCGTCCCGCTTGCGGCGCACGGCGGTGGCGGGGTCGTCGCCCATCTCCACCACCTCCCCGGCGGCCAGCACCTCGATCCCGCCGGTGTCTCCCATGTCCTCGGCCCGGCCCACGAGCACGAGGTGGATGCCGTGCTCGTCGCGGGCCTGGCGGGCGGCGCGCACGATCTCGGCCGGACCGCGGTCGGCGCCCATGGCGTCGACGGCGATGGGCAGGGTCATGGCGGCGGGACGGGCAGGGAGGGACCGGCGGGGGCCGCTAGTCGACCTGGACGGCCTGGCGGCCGCCGTACCACCCGCAGTTGGGGCACACCACGTGGGGGAGCTTGGCCCGGTGGCACTGGGGGCACTCGCTGCGCGCCGGCGGCCCCAGGCGCCAGGCGGAGGCCCGCCGGCTGCGACTCTTGGCCTTGGAGGTCTTCTTCTTGGGGACGGCCACGGTGATCGCCTTTGGTCTCGGGGGCGCGCTGCGCCGCCAGCCTACGGCACCGCCGGGCGCTGGCCGTCAGCCCGCGGCCGTCAGCCGGCGGGCAGAGCCATCCAGGCCGTCACCTGGCCCACGAAGGCGGCGAGATCGCCGATCCGGTCGAGGAAGCCCACGACCACCCCGTCGTCGACGTCCACGTAGCCGTGGACGAGCACGTTACGGAACCCGACCGCCCGGCTGAGCTGCTCGGCGAGCTCGGGAGCCAGGACCCGGTGACGGCCGAGCACCCGCATGGCGTCGGCGTTGGAGCTCGGAGGGCCCCACCCCTCGGACGCGCACATGTGCTGGGCCACGTTCAGGCATCCTTCGATGGCGGTCACGAACGTGTACTTCAGGGCCCGGAGGCCGTCGGCGTCTTCGAGCAGGTCGCCCGGCGGGCAGGTGGCCCGGCTCCCGAGCCATGCGAGGTCGTCAGTCACCCGCTGGAGCAGTCGCCGGACCCGTCGATCGTCAACCATGGCGTCGGACGGCTGCGAAGATGCGGTCCAGGCCTCGCTGGCGATCCTCCTCGTCGAGGTACATCAGGCGTGTCTCGGCCTGCCAGCGGACGCGGGCCGGCGGGTCGTCGTCGAACAGGAGGACGCCGGCGAGGGCGACGCGTCCCGCCAGTTCCAGCGGGGCCCCGTCGAGCACGAGCAGGTCGACCCCGTCGGGTACGGCCACCCCCCACCCGTCGGGGGCGGGGCCGCCCCACCAGGCGGCGACGTCCAGGTCCGATCCCGGTCGGGCCGTGCCCGCCGCCCGGCTGCCGTGGGCGAACGCGAACCGGGCGCCCGCGGCGCGCAGGACGGCGGTCACCTCGGCGGCGCCGGGGACGCCGTCCACGGGGGTCAGCCGGTCCCCGGGGGCTCGACTCGCAGCGCGTCCAGGGCGGCCCAGCGGGGGTCGGGGTCGGGCGCCCCGCACTCGCAGGCGCCGGCGTTGAGGTCCATGCCGCAGGTGGGGCAGAGGCCGTGGCAGTCCGGGGCGCACAGCGGGGCCAACGGAAGGTCGAGCAGGATGGCCTCCCGGGCCAGGGGCTCGAGGTCCATGTGGTCGGCGCGCAGGGGGTAGCTCTGGCCCTCACGGGGCGTCTCCTCGAACAGCTCCCGGAACTCCACGGCCACCTCGCCGCCCACCGGCCGCAGGCACCGGCGACACTCGCCCGCCCACGGGGCGGTGGCCGTCCCGCTGGCCAGCACGCCGTCCGAGACCCACTCCAGTACGGCGTCCACGGTCACCGGCGCCCCCGGGGGGACGGCGGCGTCCACCACCCGCAGCCCGTCGATGCGGCCGCTCACCCCCTCGTGGCGGCGGGCCCCCGGGCGATGGACGAGGTCGGCCACGTTGACCAGGAACGGGCGCCGGCCGCTGCGTTCGGGCCACGCAGGCCGGCCACTGCGTTCGGGCCACGCAGGCCGGCCGCTCACCCCTGGTCCTGGTCGAAGAAGACCTCCCCGCTGTCCAGCTCGGCGTCGGCGATGCCGGCGTCGGGCGGGGCCCCGGGGGTGGCCAGCGGTGCAACCTGGAGCTTCTCGCGCCCGCCCTGGACGGTCCTCATGATGCGCTCCAGCACGATCTCGAAGCTGGCCAGCTTCTGGTCGCAGTAGTCCTCGGCCTCGTGGCGGAGGCGACGGGACTCGTCGTTGGCCTCGTCGAGGATGCGTCGGGAGAGCCGCTGCGCCTCCCGCACGAGCTCGGTGCGCTGCACGATGCGCTCAGCCCGCTCACGGGCGGCGGCCAGGATGTCGTCGGCCTCGCGCTGGACCTTGGCCAGGTACTCCTCGCGCTCCTTCAACAGCCACCGGGCCTGGCGCAGCTCGTCGGGGAGGCGGCCGACCGCCTCCTCCAGCAGCTCGACCACCTCGTCCTTCTCGAGCCGGACGGTGGACGACAGCGGCATCTTGGGGGCGGCATTCACCAGGTCGAGCACCCGGCGGATCATCAGCTCGGCGTCGCCGGCTTCGGTGGCGCGCTCGGCGTGGCGGTCGTAGGTGGTCATACGGAGAACCGTTCCTTGAGTCGGCGGGCCACCTCGGGCGGCACCATGGATGACACCTCGCCGCCGAACCGGGCCACCTCCCGGACGAGGCTGGAGGAGAGGAAGGAATGCTCGGGAGCGGTGGGCATGAACAGCGTCTCCACCCCCGACAGCCGGTAGTTCATCTGCGCCATCTGCAGCTCGTAGTCGAAGTCGGACACCGCTCGCAGTCCCTTGACGATGGCGCCCACGCCCCGGGAGAGGGCGAAGTCGGCCAGCAAGCCGTCGAACACGTCCACCGTGACGTTCCCGAGGTGGGCGACGACCTCCTCGAGCATCTCCCGGCGCTCGGAGCCGTCGAACAGGGGCGTGCCCTTGGCTGGACTGGACACCGCGGCCACCACCACCCGGTCGAACTGGCGGGCGGTGCGCTCGACGATGTCCAGATGGCCGAAGGTCGGGGGGTCGAACGATCCCGGGATCAGGGCGATTGCCACCGGCGTGCCTGCTCCCTTCTGGCCTGCTGCATGCGGTCGTGTCCGGCATCCACGGTACCGCCGGTCGGCCCGGCGGCGGGCCCGGCGGCGGTGGGCCCCGCCCGGCGGGCGGTCGTGACCGTGGTGTCCCCGTAGCGGCCCGTGCGCACGACCTCCCATCCCGGTCCCGGCTCCACCGCCCGCCTGGACTCCAGCACCGCCAGGTCACCGGGGAGGCGGGCCAGCAGCGCCTCCCACGCGGTGAAGGCGTAGGGCGGGTCGCAGAACACCAGGTCCGCGGGGCTCGGCCCGCGGTCGAGGAAGCGGCCCACGTCGGCGTGGGCGACCGTGCCGCCGGCCAGGCCGGTGGCGGCCAGGTTGGCCCGGATGACGGCCACCGCGCCGGGGTCGGCCTCCACGAAGGTCACCGAGCTCGCCCCTCGGGAGAGTGCTTCGATGCCCATGGCGCCGGTCCCCGCGAAGAGGTCGAGGACCACGGCCCCGTCCAGCACGCCGAGGCTGGCCAGCGACGAGAACACTGCCTCCCGCACCCGCTCCGTGGTGGGCCGCAGCCGCCGACCGGGCGGCGCCTCCAGTCGGCGACCACCGGCCACGCCGGCCACGACACGCACCGGCGCACGCTAGCCAAGCGGCCCCCGCCGGTCCGCCACCCGGAGCCGGGCCCGACCTTCGGGGCCGACCCCGTTCGCCCGCCCGAGCGGCCGGTCAGCGGCGATGGCGGGGTAGCGAGGGCCTCCTGCGTCCAGGGCGTCAGGGGCAGGGGGGGTCGACGACGACGCCGGTGTTGCCGTGCCACTGGTGGCGTCACGGCCGGGGTTGGAGTCGCGCCGGTCGATGACGCCGTTGCCTCCGGCCGTGTTGCGCAGCAACCTGTTGGACGGCGAGTCCACTCCCAGCCCGGCACCGGCGTTGCCGTCGGCCACGTTGCCCTGGACCAGGGTGCGGTCGGCCTGGAGGAAGATGCGGATGCCGGCCGCCCGGTTGACGCTGAGGCCGTGGAACCCGTTGCCGTTCACCGCGTTGTTGGTGATCAAGCGGACCGTGCTGTGCGACGACCCGCCGAACATGCCGACGCCGTCGAACGGGCCGTCGAAGGTCACCGAGTTGTACTGGACAGCCGATGCCGGGCCGTCGCCGGACCCCACCAGCGTGGCGCCGACCACGACGACGGTAACCAGGGCCCTGTTTGCTCGACTGAGGACCGTCCGCCTCAGGCTGCCTCCCACAGTCCCTGCGCCCGTCGGGCGCGTCCCGCGCGACGAACGTACGCCGTCAGGGCTCGGCGGTGCCCGCTGGCGGCGGTTGCCCACCGGCGCCGTCGGTGCCCGGGGCGCGGGGCGGGTCGGGCCCGGCCGGCGGGCGGCGGCGCTCCCGCTCGACGGCCACCCCCCCGTAGGCCGCGGCCCCGGCCAGGATGACGCCGAGCCACGAGCCGTACCCCAAGAAGTTGGTGTTGGCCAGGAGCTTCAGGACAAGGAGTGCCAATACGAGGACGGCGCCGATCATCGCCAACCGGCCGGGGGCCACCGGGCCCCAGGTGTCGGGGAGGCGGGGGAGGCGGTCGCCGGCCACGTGGGACAGCACGACCTGGGCCACCACGGCGATGGTCAGCAGCATGGCGGCCACCGCCCAGCCGGCGTCGGGCGACTCGATGGCCTTGCGGTCCACGTGGACGCCGGGGAGGGACCCCAGCCCGATGCTCACCCGGTGCCACGGCAGGAGTACCAGGTCGAGCACGACGAGGACTCCGCTGACGACGACGATCCACTCCCCGGCCGTCAGCGGCCCCCACGTGGGAGGTCGGTCAGCCATGGGCCCCAGCCACCCCTGCGAACTGCAGGAGGTCGACGATCGTGAAGTCACCCGGCGTGGCCGACGGCAGCTCGGGCGTCCAGGCGGGGGCCATGCGCAGGTAGGACGAGGGATCCCCGGCCAGCAGGCCGAGAATCACCTCGGCCACGATGCGCCCGGTGGTCGGCCCCAGGTGGCGACCCTCGGCCACCACCTCGGACTCTCGCAGCAGGTAGAACCACAGGGGCGCCTCCCCGTCCAGATGGAGGGAGGCGTCGGGGACGGACGTGCCCATGGCGGCGGCGACGGCCTGGCCCGAGGGCAGGCCGAGGGCCCGGCCCCGCAGCATGTTGAGCAGGCCGAGGGAGCGACGGTCGGCGTCCACGTCGTCGGGGAGCTGGCGAAGGGCGGCCGAGAGGTGGGTGTCCAGGCGCCGGCTGGGCTGGGGGGTGGACGCCCCCACCGGGTAGAAGAGGGACCAGTCGATCGTCCACGTCTTGGGAAGGAACCGGAACCCGCCCAGGTGCTGGAGGGGGTTCGGGCTCCGCGAGGGGCTCAGCACGGGCAGGGGGTCGAGCGTGGCGTTGAGCCGGTAGGCGGCCCGCACCATGGAGTGGCCGAACCGGTAGGCGGCGGCCGTGAACTCCACCGGCATGAACGGCTGCGACCGCCAGTGGAAGAACCGCAGGTCGGCCCGGACCCCCTTGGTGACGGGATCGGCAACCAGGACGGAGCCGAGCATGTCGTCGCCGACCAGGTGGCGGAGGAAGTCGTGGACCACCACCCACTGGTAGTGCCAGCGGGTGAGGCGGCGGGCCTCCTCGAAGAGCTGGTCCACCGGGAAGAACTGCATCCGCAGGTGGTCCACGCACGCGTTGTGGAACCGGATGAACGCCAAGTGGAGCTGGCTGAGGATGAAGTGGATGTCGTTGCGCGGATCGCCGATCAGGGCCCGGCCCTGGCGGTTGCGGGGGAGGTCGACGGGCTCGAACTTGGGATCGGTGTTCTCGCCCACGAGCAGCTTGGTGGTGTCGTCGTTGTCATAGAGGTACGGGCTGTCCAAAGGGCCCCGCCCGTACAGGGAGTCCAGGTCGAAGCGGGGGGTGCGGAAGTCGGTGAGGGCGTCGGGGTCGTTCTGCCGCTCGAGGCTGGAGACGGGGTCGAACGTCAGGTCGTGGTCGACGAACTGGCCCAGGTACGTATAGCCGGCCGGGATGTCGGGGTTGTCGTTGGCCGGGAACGGCACCGGCGCCTGGCCGGGAAGGGTGGGCTCGTCGGCCATGGTGTCGGCCAGGGCGGCGAGGACGTCGTCGGGCGGCGCTAACGGCGGCAGGGTCCGGAACATCCGCCCGTAGCGGCCCTGATCCAGGCTGGACCGCGCCACGGTGGCCTGCCCGCGAGGTGGGCTCCCGCCGTGGTTGGACAGCGGCCCGGTGGCGTCCTCGATCTTGATCAGCTTGCTGCTGGCCCGGACGACGCCCTCGGCGCCCGCGCCGGAGCCGGCGCTGGTCTCTGTCCCCGCCGGCTCCTCCCGTCCCGCCATCGCCTACCCCTTCCCTCGCCTCGACCGGACGGTACCAACGGGCCGGGCCCGGACGCCCGGTGGGTGGCATCATGGGACCATGTCGGCGGCTCTCTCGGCGTCCACCCGTCCGCCCACCGAGCAGGCGCGCACGGTGGCGGTGGTCACCGTACTGGCCGCCTGCCGCAGCGGCCACCTCGACCTGGCGGCTGCCGAGGAGCGCCTCGACGCCGTCTACTCGGCCCGGACGTTCGCCGACCTCCACCGGGCCACTGCCGGGCTTCCGGACCCGCCCGCCCCGTTCCTGCTGCCGACGTCCGACTAGGCCTCCGGCCGTCGGCCCTACCCCACCGCCCCACCGACCCCGGGAGCTCCGATGACCGCCCCGTTCCTTGCCCAGTCGAGCGCCGTCGGCGCCGCCCTGATCGCCGTGGGCGTGGTGGTCGTCATCCTCCTGGTGCTGCTGCGGTCGTTCCTGATCGTGGTGACCGAGTACGAGCGGGCGGTCCTGTTCCGGTTCGGGCGGGTCAAAGCCAACGCCTCGGGCCCGGGGATCGTGTGGCGCATCCCGGCCGTGGACCGGGTGGCCAAGGTGAACCTCCGGGTCGAGGTGGTGGACATCCCACCTCAGGCGGTGATCTCCAAGGACAACGTCACGCTGAAGGTGGACGCCGTCGTCTACTTCCAGGTCGTCGACCCGGTGCGGGCCACCATCGGGGTGGACAACTTCCGGTTCGCCAGCCAGCGGGTGGCCATGACGAGCCTGCGCTCCATCGTGGGCCGCTTCGAGCTGGACGACCTGCTGGCCCACCGCGACGAGGTCAACGCCGAGCTCAAGGCCCAGATCGCAGCCTCCACCGAGGCGTGGGGGGTGGAGGTCCGCCAAGTGGAGGTGCGCGACATCACCCTGCCCCCCGAGTTGCTCCGGGCCATGGCCCGCCAGGCGGAGGCGGAGCGGGAGCGGCGGGCCAAGGTCATCGCCGCCACCGGCGAGCTGGAGGCCAGCCGGGAGCTGGCGGCGGCGGCCGAGAAGCTGGCGTCGTCCAGCGGCGCCCTCCAACTGCGCACCCTCCAGACCCTGGCCGAGGTGGCCACCGAGAAGAACTCCACGCTCGTCTTCCCGATCCCCATCGAGATCCTCGAAGGGCTCCGCCGGGCGACGGGCGGCTCGGCCGGCTAGCAGCGGCTCGGTCGTCCAGGCGGGCGGGCACCACCGTCAGCCGGGAAGGGCGTGGCCGCCGTCCATGCCTCGTCGGCGGCCACCGTGGCCACCTCGCGTACGCCGAGCCCGATAGGTGGAGGGCGGTGAGCGACGGCACACCGGCGTCCACGAGCCAGTAGTCGGACATGCCCGCGTCGGCGAACGCCGTGCGCTCGAGGGTCAGGTCCACGCCCCGGGTGGACGGCGAGTGGACCTCCGCGGCCAGCACCGGGGGGGCGGCGTCCGGGCGCTGCGGGCCGACGTCGGCCCGGCGGACCACGATGAGGTCGGGCTGGAAGAGGGTGCGGAGGCCGACGACCCAGTCCAACGGCGCCACCGGCACCGCCAGCTCGGTGGCACGGCGGAGGAGTTGGGCACCGAGTCGGAGCCCGCAGTTCTGCTGGGCGAACCGGGGCGCAGCGGTCACGACCAGCGCCCCTTCGTACAGCTCGTGGCGTGGCCGTCCTCGGGGATGGCCTCCAGGTCCTCGACCGTCAGGGGCTCCGACCACGGCAGCGCCGACCTCGCCGGCCGCGCCACAACCGGGGCCGCTCCGACCCGAGGCCGGGCGGTGCCTGCGTCGTCGAGCTGGGCGGCGGAGGCAGGATGCGCGGCGAGTTCGTCGAACTCGTGCCACACGAGCGCATCGTGTTCAGCTTCGGATGGGAGGCGACCGAAGGGGCACCGCCCATCGCCCCAGGCTTGACCCTGGTGGAGGTCACCTTTACCGCCGACGGCGAGCACACCGTCCTCGTGCTCGGCCACACTGGACTTCCCGGCTCCGCTCGGGACGAGCATCGATCGGGCTGGGGCCACTTCTTGCCCCTCCTCGCCACCGCCATCACCGCTGCGAAGCCAGCGTAGAGGAAGGGTTGCCGCGATGATCGTCGACGTCCAAACGGAGATCGTCATCGACCGACCGGTCGCCACCGTCGCCGCCTACCCGGCCGACCCCACGAACGCGCCCGAGTGGTACGCAAACATTCGGTCCGTTGAGTGGCAGACGCCACCGCCGCTGACCACTGGGTCGAAGATGGCCTTCGTGGCCAAGTTCCTCGGCCGCCGGCTCGAATACACCTACGACATCATCGAGCATGTCCCGAACGAGCGGCTCGTGATGCGAACGGCGGAAGGGCCGTTCGCGATGGAGACGACCTACACGTGGACCGCGACCGACGGTAGCGCCACCCGGATGACGCTACGGAACCGCGGCGAACCTGCCGGCTTTGCCAGAGTCATGGCGCCACTCATGAAGCCCGCGATGCGACGAGCCAACCGCAAGGATCTCGCCACGATCAAGACGATCCTCGAGCGGGAGTGAGCACGGGGCCGAGACAGAACGGCCTCGGGGGTGTTTGCGTGGGAGCCGAGACGGGCGAGCTTGCTTTGTGCTCGAAGCGGTCGGAGGTACCGCGGCGGGAAGGCCCCTCCCGACGCCGATGCGATGACGGAGCGCCATGGGATGCGCCGCCCACATCGACGGCTCCGGGGGCGCTCGACGAAGTAGCGGGCGTCCCAGAACACGCGCCCAGGACGTCGGCACGCCGCGGCCAGACGCATCACCGATGTGCCGGTCGCGGACACGCGTCAGGACACGTCGAGGCGCCCGGGAACCGGCGAGGCCGGGCGTTATCGGCACCCGGTATCGTCGCCGGTGCCGATCAGCGGGACGCGCCCCGCCAGGAACGTCGCCACGACGTAGGTGGCGTGCCGGTCGACGGATCCCCGGCCGCGGTCCTAGCGCATGGTCGTGCGAGGATCGGCGTGACTCGCCGCCTACTGAACGTCACGAAGGGCCACCCCAGCGTCGAGGGCGGCGGTGATGAAGGAGTGCCGCAGGGGTCAGGTTCGCCTCGTGGCACCAGGCTGCGAACAGCCGGAGGTCGGTGGCGTAGCTCCTCCGGGTACTTCCGCAGTAGCCGGCGAGGAAGCCGGCGACGGCGAGTTCCTCGTTTCGTCCTCGGGGTCCTCAACCCCTACGACAGCGACACCGGTGGTGGACACATCCCCTCCCTCGGTTTCAGCGGCCGGAGTCGGCCGCAACCCGAGGACAACACCTACGTGATCGCTATCGGGCGCACCCGCTGTGCCGTTACACGGGCGGTCAAAAGCTTCAGCGGGGTTCGCGCAACGACGGCCGTCGCGCCATCGCCACACCGGACCTCCCAATTGACGCCTCAGAGGTTGTCGTCGACTTCACTGGTGGCACCGGCCCGTTCGCGCTCGCCATCGCGCCACGACCGGCACGCGCCACCTTGCGAAACAAGTGACGCCCTTGCGGTGCCCTCGCGGGCGTGACGCCCGGCCGGGCAGGGTGCGAAGATGCGCTCGTGAAGGGGAGCCAACGGGTGGAAGTGCTCGTCGTCGGTGCGGGCCCCTGCGGCCTCGTGGCGGGCATGACGCTGGCCCGCTACGGAGTCGACGTGTCGGTTGTCGAGCAGCGCGACGGCGTGTCCAACCTCTCGCGCGCGCTGGTCGTCAGCACTCGCGGCATGGAGCTCATGCGCCGTTTCGGGATCGAGGAGGCCGTGCGGGCGGGTGCGGCCGACGTCGAGCCGACCGCGCTGGTGACCCCGACGCTTGCGTCCAGCGAGGGCCACGTAATGCCCCTCGGGTACCCATCCGACGACGAGGCGGCAGAGGCGAGCCCATCTCGCCCCTCGTGGACTCCACAGGATCGCCACGAACCGCTTCTGCTGGCGCACCTGCGAGCCTCCCCCTCGGCGAGGGTGCGGTTCGGCACCCGCCTCGTCGCCCTCGACCAGGACGAGGAGAAGATCAGCGCGACCGTTGTCGACCGTGCGTCGGACAACCTGCAGCGGGTGGAAGCGCGCTACGCCATCGCGGCCGACGGGGCGCACAGCGCGGCGCGCACCGCGCTCGGCATAGCGATGGAGGGGCCAGACGACCTGGCGGTCTATGAGCGGGTGGAGTTCCTAGCTGCCCTCGACCAAGCCGTCGGGGATCGACGCCACGCGCTCTATGTCCTCGAGCGTCCCGACGTGGACGGCGCCGTCCTCGCCCGCCGGGGGCGCGAGAACCGGTGGGGGCTGTCTCGTGAACGGCCAGTCGGCCGCCGAGGCATGGATGGCCTCACCGGCGATCAACTCGTCGCCATGATCCGCACGGCCACTGGAGTGGGCGACCTCGATGTCACGATCGAGCGGGTCACCAGCTTCACCTTCGCAGCCCAAATGGCGGAGAGCTACCGGGCAGGCCGAGGCTTCCTCGTCGGCGACGCCGCCCACCGCATGACGCCCCGGGGCGGCACCGGCATGAACACCGGGATTCAGGACGCCTTCGACCTCGGATGGAAGCTGGCGTGGGTGCTCCACGGCTGGGCGCCTCCACGGTTGCTCGACACCTACGAGAGCGAGCGCCGTCCGATCGGTGTGCACAACGTCGGCCGATCCGCCGAGGCAGGCGGCGCTCGACGGACCACCGACGAGGCGATGCGCTGGGATCTCGACGGCCGGCTTCTCCACTGCTGGCTCGACCGCGACGGCCGGAGGGTCTCGACGATCGACCTCATCGGTGACGCCCTGACACTGTTCACCGCGGCCGAGGGTGCCCGATGGGCCGACGTCATCGGACAGATGGGCTTCGCCGCACCGACCGATATCGTCGTCACCGATACCGCCGCCGCCGTCGGGCTGGGAGTGGCGCCGACGGGCGGCGTTCTCGTCCGACCCGACGGGCACGAGGTCGCGCGTTGGTCGGCGGCAGACGCCGAACCCGAGCCGGGCGTGGCCTGGCTCGGCCCTGGTGCCCGATGACGAGAGGGGCGGCGGCACGCCCTCCGAACCGTGGGTGTCGGAGCGCACAGTTCCGGCGAGGCCGGGCGCCCGGTGCACATGGGCTCGGCCGGTCGCCCCCGACCAACGGCAAGCCAATTACCGGCGCCCCACCCGTGCCGTTCCCGGGCGGTGAACGGCCATCTGGACGTGGCGCGGCCAGCGACCCCGGGAAAGCGCGTCCGACGTACAGGGCGATCAGGAACGCATGGCAGGCCGCCGTCGGTATGGCGAGCTCATGGCGACCAAGCGGAAACGTTGCGGCCGAGATAGGCGGCTAGACGATCGACGGCAGCCGCGTCTTCGCCGAGGAGCGTGGCATCTGAGAATGGCGACCCTGGGGGGCGCTGCGGGGGGAGCCAACTACTGAACTGGGTCAGGCTCGCCTCGACCACATCATCGTCAAAGGCTGGCCTCTGCCCGGCCGCCATGGCCAGGTCCCAGCCATGGACAAGGATCTCGCCCAGATGGAGATAGAGCGCCGCCTCCGCCGGGCCGCGCCCGAGCGGCAGAGGCGTCTCACGCTCAAGGGCGCCGGGCCGCTCCCACGCCTCGAGCATGGCGCCAACCGTCCGTCGGTACATCGCCGCGGGATCATCGTCGAGTTCGATCTCCGGCGCCCCTCGGCTCCAGTCCCGTCCGAGAGCGATCTCGGTGTACTTGAGGTTTCCGGCCACGACATGGGCCAGCAGGGCTTGGACGGTCCAGTCCGGACACGGAGTAGGAGCCTCGAATTGCTCGATCGACGTCGCGTCGATGAGAGCAGCCAGTCCGACCGCGGCACGCCGGTCAAGGTCCACAACCCCCACCGTGTCGACAATAGCGACCGCTCCGTCGCCGACCCGGCGATCAGGGGAGGCCCGGATCATGGTGGAGCGTCAGTATGGGGCGCGCCGCCTGGTGCCGAAGTCGGGCGGTCGATCGGCACCTCGGGGACAGCGCCGGTTGGCGCTACCGGGCGAACGTCTCGGGAACTCGACGCACAACGTGTAGGCGTTCGTCGTCGTGGAAC
>JBHELO010000069.1:0-12112 GCA_046263055.1 Acidimicrobiales bacterium | reverse complement strand
CGCACCTCCACCACCGGCCCCCGCTCCTGGCAGAACGGGGCCAGGGCGTCGCCCCACATGGCCAGCAGGTTCTCCTGCTCGCCCCGCTCCACCAGCGCGAACTGCCGACCCGCCACCCGGATGGTGGCGGCGTAGGTGTCGCCCTTACGGTCCCACACCACCCCCACCGGCGGTCCGTCGTCGCCCGTCACCAGAATCACCTGACCGGCCAGGGGCGGGGGCAGCGCCGGCGTGGTGGGCGGGGGCGAGGCCCCCCGGGTCAGCGGCGCCAACCACACCTTGTCCTTCGAGCCGTGCGAGCGCACCCAGCGCCACACCGACGGCACCCACTCCAGCAACGAACGGCCCCCCACCCGCACCAGGGCCAGGATGAGGCCGAGGAGCACCGGTCCGGCGGCGATGCGCAGGGGCACGCCCGCCTGCAGCACCAGGATGCTGATGACGATGCCGGCGCCCAGGGTGAGGATCTGGGGCCCGGCCAGGCCGAACATCCACCCCGTGCGGTCCTGGGGGGCGAGGCGGTAACGGCGGTCGCTCACGACTGCGAGCCCTGCTCGGTGGCCTTGGTGGCCACGTCCTTGGTCTGGGAGGCAACGGCCTTGGCCGCGCCCACCGGCACCACCACCGCCGCGGCCGGCCCAGCTGCGGCCCCGGCTGCAGCCGTACCGCCCGCTGCCGCCGCACCTCCGCCCGCGGCCGCACTTCCCCCGGCTGCGGCGGCACCTCCGCCACCACCCGCCGCCGCCGCTCCGCCACCGGCGCCACCCGCAGCGCCGCCACCGCCGCCAAGCCCAGCGGCGGCCCCGCCACCCGGACCCGCACCGCTGGCTCCGCCGCCCTGGGCGGCCCCCGCCCCTTCGACGCCCGGCGCTCCTCCGCCACCGGAGCCGTTCCCGCCGGCGAGGCGGGCGAGGCCGTGGCCGTAGTAACCCATCTGCAGGCCGGTCTGGGCGGAGCGCAGGGGCCCGCGGCTGATGCCCTGAGCCACCAGGGCGGCTTCGAAGATGGGGATGATCTTGAGGACCAGGAACGGCGCGAAGGCGGCCAGGCACATGAGGGTCACGCCCACCACCAGGGCCTGCAGCGTGAGCCCCGCCTGGTTGCCCAGGTCGCCGGGCTGGGGCCCGCCGCCGCCCAGGGCGGCCGCCCCCAGCCCCAGGGCCAGCGCCACAACGAACTTGGACAGGATGAGCGCGATGCCCAGGTGGGCAATCCGGTGCCACGCCCCCCGCAGCTGGGGCCACACCCGGGCGGCCAGGGCCAGGGGGGCCATGGCCAGGAGCAGGTAGATGAGCGAGGCCCGCACCAGCAGCTCGATCCACACCAGGATGGCGGCCACGATGAACAGCAGGATGCCCAGGAAGCCGACGAAGCCCAGGGCCATGATCTGGGGCCCCTTGGTGAACCCCTCGTAGAACCGGGCCAGGCTCTCCGGGGCGGTGGCCAGCACCGCCCCCGACAGGGCGTCGGTGATGCCCAACAGCAGCCCCGTCCCGGTGATCAGCATGAGCATGCCGAACACCGACACCGGCACCTCGACCGCCGCCGCCCGCAGCATCCTGCCCACGTCGTTGGCCATGAGCCCTTGGATGATGGCGAACAGCAGGAACAGCACCATCAGCACCCCGGCGGCACCGCCCACCACGGCCAGGATCTCCTTGGCCCGGGGCCCGGCGAACCAGCCGGTGTCGAGGTTGACCGACGTCGACGAGCTCAGGAAGTGCAGCAGCTCGTCGGTGACCTTTTTGGCCGCGTCGGCCAGCATGTCGGCGAAGCGGCTCATGAAGAACTCGAAGGCGGAGCGGGCCGCCCCCTCAGCCGCCCCGCCGATGACGTCGCCGATGGCCCCGCCGACGGCGTCGATGGGGTTGGGGATGTCGGCCAGGATCGCGGCCATCAGGGTTCCTCTCCGGTTGTCCGGGCCCGCAGGCCCACGACGAATGCAGCGATCACGGCTTCGGCGCCCACCAGGCCCAGCACAACGGGCACCGCCAGCTCGGCGTCGGGGGACATTCCCAAGGCGGCCCCGGCCATCTCGGCGCCAGCCAGTGTCACGCCGAAGATGCCCAGAGCGAGCCCGACGCCCATGAGAACCACAACCGTCGCCAGCCGACGCGCGGCGGTGGCCTTCATGACACGGCCTCGAAGCCGGCCAGGCGCGACGTGAGCTCGGCCGGCGTCGCCCGGGTCTGGCGGCCCGGGTCGGGTCGCGGTCCGGGGCTGTCGGACTCCGCCGCCATGCGCCAGTCGCCGCGCTCCCACACCAGCCGGTAGCTCTGGGTGACCCACTCCTCGTAGGTGGCGATGCGCACGCCGGAGACCACCCCGACGTACCAGACATCAGCGTTGGCGGCGTCGGGGCCGTCCATGCGCACCCGCACCCCCAGCGGTGCCACCTGGTAGGTGATGGCCCCCACCGGCCACGTCTCGCGCAGGGCGGCCAGCTTGGCGCGCATGTCGGCCACCAGCTGCTCGGCCGGCCTGGTGGCCACCATCGCCCGCCGGGCGGCCTCGGCGCCGGCATCGTCAAGGGCCACCAGGATCCCGTAGGCCTGGGCGAAGCCGGCGGCTGCGGCCTTGGCCCCGGCGGGGTCGTGGCTGTAGCCCATGGGCACGCCGGCCACGATGGTGGTGGCCCGCGACGGCCCGATGGGGGAGGCCGACGCAACCGTGACGGGCACCACCGCCGGCGCCGGTGGGGACGGCGCCTGGGCCGACGACGCCGGCGAGGAGCCCGACCTCGTTCCCGGGAGAAGGACCTGGCCGAGGAGCACGATCACCACCCCGGCGACGGCCACGAACAGGCCAACCCGAGCCCGACGCGACACCGGCTCAGCCCGCGAACAGCGTGTTGACGATGGTGGGGGCGAGGCCGGCCAGCAGGGCGCCGATGGCGCCGGCGGCGGCGAAGTTGCGTCCGCGCCCGGCCTGGTAGCCGTTGCCGGCGTGCTGGGCGATGCCCCACACGCAGGCGCCGATGAGCAGGCTGGCCAGCGAGCCCCACAGGGCGATCTGGTCGGTCCAGTTGAGGATCTTCTGGGCCAGGGCGCCGCCGGGCATGCCGTTGCTATCGGGGTTGACGGTCACCTGGGCGAAGAAGCCGACCACCGCGGTGACCGGCGTGGCGACGGCGGCGGGAAGGGCTTCGTACAGGGCAAGCATTGGGTGGGTCTCCTTCGGGCAGGGGGGCGGAACTAGATGCCCCACTACGGGTGCGCCCGAGGCCGCTTTTAGACAGAGAACTTTTCGCCGGGTCGAGATTTTTTTCTGTCGAGAACCGGGGCCGGGAGCACCCGTAGTGAGCGATGGCCCCCGCCTCTGCCTCCGGCCTCGTCGACCTGCCCGCCCTGCGAACGGCCGCCAGCCCGGTCATAGCCTGGTACGAGGCCTTCCTGGCCGGCCGTCCCACGGCCCTGGCCGACCTCGACATGGCCCTACGGGGCCTGCGGGCCCTGCCCCCCATCGGCGGCCGGCTGGGAAGGGCCGTGGCCCTAGTGGCCGCCGGGGGGCGGCAGGCCACCACCGAGGAGACGATCGCGGCCCTCGAGCGTCTGCGGGCCTCAGCGGGGTTGCGGGCGACGGTCCCTGCCACGCCTACCGAGACCCAGCAGACTCCCCCGGCCGCCAAGGGGCGGCGGCGCAGGACCGACTGGACCCAGCCGCCCTTGCCAGGGATGGGCGAGCGGTGAGAGTGCTCTGGCCCGCAGTTGGGAGCCGGTCGTCGCCTCGTCGACGTGCCACCGGCGCTGCCTGGGCGTCAAGGGCCGCTGCGGGGCTCCGCTGGCGCTCCGCTTCTCGCTGGGTCTGCGCCCCACCCTTGACCCCCCTCGGCGCCGGCGGCAGGGGGGCGGCCATGAACCTGATCCCCCCCTGTGGCCGCCCTGCGGCCCGGGGATCAGGTTGGACAGGAGGGATCGGCGGTGGCTGAGCGCGCCGAGGAGATGCAGGCGGTGCCGGCGGGACTGGCAGCAGGAAGAGGTGGTGGACCGCGGCGGGTGGAGTACGGCCTGGTCTTCTGCGAGCTCCCTCCCCGGGGGGAGCCGACGGGACCAAAGAGCACCCGCCCGGGCAAAGTGCCGGCGGCCAAGCCGGGGACGCCAGGAGGCGGCCGGGAGCACGGGAGCTACGCCAAGGCCGTGGTCGAGGGTTGTGACTGCGATCCGTGCAAGGCGGCCAAGGTCGGCTACAACCGCCGGCGGCGCCAGGCCATCGCCCGGCCCGACGAGGTGTGGCTGCCCTACGTGAGTGCCCAGCCCGCCCGCCGCCACCTGGCCGCCCTGTCGGCCGCCGGTGTGGGCCTCAAGACCGTGGCCCGGCTGTCGGGGGTGTCCCACGGCGCCTTGTCCAAGATCGTCTACGGCGAGCCCGGGCGGGGCCGCCCGCCGTCGCGCCGGGTGCGGCCGCACACCCTGGAAGCGATCCTCGCGGTGAGGGTGGGCGACGCCACGGGCAAGCAGCGGGTGAGCGCGGGGCCGACCTGGCAGCTCATCGACGAGCTAATCGCCGCTGGCTATACCCGGGGTCAGTTGGCCCGGGCGCTGGGCTCGACGGCCAGCGTCCCGAAGCTGCAGATCGGGCGCCGCAGCGTGTTGGCGTCCACCGCTCGCTCCGTCGAGGTGCTGCACCGGGCGCTCATCCGCCGCCGGCCCGGGCGGTCTGGGCCATGAGCAGGCTGGCCCTCGAGGACGTGGCGGCGCCGGGGCCGTGGCGGGCCCGAGGAGCGTGCACGATCGTGCCCACCGAGGTGTTCTTCCCGGGCCGGGGCGTATCCCTGGAAGCGGCGAAGGGCGTGTGCCGGGCCTGCCCGGTGCTTGAGGCGTGCCGGGACTACGCCGTCCCCCTGCCCGAGCTCAAGGGTGTGTGGGGCGGGCTGGGCGAGGAGGAGCGGCGCCGACTGCGGGCCGGACGGGGCGGGGCGACCCCGGCACCGGCCGCGCCTCCGCCAAAGCCCCGACAGACTCGACGGCGGCCCGCTCGTCCGGGCAACGGCGCCCTGTACCGGGAGTTGGACGCTCTCACCGCCAGCCCCGGCCGCTGGGCCCAGGTGGTGCGCTATCCCGACGCCAACACCGCGACGGCCATGGCAGCCCGCCTGCGGGGCGGCTGGGTGGCGGCGCCGGAGGGGGGCTGGGAGTTCGAGGCCCGTCCCGACGGAACCGGTAGCGCCCTGTTCGCCCGCTACCGCAGCGGGGCGGAGATCGCCAGCTAACGAGGAACCGAGAGACCGCCGAGGTCGAAGCGGACCCGGTGGTCGCCCACGACCACCTCGACGACGTTGGCAGCTGTCACCGGGGGCGAGACGAAGTCATGAACCTCGAACACGACATCGCCGCGCTCGACTGCGGGCAGGTCCACGAGCACGTAGCGGCCGGCGCCGCCGAGGCGGTAGTCGGCGAGCTTGTGGCCCCGATCGGCGCGCCGTGTCGAGGGAGAGGCGACCTCGACGACCAGCAGGGGCGGCGGGTCGAAGGCCAGCTCATCGACCCGGCGCCATCCGACGTCGAGCACGATCAGGTCGGGGACGTTGAGATAGCCGCTGGCCCCGGTGACCTTCCACGCGATGCCGGTGAAGACGTGGCCCTCCGGGAGTCCTAGCTGGCGTACGGCTTGGTCGACGAGCAGGGCGACGGCCATCTCGTGGGCGTCGTTGGCCGGTGTCACGATCAGGCTCCCCCACGGATCGAGCTCGACGCGGCGGACACCCAACTCGCTGCGGAGCCAGTCCAGATCCTCGACGGTGTAGCCGGCAGGCGCCATTTGGGCCATGAGCCAGGATACGCGTAACGCCAGCGACGCCATGGTCGAGTTGGCGAGGAGCCCGAGGTTGTCCCGGAGTGGCTGGGGGCTGGCGGGGGGTCCGGGGACCCCCGGGCTCCTCGAACTCAGGCCCGGACCGACGTGGTCTCCCTGGCCCGGGCCAGAAGGTGGCGGTAGAGCTCGTTGGTCTCGGGCGGTACGCCGCCGTCGGGGTCGATCTGGGCATGGGCCCAGCACTTCGCGGCCAGGGCCTGCTCGAGGCCGGCCACGTCGCCCAGCTCGGCGGAGGCGGCCATGGCCGCGTCGAACAGGCACAGCTGGGTGGGCAGGAGCAGGAGTCCCTGCTGGGTGGCCCACAGGGCCGTGTTGGGGTCGGACTCTCGGGTGAGGGTGGCCAGCTCGTGGGCCACCCGGGCCACGGCCAGGCGGATGTCGGTGACCAACGGCCCGCTCTCGGCCCAGGCGAAGGAGCCTCGGGGGACATCGGCGAAGGGCTCGCCCTCGACGAGCTCGAGAGCTTCCCGATACAGGGCAACGGCCCGGGCCATGTCCTGGCGGGCGGTGGCCTGGGCGCCGGCGGCGGCCAGGGCCCGGAACAGCGTCCAGTCACAGCCCACACCGGGGCCGATGGCGTAGGCGCCGTCGACGGCGGGGGGCAGGTGCCAGCCCGTGGCGCCCTCGCCCAGGGTGGCCCGCAGGCGGGACATGGCCTGGTGGAACGACTCCTGGCTGACCTCGCACAGCGTGGGGCGTTCGGTGGGGTCCTGGGCCTGCTTCTTGAGCTTGGGCGACCAGCAGTGGGTACGCAGGTCCTCGCCGTGCACCGGGCGCTCGGCGCCGTGGACGGCCAGGTAGACGAGGACCTCGGTCAGCCGGCGCCGGCCGGTGAACTGGTTGGCGGTGCCGGTGATGCGAGGGGAGCGGCCCAGGATCGACACCCAGACCTCGTAGTCCTGCTCCCGGCGAAGCCGCTCCCGGCGGGACCGGGGAGGGGAGACGAGGGGGATGGGAGCGGCGATGTCGTCCTCCTCGCCCACCGCCACCATCGCCCCGACAGCCAGTCCGATGGCTGCCTCGTCCAAGCCGCCCTGGTCGAGGACCAACCCGGCGGCCGGCTCCGCTGCAACGGGCTCGGCCAGAGCACCCTCGCCTACCGCGGCCTCCGACGGGGCCGACTTCCCAACCTGGCCAGCTCCACCACCGACCTCGTTGGTGGCGGCCGTCATGGACATTGCCTCGTCCGCCGAGATGGGCTCGAACAGCGGCACGGCGACGGCGTCGGCGGCGCCGGCCGCCGGAGTGACGACACCAGCCACGCGCATCCCGAGATCGAGGGGCTTGAGGACGGCGGCGCCGTCGGGTCCCACGACCAGCTGCCACTCGACCTCGACCGGCGCGAGCACGCCGGCCACGGCCACGCCGCTGGTGCCGTTGGCCACCGCCACCAGCTCGTCGACGACCCCGGCGTGGGCGTCGGGACCCACCAGCACCACCATCGGGTACCACGGCTCGCCATCGGCCCCGGCGGCGGCCCGGGCGCCCAGCATGGAGCCGGCGGCGGCGGCCCCCGGGGTCAGCAGACGGGCCATGCTCGCGGCCTCCGCCACCAGTTGCGCGCCGTCGGAGACGGCCACACCGTCGAGACCGGCGAAGCCGTCGAGGCCGTAGACACGGAGCTGCACGCCCTGGGACCACGATGCCGTGGTGAGCTCAAGGGCGGCGCCGGCCAGGAAGGCCCGGACCCGGTCAGCGTCGCCCTCCACCGACAACGCCCCGAATCCCTCGAGGTCGGCCAGGATCGGGCCCTCGGGTGAGGCGCCCAGGCTCACCACCGCGGGCGTGAGCACGGCGTAGCCACTACCGCGCCGGGCCAGCTCGTCCAGGCCCACTTCAGGGTCGAGGCGCCAGACGTAGCCGCCGTCGACCGCCTCCCATCCTGGCGGGGCGGCCGGGAACGGCTGAGCCAGCAGCACCTCCAGGCCCATGTCCCCGGCCCGCACGCACCGGAGCTTCGGAACGCCGCCGAGGTCCGCCTCGCCCAGGGCGGCGGTCAGCGCCCGCAGGGCGGCGTCGATCCATTCCTCGGTCTGGTCGGCGGCGATGGCGCGGGCGGCGCGCTCCAGGGGCTCGACGTCGGGCTCGGGGCGCACAACCTCGCGCCCGGGGCGGGCCCGGGAGGCCTGGATGACCCGGCCGCGGCGCAACCGGGCGAGCCAGCCAGCGAGGGCGAAGACGGGCAAGCCCAAAGCGGTGGCCGTGGCCGCCCGCAGCGCCCACGGGTTGACCGAGACGATGGGGTCAGTGCCGCGGGTCGAGGAGCGGGGCTGGGAGGGACCGCGTGAAGCGGGTGGACTCCGGCGGACTGGGGCGGCTGGCGAACCGGCCGGCGCCGAAGCAGCGGTGGTCGACGTCGACGAGGAGCTCGACGTGGTCGGCGCCACCGTCGAGGTGGAGCCGGGGGCGCGGGTAACGCTTGATGGCGGGGCAGGCATGGCCGTGGCGGGGCCGGCAGCGGGCTCGGGTGGCGCAGCCGCCGGGGCGGCGGGCACGGCGGCGGCGGCTCGACCTGACTGCGTGGACGAGCCGGGGGCGAAACCATCCCCGTCGGGCAGCACGGCCGGTAGGCGGATCACCTCGCCGGCGTAGATGAGGTTGGGATGCCCCGATCGCAGGGTGGGACGGTTGAGCTCGCACACCGACCACCAGTACGGAGCGACCTGGCCTGCCCGCAATGCCGATGGCTCCCGGCCGCTGGTTTCGGCCAGGTGGGCGGCGGCGATGGACCACAGGTTGTCGCCCCCCTGGACCTCCCGTTGGGTGGCAGGAGCCAGCTCCAGGGCGGACGAGCGCGCCTGAGGGACCCGGGGCGGTGCTGGCGAAGCGGTTGTGGCCGAGATCGCCTGGATCGGAGGCAAGGGGGCTGGGGTGTCGCTCACCGGGGCCGGCGGAGCAGCGACGTCGGCCCAGCCTGGTGCCGGGGCGGCGGCGACGGGGGCTCTGGCTGACACAGCCGGGGACGTGGACGCGAACGCGGCGCCGGCCCGGGCCCCGACCACGGTGGAGGCAGCCAGGGTCACCACCAGGGCCCGGTCGACGGCGAAGCGGACAAACGGCACCGTCAACCACCCCGCCCCCCGGATGAGGGACGGAACCTTGGTGAGCCGAGCCAGGCAGTAGAGGAGCGACGACGCCAGCAGCCACCACGCCAGCACGAGCATGGCCCAACGCAGCAAGCCAGCCACGGCATCGCCGAGGGGGGCGGCCTCCAGCCACGGCCACAGGTGGCCCCAGTCCACGCGCCAGCGCTCCACCTCGCCCAGACGGGTCAGGGCCACGACGGCCAGGGCCTCGGTGAGGATCAGCAGCCCCAGCTGCAGGCCCGGGTGCTGGCGGCGAACCCGCTGAGGGCGCTGGGGCCGGGCGGCCCGCTGGCCTAGGGCCGGGGGGGACGCGGGCGCCGGTGATCGGCCGCTCACGACGCGTCCCCCCGCGGCTGGTGGCCGGCGACGGCGTTAGCCGACACGGGCGGCCCTGACCGAATCGACGTGGTAGGCGCGGGTGGCGGTCCTCGTCGTGGTGCCCAGGCTGTTCGTCGTCGTTCCCACACCGGGTCCGCTGTAGGTGTAGGTGCCCGCCCAGGTGACCGTGGCAGTGATGGTGAAGTCGCCGTGCGTCTCGTACATGTAGGTGGCGGCCGGCGTGGCCTCGCTTCCCGGACGGTCCGAGCCAACTATCGGAAAGGGGTTGACGTTCGGCGTGTCGCCGCTCTGCCACATGCGCCACTCGTAGTGGATGGGCCTTGCCGTGGCGTTGGAGGTGTAGCCGCGGATGCTCGCCGTCGCCGTTACTGGCGCGCCCCCGCTGGGGTCCCACAGCCACGTGGGCAGCCCCGTCAAGCCGTTGATCGACGGGTTGACGCCGAACGCTGGCAGCGGCAGCGGCGTGTCGGCCCATATCTCGTCAGGCGTCGGCGGCGGAGGTGGTGGTCGTGGCGTGGTCCCGTCGGCGCCCGGGACGGCCGATCCTGGGTACTGGCAACCGCCCGTCTGACTCACGGTCCCACCCGTACGGCTGTCGGTGACGGTATCGATGTAGCGCACGCCGCGCTGCCCGTCGGGCCCAGAGCAGCCTTGTCCGATCGGGCCGACCAGGTCGTTCCCGGCGACGTCGTAGTCCCGACTCACCTGATAAGGCGAAGGGGTCCCGCTTGCCCTCGAGCTGCCGCCACCGCCATTGGAAGCCACGGGGACGACCGGTGTCCCAGAGCCCTGATTCCCCGAGGACGAGCCGCCGGGTCCTCCGACGCCCGTGCCAAGACTGCCGGACCCCAACCTGCCGACCGCGGTCACCGGAGGGGACTCTTGTGCCGCTGCGACGGGAACCCGACTAGGCGCAGCGACCAGCAATACGACGAGCAATGCCAAACGCTTCATGCGGCTTGCGCCTTGCCGAGAACCCAGTGTGGATCGCCATCATCCTGGACCAGTGTGACGATGCTCTTATGTGATGACTGACCTGGCTCGTCGTGCACCACATTGCCAGCCCGGTCCACAATTCGGTGCTCGTCGCTCGGCCCATACCAGACGAAGAGCAGAGCAGTCTTGTCGCCGAGGCGACTCGTTAGGACAACCCGCTCGACAACCTGCGGGCGCGGTAGGGGGTCGTAGCGCCACTCGCCTGCGGCAAACTTGGCAAGCGCATTCTTCGTGTCGGTAAACACCGGGTCGCTTGGATGGTTCACCTTGCTGAGCAGATCCGGGCGGGGGTGACGAATGAGCCAGTCGAAGTAGCCCTCGATGCTGCGCATGATCGTGATCCAGTCCTCACCTGCGTTGAGCAGGGGGGGCGGCTGCTCGTCCTGCGCCGGGCTGGTGACGGCGGTGGTCTGCGGAGCCGGCACGGAAGCAACGGGTCCAGCGGCCTCGCTGCCGCCGCTGTCGGAATGGCGCGCCGCCAGCATGGTGGCTATGCCGCCGATGAGGACCACGAGGAGAGCGCCGAGCACGACTTTGCGCCACATCGCCAGAGGGGGCGGGCCCTCGCCGGGAGGCGACGGCGGCGGCGATGGCGGTGAGGTGGGCGGGGCGGGTATGCCGGGCTCGGGAAGGGTGGAGCTCGGGCGAGGAATGTCGCGTCGCCAGCTCAAGATGCTCTCCTTGGATCGGCGGTGCTGGTGGCGTGCAGCACGGCTGGGTCCTGGCCCACCCGCAGTACGCGCACGAGGGTGAAATCGAGTCGGCGGCCGGCAGTGACGCTGATGCGGGCGGGGGTGACGTCGATGGCCACGTCCACCAGGCTGGCCGCCTCCGGCTGGGAGGCGAGGCTGTTTTCGGCCAGGGCCCGGGCCCTGGCGACGTCGAGGACCACGGCGCTACCGCCGCTGGAACGGTAGGCACCCTCGTCGATGCCTGACGAGCCGGCCACCGCGGCGCTGTCGACGACCGAGGACACCGAGCGCTGGGTGGCCACGGCCCGCCAGAGGTCGGTGCTGACGCCGGCGATGGCCAACATCATGATGGTGAGCCCCAGGACCCACACGGTGACGAATCCTGCCTCACGGTCGCAGGTCTGCCTGCTCGCCGCGGTACGGCCGTTCACGGCGCGAACCCCCGGTACTGGTCGACGGCCTCGGTATGGCTCGTCGACCACCGCACCGAGCCCAACGAGCCGATGGCAGGAACCGACAGGGCCGGGAGCTGCACGCTCACCGTGGCCTGCACCGAGCCGCCACGGGTGGTGGTGCCGGTGAACGACACCGCGACGTCTGCCGGGTCGACGCCGTGATTGCGGGCGATCTCGGCCACGAGACTGCGGGCGTCGGCCACGCCGGCGTCGGTGTCGTTCGCTACGGCCACGGCCCGCGAGGCCTCGGCCGCGGCCACCCTGGCCATGTTCTGGCGCTCCGACCACCGCGGGAACGACACGACCAGCAGCCCGGCAGGAAGCAACAGCAAGCCGACGGCCAGCGCCCACTCGGCGGCGATGAAGCCAGCCTCACCTCGACCGCGACGGGGCCGGGCTTTCACGTCACCCGCTCCTTGATGACGGTGGCGGTTGCGTCGAACCGCCAGTCGGGCACCGGGGGGAGGAACGACTGGAACGAGACCCGGGCGCGGGCCCGCACGACGCCGTTGACCTCCTCGCAGGAGACGGCCACCCCCCGTCCCATGGAGCCACCCAAGACGTTGCCCAGCGTGGCCTCGACGCGCTGCTGGCATACCGCCACCGAGTCGGCGTCCACTCGGGCCCCGGCCCGGGCCCCCTCGTCGAGGGCGTCACGGACCGCGCCGCGGCCATACATGAAGACGCCGAGGTTGGCGAACCAGACCAGCGGGAGAAGGCTCAGGCCCACGGC
>JBHELO010000068.1:0-13325 GCA_046263055.1 Acidimicrobiales bacterium | reverse complement strand
GCGCCGGCGGGACGACGGGGCCGGTGGTGACGGCTACCGCCCGGCGTTGGGCCGCTTGCCGTGGTTGGCCTTCTTGCGCCGGGACTTGATCTTGCGCTTGTTGGTCTTCTTGGACATGGCGCACGAGGTTAGACGGGCAGCGTGACCCGGCCGGTAGCCTGGGCGGCTGTGGAGCGCCTGGGCCTGGTAGGCCTGCCCAACTCGGGGAAGTCGGCCCTGTTCAACGCCCTCACCGGCGGCTCGGCGGTGGTGGCCGCCCACCCGTTCTCCACCACCGAGACCCAGGTCGGGATCGCCGCAGTACCCGATTCTCGCCTCACCGCCCTGGCCGGGATGAGCCGGTCCAAGAAGGTCGTGCCCGCCACCGCCGAGCTGGTGGACATCGCCGGTCTGGTGGCCGGGTCGTCGTCCGGTGAGGGTCTGGGCAACCGCTTCCTCGGCGGGATCCGCGAGGTGGACGCCGTCCTCCTGGTGCTGCGGGCCTTCGAGGACGGCAACGTTGTCGGCAGCACCGAGCCCCTGTCCGACCTGGCCACCCTGGAGCTGGAGCTGGTGCTGGCCGACGCCGAATCGGCCGAGGCCCAGCTGGCCAAGCGCCAGAAGATGGCCCGTTTCGACCCGTCGCTGGCCGACGAGGTGGCCGCCCTGCAGGCGGCCGTGGCGGCGCTCAACGACGGCGTGCCCATCTGGCGGTCGCCCCTCTCGCCCGCTCACCGGGCAGCGTTGCGGCCCATGTTCCTGCTCACCAACAAGCCGCTGCTGGTGGTCGTCAACCTGGGCGAGGACCAGCTGGCCGACGCCGACGCGGTGACCAAGCCGGTGGCCGCCGAGCTGGGCGACGCCGCCGACGTCCTGGGCGTGAGCGTGCAGCTCGAGGCGGAGGCGGCCCAGCTCGACGCCGGGTCGCGGGCCGAGCTCCTCGAGGGGCTGGGCCTGGGCGAGGGCGCCCTGCCTCGCGTCGTGCGGGCCGCCTACCACCTCCTCGGCCGGCGCACCTTCCTCACGACCGGGGACAAGGAGTCCCGGGCCTGGACGTTCCGGGCCGGGGCCAAGGCGCCGGAGTGCGCGGGCGTCATCCACTCGGACCTCCAGCGGGGGTTCATCCGGGCCGAGGTCATCCGGTGGGACGCCCTGCTGGACCTCGGCTCGTGGGCGGCGGCCCGCGACGCCGGGAAGCTGCGCATCGAGGGCAAGGAGTACGAGGTCGCCGACGGCGACGTCCTCGAGATCCGCTTCAACGTGTAGCTGCCCGGTGCCCTGGCTCCTGCGGGACGACACCGTGCTGGCCGCCCTGGAGGTGGCCGAGTCGTTCCGCGCCCGCTCGAAGGGGCTGCTGGGCCGTGACGGCATCGACGGGGCGCTCCTGCTCCGCCCCGCCCGCCAGGTCCACTCCTTCGGCATGCGCTTCCCGATCGACGTGGCCTTCTGCGGGCGGCCGGGCCAGGGCGACGGCGAGGCCGGTCCCGGCACCCTGGTCGTGCGGCGGATGGTGGTCATGCCGCCGGGGCGGATCACCCGCCCGTCCGTGCGGTGCCGGTGCATCCTCGAGGCCGAGGCGGGGGCGTTCGCCCGATGGGGCCTGGCGGTGGGCGACCGCCTCGAGATCTCGCCGTGACCACGCCGGGCGCCGGGACCCTCGTCTTGGTGGCCACGCCAATCGGCAACCTGGGCGACCTCTCGCCCCGGGCGGTGCGCGCCCTGGCCGAGGCCGACGTGGTGGCTTGCGAGGACACCCGGCGCACCCGCGCCCTGCTGTCCCACGCCGGGGTCGCCGCTGCCCATCGCCTGGTGACGGTGAACGACCACACCGAGGCGGCCCAGGTCCGGGCCCTGTTGGCCCGCCTGGACGCCGGCCAGCAGATCGCCCTGGTGACCGACGCCGGCATGCCGGCGGTGTCCGACCCCGGCGAGCGCCTGGTGGCGGCGGCCGCCGCCGCCGGCCACCGGGTGGAGGTGGTGCCCGGGCCGTCGGCCGCCCTGGCCGCCCTCGTGGTCAGCGGCCTGCCCACCGGGCGGTTCTGCTTCGAGGGCTTCCTGCCCCGCAAGGGCGGGGCCCGGTCCGAGCGTCTGGCCGGCCTGGTCCCGGAGCGGCGGACAACGGTGCTGTTCGAAGCGCCCCACCGGGTGCGCCAGACGGCGGCCGACCTGGCCGCCGCCCTCGATCCGCTGCGGGCCCTGGTCGTGGCCCGGGAGCTCACCAAGGCGTTCGAGGACGTCTGGCGGGGCACGGTGGGCAGCGCCCCCGGCCACCTGGCCGCCACCGAACCGCGCGGCGAGTACGTGCTCGTGCTCGGCGGGGCGCCGCCGCCCGGGCCCGCCGGCCCCGCTGACGTGGAGGCCGCCCTGCGGGCCCGCCTGGACGCCGGCACCGACAAGCGGTCGGCCATCGCCGAGGTGGCCACCGAGCTGGGCGTCCCCAAGCGCCAGGTGTACGACGCCGCCACCCGCCTCTGACCGCCGCCCCGCGTTCCGGGTTCGGTTGGGGGGCGCCGGCGCCTGTTAACCGAACCCAGAACGGCGGGGTGGCAGGGGCATGGCGGCGAGCGACCGGATGCACGACGCGCACACCTGGCGGTTGCGGTGCTCGCGCAGTTCACCGGCCGCGCCGCAGAACACGCACGTGCGCTCCACCCGGGTGATGACGATGCGGTCCGACTCGAGCGAGATCTCGACCAGGTCGTGGTCACCGATGGCCAGGCTGCGCCGGAACTCCACGGGCAGGACGACGCGCCCGAGCCCGTCGATGGTCCTGGTTATGCCGGCGGAGGCCACTGGACACCTCGGTACTGTGGGCGGGTGGTCAAGTTCTACCTGACGACGCCCATCTACTACGTCAACGACGCGCCCCACGTCGGCCACGCCTACACCACCGTCACCGCCGACGCGGTGTGCCGCTGGCACCGCCTCCTGGGCGACGACGTCCTCTTCCTGACCGGCACCGACGAGTACGGCCTCAAGAACAAGCAGGCGGCCGACGCCCAGGGCCTGGACCCCAAGGCGCTGGCCGACCGCAACAGCCAGCGCTTCCGGGACGCCTGGGACGCCCTCGACATAGCCTACGACGACTTCATCCGCACCACCGAGGCCCGCCACACGACGGCCGTGCAGACCTTCCTCCAGCGAATCTACGACAACGGGGACATCGAGAAGGACACCTACGAGGGCCTGTACTGCGTGTCCTGCGAGGCGTACTACACCGAGGACGAGCTGGTGGACGGCAACTGCCCCATCCACGGCCGGCCGGTGGAGCTCCTCCAGGAGGACAACTGGTTCTTCCGCCTGTCCCGCTACTCGCAGCGGCTCCTGGACCACTTCGAGGCCCACCCCGACGCCGTCATCCCCGCCACCCGACGCAACGAGGTGCTGGGATTCATCCGCCAGGGCCTGCAGGACATCTCCATCAGCCGCAGCTCGTTCGACTGGGGCGTGCCCCTACCGTGGGACCCGGCCCACGTGGCGTGGGTGTGGTTCGACGCCCTGCCCAACTACCTGACCGCCGCCGGCTACGGTGCCGACGACGAGCGCTTCGCCCACTGGTGGCCGGCGGACTGGCACCTGGTGGGCAAGGACATCATCCGCTTTCACGCCGTGTACTGGCCGGCCATGCTGCTGGCCGCCGGGCTGGAACCGGCCCGGGTGGCGTGCCACGGGTGGCTGCTGGTCAAAGGCGAGAAGATGTCCAAGACGCGCCTCAACCAGATCGCCCCCGCCGACCTGGTGGCCGACCTCGGGGTGGACGCCACCCGGTACCACCTCCTGCGGGAGGTCACCTTCGGGTCCGACGGCGACTTCTCCTGGGAGGGCATGGTCGGCCGCTACAACGCCGACCTGGCCAACAACCTCGGGAACCTCCTGTCCCGGGTGGCCACCGTGGTCGGATCCAAGTGCGGGGGGATCGGCCCTGCGCCCCGGCCCGACAGCCCGCTGGCCGCGGTGGCGGCCGAGGTCTACGCGGCGGCCGCCGACGGCTGGGAGCGGGTGGCCCCGTCCGACGCCCTGGAGGCCACGTGGCGCCTCATCCGCGAGGCCAACGCCCTCCTGGAGGCCAACGAGCCGTGGAAGGCCGACCCCGGGCCGGCGGTTGACGCCGTCCTCGGTGACTCGCTGGAGGCGCTGCGCATCGTGGCCGTGCTGGCGTCGCCGGCGATCCCCCGGGCCACCGCCGAGGTGTGGCGGCGCCTGGGCCTCCCCGGCGCGCCCGCCGGCCAGCGCCTCCCGGCGGCGGCGGCCTGGGGCGGCTACCCGGGTGGGCTCCCGGTGGAGAAGGGCGCTCCGCTCTTCCCCCGCCGCAAGTAGGGCGCCCGCCAGTGCCCTGGACCGACAGCCACTGCCACCTCCAGTACGACGGCATGCCGCCCGGCGCCCTCGACGCGGCCGAAGCGGCGGGCGTCACCCGAGTGGTGTGCGTGGGCACCGACGGCCCCCAGTCGGCGCAGGCGGTGGAGGTGGCCCGCGCCCATCCCGGGCGGGTGTGGGCCACCGCCGGCCTGCATCCCCACGACGCCCTCCAGGGCGTGGACACCATCCTCACAGCGCTCGACGCGCCCGAGGTAATAGCGGTGGGGGAGTGCGGTCTCGACTACCACTACCACCCGGCAAACGACCACCCGGCAAACGACCACCACCCGGCAAACGACCACCACTCGCCTCGCGACGTCCAGCGGGCGGCGTTCGCCGCCCAGGTGGCGCTGGCCCACGAGCGCGACCTGGCCCTCGTGATCCACACCCGGGAAGCTTGGGACGACACGTTCGACGTCCTCGCCGCCGAGGGGGTGCCCGAGCGCACGGTGTTCCACTGTTTCACCGGCGGGCCAGCCGAGGCCCGCCGCTGCCTCGACGCCGGCGCCTGCGTCTCGTTCAGCGGCATCATCACCTTCAAGACGGCGGCCGACGTGCGGGAGGCGGCCGCCCTCGTCCCGCTGGACCGAATGCTGGTGGAGACCGACGCGCCGTTCCTCACGCCCGTCCCCCACCGGGGGAAGCCCAACTCGCCGGCCATGGTCGCCCTGGTGGGAGCGGCGGTGGCCGAGGCCGCGGGCGCGGCGGTGGACGTCGTGGCCGCCGCCACCTGGGCCACCACCGAGGCCCTGTTTCGACTCGCTTGACGCCCGCCGCCCGGGCGCTCGCCGGGCAGTGCGGCCAGGCGCGCCGCACCAGGCCCGGTTGCGCCGGGGCCCGCACCACCTCTATGGTCCCGGCGCCCGAACCGTCACGCCCCTTCGCCGAACGCGCCCCTCGACAGGAAGGCTTCGCCCTGACGGCAGAATCCCGGCGGACACAGGCCGCCCTGGCGGCCCTCATCGGTACCAACGTCCTGTTCGCGGCGGTGAACCTGGTGACCGGCCTGGGGCACGATCCCCGGGTGGCCCGGGCGGCGTTGCCCCCGCCCCCGCCGGCGTCGCCCACGATCGACGTCCCCATGGTGGCCACCGCGCCCGACCTCGAGCTGGCCTCGTTCCACGACGCCCCCACCACCACGTCGCCGCCCCCGGCCGGCCACCACGCCGCCGGTGTGGCGTCGTGGTTCGCGTTCACGAAGGGAACATGCGCCTCCCGCACCATTCCCAGGGGGACGGTGGTCACCGTCACTCGGCCGGCCACCGGTGCCAGCGTCACGTGCAAGGTCGCCGACTGGGGGCCGGGGGACACGAACCGGATCATCGACCTCTCTCCCGACGTGTTCGCCGCGCTGTCGAACCCGGGCACCGGCCTTCTCGACGTGCGCCTCGCGTGGTAGCGCCCCCCACACCGTGATCCCCGGGCGGCGGGAGGCTCGGGACCTCCTCGCCCGCCACGGCCTGCACCCCAACCGGGCGCTGGGCCAGCACTTCGTGGTGGACCCCAACACCGTCCGCCGCATCGCCCGCCTGGCCGGCGTGGGTCCTGGCGACCGGGTGGTGGAGGTGGGCGCCGGCCTCGGCGCCCTCACCATGGCCCTGGCCGAGACGGGCGCCGCCGTCACCGCGGTGGAGATCGACCGGGGCCTGCTGCCCGTGCTGCGGGAAGTGGTGGGGCCGGCCGGGGTGACGGTGGTGGCGGGTGACGCCATGGCCCTCGACTGGAACGCACTGCTGGGCGACGGGCCCTGGGCCCTCGTCGCCAACCTGCCGTACAACGTGGCCACGCCGCTGGTGGCCGACCTCCTGGACAACGTGCCGGCGGTGGCCCGCATGCTGGTGATGGTGCAGCGGGAGGTGGGCGAGCGCCTGGTGGCCGGCCCCGGCGACGAGGGCTACGGGGCGGTGTCGGTGAAGGTGGCCTACTGGGCGGAGGCGTCGATGGTGGGCCGGGTGCCGGCCACCGTGTTCCTGCCCCGGCCGGCAGTGGAGTCGGTGCTGGTGGACGTCCGCCGCCGCCCGGAGCCGGCGGTGGGGCCCGACGTCGACCGCCGCCGCCTCTTCGCCCTGGTGGCCGCCGGCTTCGGCCAGCGGCGGAAGATGCTGCGGCGCTCGCTCGCCGCCCTGGTCGGGCCCGAGGAGCTCACGGCCGCCGGCGTGCGCCCGGACGCCCGGGCCGAGGAGCTCGACCTGGGCGCCTGGGCGAGACTGGCCCGGTGCTCGCCCCCGCCAAGCTGACCCTGTCGCTAGGGGTCACCGGGGTCGTCTCCGACGGCTACCACCTGCTCGACGCCGAGATGGTCACCCTGGACCTGGCCGACGAGTTGACGTTCGGCCCCGGCGACGGGCTGGAGGTCGGAGGGCCCTTCGTCGCCGGCGTGCCCACCGACGACCGCAACCTGGTCCGCCGGGCGCTGGCCGCCGTGGGTCGTACCGCCGCGGTGCGGCTGCACAAGCGCATCCCCCCCGGGGCGGGGTTGGGTGGGGGATCGGCCGACGCCGCCGCCGTGCTGCGCTGGGCGGGCTGCGCCGACGTGGCCGTGGCCGCCCTGTTGGGAGCTGACGTGCCCTTCTGCCTGGCCGGCGGCCGGGCCCGGGTGACGGGCGTCGGCGAGGTGGTTGAACCCCTGGCGTTCGAAGCGCGGACCTTCACCCTCGTCGTCCCGCCGGTGCCCACGCCGACCGCCGCCGTCTACCGGGCCTGGGACGACCTGGGCGGGCCGTCCGGGAAGGGGGCGAACGACCTGGAACCGGCCGCCCTCGCCGTCAACCCCGAGCTGGCCCGGTGGCGGGACCGCCTGGGGGACGCCACCGGCCGCACGCCGAAGCTGGCTGGCAGCGGCTCCACGTGGTTCGTGGAGGGCGAGTTCCCGGGCGACGACCGCATCGTCGCCCGGACCACGCCCTCCGTTCGCGAGGGTGCGGGGTAGCCGCTAACGTGTGCCCGCTCATGGGCTCCCTGATCAAGAAGCGCCGCAAGCGGATGCGCAAGAAGAAGCACAAGAAGATGCTGAAGGCCACTCGCTGGCAGCGGCGCGCCGGCAAGTAGCACCGGCGGGCTGGCGGGGCAGGGCTCGAACCTGCAACCTCCTGATCCAAAGTCAGGCGTTCTGCCAGTTGAACTACCCGCCATCGACCGACAGGGCGGGCGATCGCCGGGCGAGCGTACCGCGAGGGCGTGGTCGCCTCTCCGGCGGATCGGACGACTAGAACAGGGGCCATGAGGTTCCCCCCTGTCTCCGCGGTGGTCATGGCGGCGGGGGCGGGGACCCGCATGCGGTCGGCACTGCCCAAGCCGCTGCACCCCCTGTGCGGGCGCCCGATGCTGCTGCACGTGGTGGACGCCCTCTCGGTGCTCTACGTCGACCGGGTGGTGGTGGTCGTGGGCCACGGCGCCGAGCGGGTGACCAAGACGCTGCACGAGGACGCCCCACCCGATCTCTCCCTCGACTTCGTCGAGCAGCGCGTCGCCCGGGGCACCGGCGACGCGGTGTCGGTGGCGCTGACCGCCTTCCCCGACGACGACGAGGCCGACGTGATCGTCCTGCCCGGGGACGCTCCGCTGGTCAGGCCCGGGACCCTCCAGCGCCTGGTCGACGAGCACCGGGAGGCCGACGCCGCCGCCACTCTGCTCACCGCCCGCCTGGCCGACCCCACCGGCTACGGCCGGCTCCTGCGCGACAAGGACGGCCGGGTCCGCCGCCTGGTGGAGGAGGGCGACGCCACCGAGGCGGAGCGCGAGGTGGACGAGGTCGGCGTGTCCATGTACTGCTTCCGCCGCAGCCTGCTGGCCCCCGCCCTGCGCCGCCTCAGCCCCGAGAACGCGCAGGGCGAGTACTACCTCACCGACGTCATCGGCGTGCTGGCGGCCGCCGGCCACCGGGTGGTGGCGGTGGTGGCCGACGATCCCATGGAGACGGTGGGCATCAACGACCGGGCCCAGCTGGCGGTGGCCGAGGCCGAGCTGCGGCGCCGCATCAACCGGTCGTGGATGGCGGCCGGCGTGACCATGGTGGACCCCGACCGCACGGTCGTGGACTCGTCGGTCCGCCTGGCCCCCGACGTCACGCTCCAGCCCGGCACCATGCTCCAGGGCCGCACCGTCGTCGGTGAGCACGCGGTGCTCGGTCCCGACGTCCGGCTGGTGGACTGCGCGGTGGGCGAGGGCGCCCGGGTGGAGCACGCCGTGGGTTACGACGCCGAGGTCGGAGCCGGCGCCGTGGTCGGGCCCTTCGCCTACCTGGCGCCCGGCAGCCACATTCCCCCCGAGGCCCGGACCGGCCCGTTCTACACTGCCCGTAGCGGCGACGACGAGGGCGTGTGACGGTCCCATGGAGCTGATCCCCAAGAAACGGCTGCAGCTCTTCTCGGGACGGGCCAACCGGCCCCTGGCCGAGGCCATCGCCGCCAACCTGGACGTGGAGCTGGGGGAGGACAACCTCTCGGAGTTCGCCAACGGCGAGGTGCACTGCCGCTTCGGCGAGTCCATCCGCGGGTCCGACGTCTTCATCGTGCAGACCCACGCCCGCCCCGTGAACGAGGCCATCATGGAGATGCTCATCATGATCGACGCCGCCAAGCGGGCGTCGGCCAAGCGCATCACCGCCGTCTGCCCGTTCTACGGCTACTCCCGCCAGGACCGCAAGGCGTCGGGGCGGGAGCCCATCACGGCCAAGTTGCTGGCCGACATGCTCATGACCGCGGGCGTCAACCGGGTGGTCAGCATCGACCTCCATTCGGGACAGATCCAAGGCTTCTTCAACGTCCCGGTCGACCACCTCACGGCGATGCCCGTGCTCACCGGCTACGTGAAGGACCACCTCGGTGCCGACGTGGTCATCGTGTCGCCCGACGCCGGCCGGGTGAAGGTGGCCGAGCGCTTCGCCCAGCACCTGGAGGCCGACCTGGCCATCGTGCACAAGCGCCGACCTCGCGGGTCGGCCAACCAGGTGGAGGCCCTCGACGTGGTCGGCCCGGTGGACGGCCGGGTGTGCGTGCTGGTGGACGACATGATCGACACCGCCGGCACCATCTGCGCCGCCGCCCAGCTCCTGGTGGACCACGGGGCGGCCGAGGTGTACGCCATGGCCACCCACGGGATCCTCTCCGACCCCGCCATCGACCGGCTCAAGAACTCGGTTCTCACCAAGGTCGTCATCACCGACACGCTGCCGCTGGCACCCGACCGCCAGATCGACAAGATCGAGGTCCTGTCGGTGGCCGAGATCATCGCCGACGCCCTGGACGCTGTCTTCGAGGACACCTCCGTCTCCGATATCTTCGGGGGCGAGAACCAGAGCTGACGCCTCGGCGACCGTGCGCCCGGCGGAGGCTCGGGGGCGGCGCGCTTAGACTGGCGACGTTCCCCTGTCGCATCGGTCGAGGAGATCGCCCCCATGGAAGAGGTAGTCCTCGCCGCCGAGGCGGGCCGCGTCACCGGCAGCGCCACCGCCCGCCGGCTGCGCACCGCAGGCAAGATCCCCGCCGTGCTGTACGGCCACGGCGTGGACCCCCAGGCGTTGGCCGTCGACGGCAGGGCCCTGCGCCTGGCCCTCAACCAGGAGTCCGGTCTCAACACCCTCATCTCCCTGGACGTGGAGGGCACCCGGCACCTGGCCATGGCCCGCCAGCTCCAGCGCAACCCGGTGCGGGGCACCGTGTCCCACGTGGACTTCGTGGTCGTCCGCCGCGACGAGATCGTCACCGCCGAGGTGCCCCTGCATCTCGAGGGCGAGGCGGCCGCCGTCCATCGTGAGGACGGGATGGTGGAACAGCAGATCTTCAGCCTGACCGTCCAGTCCACGCCCGGCAACATCCCGTCCCACATCGAGGTGGACATCAGCGGCCTGGGCATCGGCGACGTCATCCGGGTGGGCGACCTGTCGCTGCCGTCGGGCGTGACCACAGAGCTCGATCCCGAGGAGCCGGTCGTGGCCGGCCAGTCGTCCCGCGTCGCCGCCGAGGCCGAGGCGGCCGAGGAACCCGAGGGCGCGGCGGCCGAGGGCGGCGCCGCCGAGACCGGTGGGGAGGCCGGCTCGACCGACGCCGGCGGGTCCCAGGGGGCCTAGGAGCTGCGACCCGAGCGGACGGGCACCGCCGCCGACCTCGTGGTCGTCGGGCTGGGGAACCCGGGCCCGAGCTACGAGGGGACTCGCCACAACCTCGGGGCCGACGTGGTGTCGCTGCTGTCGGCCCGCTGGGACGCGCCGCTGCGCAAGGGCCGGGAACGGGCACTGGTGGGCGAGGCCCACGTGGATGGCGACCTGGTCGTGCTGGCCTTCCCCCAGACCTTCGTCAACCTCTCCGGGGAGTCGGCCGTCCGCCTGGTGCGGCGCTTCGGGATCGCCGACGACCTCGGGCGCCTGGTGGTGGTGCACGACGAGATGGACCTGCCGGTGGCTCGCGTGAAGGTCAAGGAGGGGGGCGGCACCGCCGGGCACAACGGCCTGGAGTCCCTCCGCACCCATCTCCACTCGGGCGCCTTCGTGCGGGTGCGGGTGGGGATCGGTCGGCCCCCGGGGCGCATGGACGGCGCCGACTACGTGCTTCGCCGCCCGCCCAAGGCCGAGCAGGTGGAGCTCGACGTGGCCATCGAGGAGGCCGCTGACGCGGTGGAGCTGATCCTGGCCGAGGGCCCGGCGGCGGCGATGAACCGCGTGAACTGATTCATTGGTGGCGGGCACCCGGGTCCTTCGGACCACGCCCGCCACGATGCCGGCGGGGTTGGCGGGCGGCGGATGGGGAAGGCTGCGGGGAATGCTCCCGAGCGGAAGGCCCGACCATGATCATCGCAGCCATCGGCAAGATCATCCTCGGCATCATCGTCATCCTGATCCTCGTCGGGGTCGTCATCGGCATCGCCATCGGGCGCCGCAGCTGACCTGACCGCCCCGCCGGGACCCGCCAGGCGTCCCCCTGGCCGGGCGGCTCCGAACGCCCCCTCAGTCGGGTTCCGACCCGGGGGTAGGAGGGGAGCCTGGTGGGCAGGCACGACGGCGTCCGCCGGCCGGGTTGCCCGAGCGGCGGCCAGGGCGGCGACAATGGGGCGGTGGGAGTGCCGACAGGTCAGAGGCGCGCGACGGCCGCCGCAGGGGTGCCGCCCAGCCCTGGTGGGCGCCGGCGGCGGGTAGCATTGGGCCCGTTCCCGGCCAGGTACCTGCGTGCCGGGCCTGACGGTCCAACGGAGAGGTGTCGAGCGACTCAAGGTGACGACAGCGCACCGGCCACGGCTGCCAGGAGGGTCCTGCGTTGACGCCCTATGAGATCCTCGGGGTCTCCCCCAAGGCGTCGCCCAAGGAGATCACCGAGGCCTACCGGACGCTGGCCCAGATCTTCCATCCCGACCGCTTCGTGGACAGCCCCACCCAGGTCAAGGCCGAGGCCGAGCGGCGGATGAAGAACCTCACCCAGGCCTACGCCCTGGCCCGCAAGGGCGTCGGCGGGACGAGCATGAAGCCGGCCACCCCCAGCACCACCACCACCGAGCAGGCCTGGGAGGCGGCGGCCCGTGAACGGGTGGCCCGTGCCGCCCGCGGGGTGCCGTGGCAGGAAGGCGTCCGGGGCCGGGCCATGGCCGAGGCCAAGGCCAAGGAGGAGCGGGCGGCACGGGAGCGGGCCGCCACCCACGGCAAGGCAATCGCCCGGCCCAAGAGCCGCAGCGACCCGAGCGCGATGGCCGGGATCGGCGAGGCGCGCCACACCAACAAGATCCTCTGCCGGGACTGCAAGAGCATCCAGTGGCTTCCCGAGGGCTGGGAGCCCACCCTCTACGACACCACCTACTTCTGCTCGATCTGCAACCGCCTGCTCCTCTCCCGGTAAGTCTGGCCCCGGTGAGGCATTTCCACTAGAGGCACCCGACACTTTCACGGGCACATCTAGAGGCTCTGGACACTCTTTCGCCGTTCCCGGGCTCTTCATACAATGCGGCCGTCCGCCGAGCCCGGAGCGTCACATGGTCCTGTGGTACATCGCCGACCTGCTGCTGATCCTCGTCGTCCCACCGGTCGTCCTGCTCTTCCTGAACAAGGTCCTGCGGCCCATCATGGAGATCGACAAGTACGTGGCCGACGTGCTCGAGCACGGCGTGCTGCTCACCGGCACCCTCGACTCGGTCCCCAACCTCATCCGCAGCTGCGAGCTGACCGGCGCCTGTCGGCTCAACGTCACTCGCTACGGCCTGGCCCTCGCCCGGTTGCTCCCCGACTGACCCGCCTCTCGCCACTGCCGCCCACACCGCCCGACGTCCACACCGCCGTACCAGCACCACCGCTTCCCAGCACCGCTTCCCACCGCCGCTTCAACCCACCGCTTCGGCAATGTCTGACCACAAGGAGACCCCGTGGGACTCGCCACCATCGGCACCCTGATCGGCACGGCGATCATCGTCGCCGCTCTCGCCATCTACCTGATCATCATCAGCTGGGTCCTGAACCGGGTGAGCTTCCGGCTGGGCACTGTGCTGATCGGCGTGCGGGCCATCGTCGCCCAGGTGGAGCCGGTGCCCAAGTACGTCGGCATCCTCCTCAACGACGTGATGGCCATCGACCAGGCCGCCCAGCAGCTCCTGTCGTGGGGCAAGGGACCGGAGGCCACCGCCCGGGTGTCGGGCATGGCTCCCATGCGCCCATAGCCGCCCGCCCCGCCGCACCGCGCTCCACCCCGACCCGCACCACGCTCGCAGCCCCCGGAGAGGAGATCCGCCGATCATGCTCAGGCGCAAGAAGCACAACGAGACGGCCGCCGACGAGGGCTCGGCGGCGGCCACCGCCCCGCCGCCCGAGGCGGGCGGTGCCGACGGTGCCGACGGCGCCGACGGCGCCGCGCCGGGCGCGGCGGCCATCGCCCTCGACGACGGCGAGGTGAACGCCGACGGCCCGGCCGCCGCCAACGGCTCGGGCGCGACAGCCAACGGGTCGGGCATGGCCAACGGGTCGGCCACCGCCGCCCCCCCGCCTCCGCCCCCGCCGCAGATGGAGCCGGCCGACG
>JBHELO010000067.1:0-3832 GCA_046263055.1 Acidimicrobiales bacterium | reverse complement strand
CTCCGGGCCCGATTGGATCGTCCCGCCCCCCGCCGGCTGGGGCGACCCCTGGGCGGGCGCCGGCCACCTTCCCCCGCCGCCCCCGCCGCCGCCCGCTTCCCGACCCGGCCAGGGGCCGGGGGCCGTCGTGGTCGGGATCCTCGTGGCCCTCGTCATCGGGTTCGTGGGTGCCGGCCTGGTCCTGCACCGCACGGACACCACCACGTCGTCGAGCTCCTCGCCCTTCGACACCACGCCCCTGCCCGGCGGCTCGGCCACGTCTCCGTCCCTCACGCCGGCCGGCGGGACCGGGTCGGGGAGCAACACGAGCACGACCCCGGTCGACCTGTCGAGCATCACCGCCAAGGTCGACCCCGCGGTGGTCAACATCACCACCACCCTGGGGTCCAGCGGGAGCGCGGCGGGCACCGGCATGGTGCTGACCGCCAACGGTGAGGTCATGACCAACAACCACGTGATCGACGGGGCCACCAGCATCAGCGCCCAGGTGAACGGCACCGGTCCCACCTACAAGGCCACCCTGTTGGGCACCGACCCCACCGACGACGTCGCCCTCATCCAGCTCCAGGGGGCGTCGGGCCTCAAGACGGTCGCCCCCGCCTCCTCCACCGTGTCGGTGGGCGACCAGATCGTGGCCATCGGCAACGCCTTGGGGCGGGGCGGCACCCCCGCCACCGCCACCGGCTCGGTCGTGGCCCTCGACCAGTCGGTGACCGCCGGCGACCCCACCGCCGGTACCGCCGAGAACCTCACGGGCATGATCCAGATCGACGCCACCCTCCAGCCCGGTGATTCCGGCGGCCCCCTGGTCAACGCCAACGGCCAGGTCGTGGGCATGGACACCGCGGCGGCGGTGAGCAGGGGGCGCCTCCGGTCCGGGTCGAGCGTCGGCTTCGCCATCCCCATCCAGAAGGCGCTCGGGGTCGTGGGCCAGATCCGCTCCGGCAAGGCCAGCGCCACCATCGAGATCGGCCAGCCCGGCTTCCTGGGCGTGCAGGTGACCACCGTCGACAACGCCGCCAGCAGCACCGCCCTCGGTGGTGCCAGCTACACGCCGCCGGCCGGCGCCGGGGCGGTGATCGTCGGCGTCGTGCCCAACGCCCCGGCCGACAACGCCGGCGTGGCCGTGGGCGACATGATCGTGTCGGTGGACGGCAAGACCGTCGGCTCCCCGTCCGACCTCACGCCGATCCTCCACGCCCACCACCCCGGCGACACCGTGCAGCTGGGCTGGGTCGACCGGGCCGGCCACTCGCACTCGGCCAAGGTCAAGCTCAGCACCGCCCCCGCCGGCTGAGAGGCCGTCCGGCCTCGCCCCTCCCTCGGCCCCGCCGGTTCCCGCCGGCGGGGCTACCGTCGCCCTGATGGCCGACGAGGGCGTCGAGATGGAGGCCGCCGGGCGGCAGGTGGCCATCACTCACCCGGGCAAGGTGCTGTTCGGTGAGCGGGGCGAGACCAAGGCCGACCTGGCCCGCTACTACCAGGCGGTGGAGGGCCCCCTTCTGGCCACCATGGGCGGGCGGCCGGTGCTCCTCCAGCGCTTCCCGTCGGGCGCAGGGGGGCCGTCGTTCTTCCAGAAGCGGGTCCCGGAGTCCCGTCCCGACTGGCTGCAGACGGCGGAGGTCAGCACCCCCAACGGCACGACCTCCCAGGCCCTGGTGGCGGCCGACCTGGCCCACGTGCTGTGGGCCGTGAACCTGGCCTGCCTGGGCTTCCACGTGTGGCCGACGAGGGCGGCCGACCCCGACCACGCCGACGAGCTGCGCATCGACTTGGACCCCACCCCGGGGGTCACCTTTCCCATGGTGGCGGAGGCGGCGGCCGAGGTACGGGCCCTGCTCGAGGGCGTGGGCCTCACCGGGCTGCCCAAGACCACCGGGAACCGGGGCATCCACGTGTACGTCCGGCTCCTGCCCCGCTGGACGTCCTACGACGTGCGGGCGGCGGCGGTGGCGGTGGCCCGCGAGCTCGAGCGCCGCCGCCCGGACCTGGTCACCGCCGCCTGGTGGAAGGAGGAGCGGGGCACGCGGGTGTTCGTGGACTTCAACCAGAACGCCCCCCACAAGACGGTGTTCGGCGCCTGGTCGGTGCGGGCCCGGCCCGGCGCCCAGGTGTCCACCCCCTTCGCCTGGGACGAGCTGGCCACCATTGCCCCCGACGAGCTGACCCTGGCCACGGTGCCCGCCCGCCTGGCCGCCGGCGGCGATCCGTGGGCCGCCGCCGGTCCCCAGTCGCTGGAGCCGCTCCTGGCCTTGGTCGAGCGGGACCAGGCCGCCGGCCTCCTCGACGCGCCCTGGCCGCCCGTGTACCCGAAGATGCCGGGCGAGCCGCCCCGGGTGGCGCCCAGCCGGGCGCGCCACCAGCCCGACGCCTGACCGGTGGCCCTTCTGTGGCGCGCTGACCGCGGTGGAGGCGGTCAGCGCGCCAAAGAACGACCCGGGCGGGCGAGGAGGGCGCGGGCTCGAGCCAGGTCGTCGGCGTCGTTGACGTTGCGCACGGCGTCGGCCCCGAGGTCGACGGTGGCCAGGCCGCCGTCGGACGGCAGGAGCCGGGCGGCGGCCACCCCCGCCCAGGGGGGCCCGAGGGCGGCCAGCCGGGCCCGCAGGACGCCGGCCCGGTAGGCGGCCACCAGGGGATGGGCGCGGCCGCGGTCGTCGACGGCGGCCGCCGCCGGCCCGTCGCCCATCGTGGCCACCAGGCGGCGCAGGTGGCGAGGGGCGAGGAGCGGCAGGTCGCCGGCCAGCACCAGCACGGTGCCCTCGACGGCCATGGCGCCGGACCCGGCCAGGGCGTCCAGGCCGGCGGCCACCGCCGGGACGGGGCCGCCCCCGGCCTCGGCCGGGGCCTCGTTGGTGAACGAGACGCCGGCCACCGACGTCGGGCGCACGGGGCCGACCACCACCAGTGCCCGGCACACCGGGCGGGCGGCGGCCAGCACCCGGTCCAGGAGGGGCCGACCGCCGACGTCCAGCGCCAGCTTGTCCACCCCACCCATACGGCGGGAGGACCCTCCGGCCACGACCACAGCCGCGGTCACGGGGAACCCGCCCGGTCGGCGGTTGGCGGGGGGCGCCATGGCCCCGCCGACCCTACCGACCGCCGGGCGCGCCCCAGGGCCCTGCGAGCCGGGAGGAACGCAGGGCCCCGGGGGGAACGAGCGTCAGTGATGGGGGCCCAGTGAGGGGAGCCCAGTGAGGGGGGCCCAGTGAGGGGGCCCAGTGAGGGGGCTCAGTGGATGGGCAGCACCGACGGCAGGCCGGTCGGCAGGCAGGCCGAGAGGTCGATCTTGGGCACGCCGCCGGCCAGGGACCCGGCCGAGCCGATCGACCCCAGGATCGTTGGGCACGCCCGTCGGCACGCCACCGCCCAGCAGTCCCTGGAGCTCACCGAGCACCGACGTGAGCCACGACACCGGCCGTGCCGCCGATGGCGTCGGCTCAACTGTTGTTCTTGACAGTGAGCTCGAGGGGCCATCGGCGGCAAACTCTACTGTGCAACCGGCCTAGATCCGGGAATTATGGGGTGCGCCAACTGTACGAGCCACTGATGTTCGATCCCGCATTCGAGTTGTTGCAGGTCGGCTGCCCAGTGCCACCGCAGAGGACCTGGCTACCGGTGAACGTAACGGTGACTGCGGTCGACTCGACAGTCGTGGTGCTGGTGTTGTCACAAGTGACCGTCCCGGTTAGGACCTGTGGGCCAATAAGGTGAGCGGTTATGGCGGGAGGATCGAGTAGTTCCAGTCTGGGTGCCACTCGTGTGCCCGGAGGGGAACGGCTCGAAGCTCGGTGTCGGTGATCTTCACGCCCGTGGGATACGAGCCGGTGTCGAG
>JBHELO010000066.1:0-9440 GCA_046263055.1 Acidimicrobiales bacterium | reverse complement strand
TGCTCCTGCCCCCGCCGCCCACCGCCGACCGCCGGGCCCGGGCCCTCACCGCCCTCGGGCTGGTGGTGCTGGCGGCCAGCGCCGTCTTCGGCGCCGACCCGTGGGGCGTACGGGAGGCGGTGCTGGGCTCGGCGACGCCCGCGGCCCGGGCTGCGGCAGTCAGCCGGGCGGCCGGCGCCGACGCCACCGCCGCCGGCACCGCCACCGCCGCCGCCGCCGCCACCACCGTTGCCCCGGCCTCCACCGTGAAGCCGCGGGCCACCACCCTGCGCTCGGAGCCGTGGTGGCAGGGCGTGGCCACCCTGTCGGGAACCGGGGCCACCACCACCACGCCGTTCACCATCGGCGACGACGCCATCCAGTGGCGGCTCCGCTACACCTGCCAGAGCGGCCACCTCACGGTGGGGGCCCCCGGCCGTCCCCGACCCCTGGTGGACGCCGCCTGCCCGACCACCGCCACGGGCTACGCCACCGCCAAGGGCCCGACCACCCTGACCGTCACCGCCGACGGCCCCTGGCAGGTCCAGGTGGACCAGCAGATCGACCTCCCGCTGCAGGAGCCTCCCCTGGCGGCCATGACCGACCCCGGGGCGACGGTGGCGGCCGGCGGCGACTTCTACCGCATAGACCAGGTGGGCAGCGGCCACGCCGCCTTGTACCACCTGCCCGACGGCACGTGGGCCCTGCGCTTCGAGGACTTCTACGTCACCGCCAACACCGACCTCGACATCCGCCTGACGCCGGTCGCCGCCCCCAAGACCACCGACCAGTTCGCCAACGCCCCCCAGGTGGTGGTGGCCCCCCTGGACGTGACCGCCGGGTCGATGAACTTCGCCGTGCCGGCCGACATCGACCCCACCCAGTACAAGGCGGCGGTCATCTGGTGCGAGCGGGTGCACAGCGCCTACGCGGCCGTCACCCTGTCGCCGTGACCGCCCCCACCGCCCCGGCGCCGCCCGCCGTCCGCCGGCCCCACGTGGTCATCGGCGGCCAGGACATCCCCGTCGTGCTGCCGAGCCGGCGGGACCCCCGCCTGCGCCTGTCGGCGGTGATCATCACCCTCCAGGTGCTGGGCCAGACGGTGCTGGGCTTCAAGCTCTCCATCGCCCAGATCCTGGTGACCATTGCGGTGTGCGCCCTCACCGAACTGGTCCTCACCTACCGGCGGGACCACATGCTGGTGTGGCCGGCAAGTGGCATCCTCACCGGCAACAGCATCTCCTTCATCCTGCGGGCCTCGGGCACCCGCCACGGCGACTGGTGGAGCCTGCACGGCGTGCAGTTCTTCGTGTTGGCGGCGGTGGTGTCACTGCTGGCCAAGCACCTGGTCCGGCCCGTGGGCCGCCACCTGTTCAACCCGTCCAACATCGGGATCGTATGGGTGCTGCTGGTCATCGGCCCCAACCACGTCTTCCCCCAGTACCTGTGGTGGGGGCCGTGGCACGCGCCCGTCGTCACCGCCATGGCCGTGATCCTGGGCGGCGGCGTGTGGGTCCTCAAGCGGGTGCGCATGATCCCCATGGCCGCCACCTTCGTGGCCGTGTTCGCCACCCTGGTGGGCGCCTTCGCCCTAGCCGGGCACAGCTTCGTGGCCATCTGGCACGCCGGCCCCGTCTCGGGCGCCACCTACTGGGTGGACATCTGCTTCTCGCCCGAGATCCTGGTGTTCGTCTTCTTCATGATCTCCGATCCCCAGACGGCGCCCAAGGACCCCGGGGCCCGCCTGGTCTACGCCGCCGCCACCGCCGCGGCGGCCGCCGGCCTGCTGTTCTTCCAGCCCACCGAGTTTGGGATCAAGCTGTCCATCCTCTCGAGCCTCACCCTGGTCTGTGCCGTGGTCCCATCCCTGGAGGCGGCCACCCGCCGGCGCAAGGCGGCCCGGGCGGCCGCCCTCCTCGGGGAGGCCGACGTCGCCCCCGAGCGCCAGGTGGGCCAGGTGGTCGGGCGGGTGCGGGCCGCCCTCGGTCGCCCCGCGGTGGTGGCGGCGCTGATCATCGCGGTGGCGGCGCCGGTGGACACCGCCCGCCTGGTGGCCAACAAGCAGCTGGTGCCCATCGAGCTGGGCCAGACCGGGCCCCGCAACGCGCAGTAGGGCGGCGCCGCCGGAGCGGGCGGCTGTGGTCCAATCGGCGGCGTGCGCACCGGGGCGGGGGGGGACCGGGCCCCGGTGAACTGGCCGGCGGTGGCCCTGATCGGGCTGGGGGTGGGCTTCCTCTCCGGCCTGTTCGGCAAGGGCGGCTCGGCGGTGGCCACGCCCCTGCTGCACGCGGTGGGCGTGCCCGCCCTGGTGGCGGTGGCCGCCCCCCTGCCCGCCACCATCCCCTCCACCCTGGCCGCCACCGCCGCCTACTGGCGGGAGCGGCTGGTGGACCGCCGGGTCCTGGCCTGGAGCATGGGCGTGGGCGTTCCCGCCACCGCCGCCGGGGCCCTGGCCACGAAGTGGGTGGGAGGCGACGCGTTGATCACCGCCACCGACGTGGTGGTGGCGGTGCTGGGCGTGCGCTTCCTGGTCTTCCCGGGCGACGCCTCCGACGGCGGGGACCGGCCGCCGGCCATGGGCGCCCGGCTCGTGGGCGTGGGCCTGGTGGTGGGGTTCACGTCCGGCCTGCTGGCCAACAGCGGGGGCTTCCTGCTCGCCCCCCTGTACCTGGCCGTGCTGCGCATGCCGGTGAAGCCGGCGTTCGCCACGTCCCTGGCGGTGGCGACCGTGCTGGCCGTCCCCGGGACCATCGTGCACGCCGCCCTGGGCCACATCGACTGGTCGGTCGTCGCCGTGTTCGCCGCCACCTCCGTGCCGCTGTCGTACCTGGGCGCGAGGGTGGCCCTGCGCACCGACGCCACCCGGCTGGAGCGGGCCTACGGCGCCGCTCTCACCGTCCTCGGCCTGGCCCTCCTGGCGGTGCGGTTCACGAGCTGACGCCCGCCTGCGACCCGTCCGCCGCCCGCCGGCGGGCGCCGGCGCGCGCCGCGGCCTGTCACGGGTGGGACGGGCTGGGGCCGTCCTCCGGGCGCTCGAAGGCCACCTCGTCCACGTAGCACCAGAACCAGTCCTCAGCCGGCTCGAAGGACTGGATGAGGGGGTGGCCACTGGTGGAGAAGTGGGCGGTGGCGTGGCGGCCGGGCGAGCTGTCGCAGCACCCGACGTGGCCGCAACTGGCGCACCGGCGCAGGTGCACCCACCGCCCGCCGGCAGCCAGGCACTCCACGCAGCCGTTGGCGGTGGCGTCGGTGGTATCGATGGCGCCCAGGTGGGCGCAGGTGTCGGGCACCGGTCAACCTCCCTCGGGCAGGGCCGGAGGGTCGGGGACGGGCAGCGGCCCGCTCCCCGCCGACCGCCGGCCGGGGCCGCCGGTGGCGGCGGCCAGCACCGCCTCGGCGTCGACGATCTCGTAGGCATAGCCCTGCTCGGCCAGGAAGCGCTGGCGGCGAGCGGCGAACTCGGCGTCGTTGGTGTCGCGTGAGACCACCGCGAAGAAGTGGGCCACCCGCCCGTCGTGCTTGGGCCGCAGGATCCGGCCCAGGCGCTGGGCCTCCTCCTGGCGGCTGCCGAACGTCCCCGAGATCTGCACCGCCACCGACGCCTCGGGCAGGTCCACTGAGAAGTTGGCCACCTTGGAGACCACCAACACCGGCTCCTCGCCCTGCCGGAACGCCTGGTACAGGCGCTGGCGCTCGGCGACGGGCACCTTGCCGGTGATGAGGGGGGCGCCCAGGCGGGCGGCCACCGCCTCCAACTGGTCCAGGTACTGGCCGATGACCAGCGTGGGCTCCCCCCGGCGCACGGCCTCGGCGCACAGGGCCTCCACCACCGCCAGCTTGGAGCGGGCGGTGGCTCCCGCCCGGTAGCGGTCCTCGGCCTCGGCCAGGGCGTAGGCCATGCGCTCCTCGTCGGCCAGCGTCACCCGAACCTCGGTGCAGCGGGCGGGGGCGATCCAGCCCTGGGCCTCGATGTCGCGCCACGGGGCGTCGTAGCGCTTGGGGCCGATGAGGCTGAAGACGTCGCCCTCCCGGCCATCCTCCCGCACCAGGGTGGCGGTGAGGCCGAGGCGGCGGCGACTCTGGATGTCAGCCGTCATGCGGAACACCGGGGCGGGCAGGAGGTGGACCTCGTCGTAGACCACCAGTCCCCAATCCTGGGAGGAGAACAACTCCAGGTGGGGGAAGAGCCCGCCCCGGCGGGTGGTCACGATCTGGTAGGTGGCGATGGTGACCGGGCGCACCTCCTTGCGCTCGCCCGAGTACTCGCCGATCTCGGCCTCGGTGAGGCTCGTGCGGGCCAGGAGCTCGTCGCGCCACTGCCGGGCGGCCACCGTGTTGGTGACGAGGACGAGGGTGCGGGCGCTGGCCCGGGCCATGGCCGCCGCGCCGACCAGCGTCTTGCCCGCCCCGCACGGCAGCACCACCACGCCGCTGCCGGCGGCCGTGAACGCCTCCACCGCCTCCTCCTGGTAGGGGCGCAGGGCGAAGCCGGCGTCGGTGCGCACGGCGATGGGATGGGCGGCCCCGTCCACGTAGCCGGCCTGGTCCTCGGCCGGCCACCCCACCTTGAGCAGCGCCTGCTTGAGGCGGCCCCGCTCGGGGCTGGGGACCACGAAGGTGTCGGCGTCGATCTGCACGCCGATGAGGGGGGCGACGCCCTTGGCCCGCACCACCTCGGCCAGCACCGCGGGGTCGGTGCTGCGGAGCACCAGGCCGTGCACGGGGTGGACCTCGAGCACCAGCCGCCCGTAGCGCGACATGACGTCGGCCACGTCCACCAGCAGGGCCTGGGGCACCGGGTAGCGCGACCACCGCAGGAGGGCGTCCACCACCTGCTCGGCGTCGCGCCCGGCGGCCCGGGCGTTCCACAGCCCGAGCGACGTCAGCCGGTAGGTGTGGACGTGCTCGGGCGAGCGCTCCAGCTCGGCGAAGGGGGCGATGTCGGCCCGGCAGGCGGCGGCGTCGGGGTGGTCCACGTCGAGCAGCAGCGTGCGGTCGGACTGGATGATGAGGGGTCCGTCGGCCATCAGTACAGGAGCTCCTCTTCGGCGTCGGTCAGGACCCGGGCCCACTCCACCCGGTCGAGGTTGAGGGTGCGCTCGGTGCCGGCGGGCAGGACCTCCACCAGAACGTCGGCCTCGGGCGGTGAGAGCACCACCACGTTGAGCTGGGTGGAGCTGCCCTTGCGGTTGGTGTAGGCCAGGCGCAGGGCCCAGTCCTCCACGAACGCCCGTCCCAGGAGGTCGGCCACCGCCTCCCGCCGCTTGACGATCTCCATCGGCCGGGCCGGGACGTCGAACAGGTCGAGGTCGGGGAACGGGTCTGGCAACGACGGCGCCGGCCGGGGCGGCGGGGGCACGGCGGCCGGCCGGACAGCGGCAGGGGACGGGGACGCGGCCCCGGGGCGGCCGGTGCCGGGCGCGGGAGGTGGGGGCCCCGGCGGCCGGGCCCGGCGGAGGCGAGCCACCAGGGCGTCCAGCTCCTCGCCGGCGGGCGGCGGGGGCGCCGTCCCGGCCCGGCGCCGGAGCTCGGCCAGCGCCTCGGCGTGGCTCCCCGGCCAGGCGGCGGAGTGGGAGGGGGACGGGGGCGCGGCCCGGCGACGTTCGGGCCGGGAGACGACCAGGCCGCCGCCGGCGTCCTCGGCGGCGGGTAGGTAGCCAGCCCCGCGAATGGCGTCCAGCACCTCGTCGGGCGCCGACCCGGTGACGGCCACGGTGGGCGCCAACAGGCGCAGGCCCAGGCGGGCGGTGCGGCGATGACGGGCCACTTCAGCCAGCAGGGACGGGTCGTCGGAGCGGACGTAGCAGCGGGCCGACCCCAGGCGGACCCGGCCGAACCGCCGCCCGAGGTCGGCCACCAGGTAGGTGAGGGACTGGGGGACGGCGCGGCTGGCGTGGTCGGCCAGGAAGGAGGTGATGTCGTCGGCCGTGCGGCCGGCGTCGAACCCCCGCCGCAACGACGCCTCGCTCAGCCGGTAGACGGTGGCCGCCCCCGTGGACTCCACGTCGGCCACCAGGTCGAGCTCGGAGCGCACGGCGGCGGCCAGCGTGCCTGGTGCCACCACGGTGAGGTCCGCCTGCACTACGAACGTGGACGACACCGCGGGGGCGCGGCCGGCCAAAGCCGACACCGCTTCCGGCAACCGACCGCCGACGGCCAGGCGACCGGCGGTGCTCAACGCCCGGTGGGCGGCCAGGCCGAGCAGCTCGGCCTCCGCCACCACCCACTCCACCATCATCTCGGGCGTCCCCGGGCCGCCGGCCCACAGCATGGGTGCCTCCCAAGCCATCCGGGGCCCGAGGCCGGCGGCGGGAACGGCGGAGCCGGGCTCGACCGAGGCCAGGACCGACAGCACCGACCGCCGCCGGCGGCCGGCCTCCGGCTCGGCCGGCCGGGGGAGCAGGGCGGGGATGGGCTTCTCCCTGGTATTCGTCTCACCCGCCAGCCCCAGGTGGCGGGGGGACGCCAGCCATGCCTCCACCAGCCGGCCCCAGCGCTCGGCGGGATCCAGGAGGAGCCAGCCGTCGTAGCCCTCGGTGGGCAGGGCGGTGAGGGTGGCGAGGTCCGCCACCACCAGGCCGGCGGCGGCGGCCACGTCCACGAGGCGCGCCGTCTCCGGCTCGGTCCGGCCCAGGGCCTTGGCCGCCCGTCGGACGTCCCGGACGCCGACGCCTCCGGCCTTCAGCAGCTTGGCCGGGGTCACCGACCAGTCGTCCAGCACCGTGACGAGGTCGGCCACCAGGCGCAGGGCGGCCTCGGCGGCGGCCCCGTCGGCCCGCTCGGCTCCCACGGCCACCGGCGCCAACGGCGGCCGCCGGTTGGCCGGCTCCGGGAACGGCCGCCCGCCCCGAAGGGCAAGACCCACCTCGCCGGGCATCACCGCCGTCGTCCACGAATCGGCGACGAGGATCCCCCGGTTGACCAGCCACCCCACGGGCGTGCGGTCCGACGTCCCCGAGTACAGACCGCCGGGGATGGTCGTGACCGGGCCCCCGTGCGCCACTCGGGACGCCAACGAGGCGGTGCCTGGCGGGCCGGCGGCCACCGCGTCCTGCACCACCTCGGGCGTGCACAGGGCCACCTCGAGGGCCTCGACGGCCTGGGCCTTTCCCTTTCCGGCCGGGACTCCCAGGCGGCGGGCCATGGCCGTCAGCTCGCCGGCGGTGGTGGCCCCCAGGGCGTAGCGGAGAGGCGGCCCGAGGTTGGCCGGCCAGGACAGCTCGGCGAAGCCCGGGACCAGGTGGACGATGGTGTCCGGGCCCATACCCGGACCGGGGTGGTCCGCCACCACCAGGCCCAAGGCGGCCAACCGCCCGACGGCCTCACCCACGTCGGCCACCCCGTCGGGCCCGAGGCCGATGAAGGCGGCGACACCGGCGACGGTGCGGCCCGGCGGCAGGAGGCACAGGGCCTGCACGACCTGCTGGCACCACCGGTCGAGCCCCCGGTAGGCGGCGGCCAGGCTGGGCCAGGCCCCGGCCCGGCGGGCCAGGGCGGCCAGGTCGGCGGGCGCCGGTGCGACCAGGTCGGGCCGGGCCTCCAGCAGGTGGCGCAGGGCCTCGTCGTCGAAGTCGGCCAGGGCGGCCGCCAACCGGTCGGTGGGCGCCGGTGCCGTCGTCTTGGTGCGTGCCACCGCGCCTCCGGAAGGGGGACCGCCGATGCCGGGGGAAGCGAACCCGACCCTACCGCCCTGCCCGCCCAGCGGCGGTGATCCCCGGCCGCCTGGCGCGGGCCGGCCGCCGGCCGCCGGCCGGCGGGATCCCGGACCACGAGCAGGCCGGACCACGAGCAGCCCGGACCACGAGCAGCCCGGACCACGAGTAGCCGGGACCACGAGCAGCTAGGTGCGGTCCTGGCCCCTACCGGCGGGAGACCAGGGCCGACACCAGGCTGAGCACCACCGAAACCACCAGGCAGGAGGCGATCGGGGCGTAGACCCGGACGTTGCCGCGGCGGAGGGCGATGTCGCCCGGCAGGCGGCCCAGGCCCAGCCCGCCGGCGGCCACCAGGACCAGTCCGACGGCGGCCACGACGAGGGCCACGACCAGTAGTACCCGGCCCACCGTCGAGAGGTCCACGGCCCCATGGTGGCACTGTCGCAGGGCGTCGGCGGCCGGCGCCACCTGCGGCCGTGGATCCCCGACGGTCGTAGGCTCGGCCCGTGGGAAGCGTGCTGCGGGAGGTCGTGGTGGACTGCCAGGACCCGGCGGCCCTGGCCTCGTTCTGGGCCAGGGTCCTGGGGTGGCCGCTCACCGAGCACGGGAGCGGCTACTGGTGGCTGTCGTCCACGGGCGAGGTCACGGCCCCCGCCCCGCTGCTCGTCTTCGTCCCCGGTGCGCCGCCCAAGGGGGCCAAGAACCGTCTGCACATCGACGTCAACCCGTCGGGCTGCGACCAGGCCGAGGAGCTCGACCGCCTCCTCGCCCTCGGCGCCCGCCGGGTGGACGTCGGCCAGGGCGACGACGTGCCCTGGGTGGTGCTGGCCGACCCCGAGGGCAACGAGTTCTGCCTGCTGGGCCGGCGGGTGGACCCCTGAGGAAGCTCCGGGCACCCGCCTGAGGGTGAGGCTCCGGCTCCGGTTCGAGGGGTGCACAGGTACGCAGGGCGGAAGCGGTACACTCGACACAAGGTCCCTGCGCCGGCCGGCTGGCTGCAACGGCGGCGGCGCACCTCGGTGCCAGGGGGGCACCCGGTTCCTGCGATGCGCAGGCGTGGACAGAGGAACAGTGCGGGCGGCATGGCGAGCGGTCGCCGTCCGTCCGCCGGTACAGCGTGCCGGAGGCACATGCCCGATCAGAGCGGAGCAACACCGTCACCAGCGGACGGCCTGTCGTTGGATCGCGACCTCACAGTCGCCATCGAGAACGAGGCGGCGGGCGACGCCACCGCCGCCCAGGTCGCCCTCCTGGCCGCCCACCGCCACGAGTGGCGGGCCGTCCTGCACCAGCTGCTGGACGAGACCGACGACGCCCTGGCCGGATTCGACGACCTGTCCGGCCCCGAGCGGGACCAGCTGGTGGCCGACTTCGAGGTCGAGCGAGACCGGCTGCTGGCCGCCCTGGACCGGGTGGAGGGTGCCCGCCGCAAGAAGGCCGACGACCGGGCCCTGGACGGGCCCGGCGAGTGCCGCCTCCAGGCCTCGTGGTCCGACGGCCGGCTGGTGGCCTGGGCGGCCGGGCCCGGTGCGCCGCCGGCCAGCGCCGACGATCTGGCCCTGAAGCTCAAGGAGGCCGACGCCCCCGCCGGCGGCTGGTGGCCCTCCCAGCCCGTGCCCCTCCCCGCGTCCCACGAGCGGGCGCCGGCGGTGGCCATCGGCGTGGGCGAGGCTCTGGGTTGGCTGGCGGCGGTGGGCGCCGGCCCCCGACCGGAGGGCGTCGGCGCCAGCGTGGTGTGGCTGGGACGGGTGGCCCTGTGGGCGGTGGGCCTGGTGGCCCGGGGATCCATGGTGCCCGCCCTGGACG
>JBHELO010000065.1:0-6976 GCA_046263055.1 Acidimicrobiales bacterium | reverse complement strand
CCGATTAGCGCATTTCCGCCCGCAGCGAGTGGACCGCCGAGCGCTCCAATCCCGCTTGAAACAGCTGCACCCGTGACACAGGTTCCAAAGTAGCTGCCGAAGACGTTGTCCTTCTCTTGGTTGAGCCGCTCGGGATGGTAGGAGAGTTCGGCACGGCCAGTAACCAGGGCCAGACGATACCGAGCACACATCTCCGTCTTCAATTGCACCGAATTGCCGGCGAGGCAGGGACCGCGGAAGGCATCGGGCAGCACGTACTTCTTCTTGAGGCCGTTCAGGTCCAACCCGTTGACCGGGTCCCCGCTCGCGTGGTCGTAGTCGTTCGCACTCCCCCCTCCACGGGGTCGATCTGGAGGAACCGGCCCAGCGGGCAGGTAGGGGCGGGCTCCCATCTCCACGGTGGTCATGCCGGCGGTGTGTTCGGTGGGCCGGGTCTTGGACCCCAGCCAGCCGTAGTCGAGGTTGCCGCCCGAGTTGTCGGGCATGCCGCCCAGGGGCTGGCCGAAGGGGTCATAGGCGAAGGTCGCACCCACCTTGGCGCCGTCGGGGCCGGCGGTGGCCATCACGTCACCGTGTATGTTCGGGTAGCTCCCCACGTCGGCGGGAGGCAGGCCTGGCGGGGGCGGCGGGGGCGGCCCCTTGGTGAGGGTCACGCCGCCGACGAGGGCGATGGTGCGCTCCACCACGGTGGTGGTGGCGTCCGTGGTGAAGGCCGGCGAGTCCACGGGCTCGGCGTAGCCATGCGCAGGGCCGTGGTGATGGCTCCGGTGCCCTCGTCGCGCTCGATCACCCCCGTCGGTGGCGTCGCGCGTGTACGTGGCGGTGCGGGCCACGAGGGGACCGGTGCAGGTTCCGTTCGGGGTCCCCGACGGCCCGAAGCAGGTATCGAGGGCCGGGCCGTAGGTGTCGGTGACCCGGCCGGTGGCTGGGCTCACCGCGTCGCCGTCATGGACGGTGGTGGACAGTCGATGACGCTGAGCACCCGGGGCGGCGTGAAGGTGGCGTCGTAGCCGATCTTGGTGCGGGCCGCCAGCGCTGGTGCCGTGTCGTCCACCAGGGGATGGCCGGAGCTGTCGACGGCGGCCACCGTGTCGGCCGCCAGCGGGGTTCGGATGCGGGCCATGCCCGAGGCATCGTAGGAGAAGTCGGTGGTGGCTCCCCCAGGATCGACGATGCGGCCGAGTTGGCCGTTGAGGTACCCAGGACTGGGTCGACGTGCCATCCCAATAGCGCACCTGGCAGAGCTAGCCGGTAGAGGGTAGGGAGAAGCCGGCGGGCCCGCTGCCGAGACCGCGGGCGGCCTGCGGGTCGCCTCCGGCCGGCCCGGGGGGTGACGATCCGGTGACACCTGGGCCGGGCGCCCGGCGCCGGCCGCCGGTGCGAGGGATCATCGACCCGCATGGCCGACGCCGACCCTCCCCGCCGCTCCCCCCGGACCTACCTGGTGGCGGCCGTCGCCCTGGTGGCGGTGGCGGTGGGCGCCGTGGTCTACGCCAGCCGCACCGACCCCCGCCGCCTGGCCGGCGCCGTGGATCCCGGACACCTGCCGGTGGGGGCGGCGGCCCCCGGACTGGCCGGCGCCACCGGTTGGCTCAACTCGCCGCCCCTCGCTCCCGCCGACCTGGCCGGCAAGGTCGTGGTGTACGACTTCTGGACCTACTCCTGCGTGAACTGCGTGCGCACGCTCCCCTACGTGCGGGCCTGGTACCAGCGCTACCAGGCCGACGGCCTGGTAGTGGTGGGCGTGCACTCGCCCGAGTTCGACTTCGAGAAGGTGCCGGCCAACGTGGCGGCTGCGGTGACCCGCCTGGGGGTGACCTGGCCGGTGGCCCTCGATCCCGACCACGCCATCTGGGACCGCTTCGCCAACAACTACTGGCCGGCCAAGTACGTGGCCGACCGCTCGGGACGGCTGCGCTACCACCACTTCGGGGAGGGCGACTACGCCACCGGCGAGGACGTCCTGCGGTCGCTGTTGGGCGTGGACCCGTCGTCGCCCCGGGCCGCTGCCCCCGGAGCGACGGCGCCCACCGACCAGGCCGACACCTCGGTCACCGCCGAGACCTACCTCGGGCTGGCCAGGGGCGACGACGGGGTTCGTCCCGGGCGCTCGACGTACGACGAGCCGGGACCCCTGGCGCCGGGTGACGCCCGGTTGGCGGGCGACTGGACCGCCGCCCAGGACGACGTGGTGGCCGGGGGCGCGGGCTCGGCCGTCGTCCTGGCCTACCGGGCGAAGGAGGTCAACCTGGTGCTGGCGCCGCCGCCCGACGGGCCGGTGGACGTGGAGGTGACCCTGGACGGTCAGCCACTGCCGGCCGCCGACCGCACCGCGGACACGGTGGTGGAGGCGGACGGCACCACCGTCGTGCACGTCGACCGCTCCGACATGTTCCGCCTCGTCCTCGGCCCGGCGGTGGAGGTCCACACCCTGCGCCTCAGCGCCCGGTCGCCGGGCGTGGCCGCCTTCGCCTTCACCTTCGGGTGAGCCGGCCACCAGTCCGGTGATCGGCCAGCTGGTGGCCCTGTTCGGCGCCGGCGTGGCGTCCTTCCTCGCCCCGTGCGTGGTGCCGCTGGTGCCCGCCTACCTGGGCATCGTGGCCGGCGGGTCGGGCGAGGGCGGGCCGGCCCGCTCGGTGCCCGCCACCGTCGTGTTCGTGGCCGGCTTCGCTTCCGTGTTCGCCGGCCTGGGAGCGGTGGCGGGGGAGGTGGGCTCGTCGCTGCACCAGGTGCAGGGCGTCGTGCAGCGGGTGGGGGGTGTGGTGGTGATCGTCATGGGCCTGGCCCTCCTCGGTGTGCTGCGCCGGGGGCCGCTGGGGCGGGAGCGGCGGCTGCTGACCCGGCTGCCGGCCGGTGGCGGGCGGCTGCGGCCCTTCGTGGTGGGCGTGGCCTTCGGGGCGGCGTGGAGCCCGTGCGTCGGCCCCCTGCTGGGGGCCGCCCTGGCGGTGGCCGCATCCACCGGCCAGGCGCTGCGCGGCACGGTGCTGTTGGCCGCCTACGCACTCGGCATCGGGGTGCCGTTCCTGCTGGCGTCGCTCGGGCTGGCGTCGTCGCCGGGCGCCACCGCCCGCCTCCGCCGCGTCGGCCCGGCCGTGGAGCGGGTGGGCGGCGCCCTGCTGGTGGCGCTCGGCGTCCTGCTGGTGAGCGGCGCCTACGTCCACCTCACGTCCTACCTGGCCCGCTTCACGCCCGCCACCGGGGGCCTCTGAACCCCCCGCCCGCCGCACCTCGCGCACGGGGCCTGACGGCTCAGGCGGGCGGGGCGCGGCGCTCGAGGAGGTAGGCGTTGACCGGCGTGTGCAGCACGTCGAGGTCGCCGGAGCTCTCCACCTTCTGGACGACGCCCAGGGTGGGGTCGTCGAGGACCAGGTGGTTGGTGTCGTCGCAGCGGGCGAGGGTCAAGGTGATGAACTCCACCTGATCGAGGGCGGGGGCGGTGACCGGCGGGCACACCACCAGCACGTGGCCGCCCACCGGGACCGACGCCACCAGGGGCGGCAGGGCCGTCTGCAGCCGGCTGTGGCGCAGCCGCTCGACGCCGTCGCGCTGGTCGGACACCCTGGGGTCGGGCACCAGGCCCTCGGTGGTGGCCAGGCGGAGCCCGGGCGGGAGGTAGTGCCATAACAGGGGCACCTCGCCGTAGTCGGGCGAGATCACCAGATCACCAGGGCGCAGGGTGGGGGCCATGGCCTCGACCACGCCCCGCAGGTTGCTCTTCTTGAACAGCGGCACGCTGGCGTCGATGGGAGCGGTCAAGAAGGCGAGCACGGCCAGCCCGCCGATGCCGGCCCGGCCGGCCCGGCCCAGTCCCACGCCCGCCACCACCAGGAGCCCGGGCAGGACCACCGCCAGGTACCGGTAGGACCAGATGGAGCTGCCCCGCTGGGAGGCGGCCCACCCCAGGGCCGCCGGCATCACCGCCATGGTGGCGGCCGCGACCACCGCCAGCGCCGTCCGCCGCAGGGGTGGGCGCAGGAGGGCGGCCAGCGCTGCCCCCGCGGCCAGGCCGACGGCCACCACCGCCTCGGTCCCTCCCAACAGGTCGGCCAGGTTCTGGCGCACCACGTCCAGCGTCGGCCGCTCGGCCCACGGGGCCGCGGTGTGGGCGACCTGATAGCCGAGCGTGGGCAGCCACGGCAGGAACGCCAGGCCGGCGAGACCGAAGGCGGCCAGGGCGTCCATGGCCAGGCGGCCACGGTCGGCGGCCGCCAGCCAGCACGGGACCAGCGCCGCCGCCGCCCCACCGGCGAACAGCAGGGCCCAGTTGTGGGTGTAGAGCATCAGGACGAGGGCGACGGTGAACACCGGCAGGTAGCGGCGCCGGCGCCACACGAAGGCGTGCAGGAACGCGCCCGTCGCCACCGTGGCCAGAAGGACGACGAGCGCGTACATCCGGGTCTCGTTGGCGTAGACCGCCAGGTAGGGGCTCAGCGCGTACAGGGCCACGATCGCCCACCCGGCCCGGCGACCGAACAGGCTTCGCCCCATCCACCAGGCGGCGGCCACCGCGGCGAGGGCGATGGCCAGCGAGAGCAGGTGGGTCCGCTCCTCGGATGTCCCGAACACCGAAATCCACACGTGCAGCAGCCAGTAGTAGAGCGGCGGGGAGCCGTCCTGGCGCATGGCGCCGGCGATGGCGCCCAGGTGGTGCGACGAGATGCCCACCGACAGCCCCTCGTCGAGCCAGTACCAGACGTGGCGGCCCCGGCCCCACAGACCGGCCAGCGCCACCAGCACGCCGGCCAGGGCCAGGCGGTCGGCGACGGCCGGCCGGGACACCGCCAGGTCCCGGGCCCGGTCCCACAGGGTCGCGCCCCGACGGCCAGATGGTGTGGGGTCACCTGCCGCCGTGGGGTCGGGAACGGTCACCGTGGCGGTGGCCACCGGGTGGCTGTCGACTTCCGGAGGGCTGGCTCTCCCGGGTGCCTCCATCGCGTCCTTCGTGTCATGGGCGGTGCCGTGGGGACCGTCGCCCGGAGGTGCCGGACGACCCTTCCGCCCACTGGCGGCCGCCGGGCCGACGACCGAGGCTATCCCCGGCACGCCGGCGCCACCCAGGATGACGCCCGTGTTACGCGGCTGCTACGCGGCGGTTCCTAGGGTCGGCCGCATGCCGACTGCCACCCGTGCCCGCCTGGGCGGGATCACCTACGAGCACCCGGCCGGGTTCTGGGCGGGGGTCACCGCCGTGACCGCCGGGGTGCTGCTGCACCTGCCCATGTACGTCCGCGCCCGCCACATGCACTACCGCCTGGCGGGGATGGGCATGGACGGGGCCATGGCGGCGGGCATGGTGCTCATCGCCACTGGCCTGGTGGCCACGTTCTACGGCCTCTACCCGGCGAAGGCGGACGCCCTGCACGCCCGGGCCTCCCGCCTGCGCGTCCGACCCCTGGACGACGCCCCCATCCGCCCGGTCCACATCGGCCTGCTGGTGGTGATGGCCGTAGCGGTGACCATCGACGTGATGAAGCCCACCTCCCTGTCGTTCGTGGTCCCCGGCTTCGCCAAGGAGTACGGCCTCAAGTCGCCCGCCAACCCCCACGGGCACCCGGCGGCCGCACTGCTCCCGCTCTTCGGCATCGGCGGCACCGTGATCGGGTCCTTCCTGTGGGGGTGGCTGGCCGACAGGGTGGGCCGGCGGGCCTCGATCCTCCTGGCCGGCGTCGTGTTCGTGGCCACGTCCATCTGCGGCTCCATGCCGTCCTACAAGCTCAACCTGGCCATGTGCTTCGTCATGGGCCTGGGCGCCGGCGGCATGCTCCCCATCACCTTCGCCCTCCTGGCGGAGACGATCCCCGCGCGCCACCGGGGCTGGCTCATGGTGCTCATCGGCGGCGACGTGGCCGGTGCCTACGTCATCACCAGCTGGCTCTCCTCCAGCCTGGTGCCCCACTACACGTGGCGGATCCTGTGGCTCGTCGGCCTCCCCACCGGCCTGCTCCTCCTGGTGCTCAACCGGTGGATCCCCGAGTCCCCCCGGTTCCTGCTGGCCGCCGGCCGCGACGACGAGGCGGCCGCCGTCATGGGCCGCTACGGGGCTGCGGTGGTGCCCGACGAGGACCCCGACGTGGCGGTGGAGGAGCGTGTCGCCGGTCGCTTCGACCAGCTCCTGCGCCCGCCCTTCCTCACCCTGACCGGCGTCATCATGCTCCTGGGGATCGGCGTCGGGCTGGTGGCCTACGGGTTCCAGCTGTGGATCCCGTCCAACCTCCAGAAGCTGGGCTACACCCAGGTCACCGCCGACCGCATCCTGCGGGACTCCGCCCTCATCGGGTTCCCGCTCAACTTCGTCGTGGCCTGGTTGTACGGGTTCTGGAGCAGCCGGCGCACCATCGTGCTGCTCACCAGCCTGACCGCCGCCGCCCTCGTGGGGTTCGCGGTGGCCGGCGACCGGGTGGCCACCCACACCACCCTGCTGCACGTGCTCCTGGTGGTCCCCATCTGGGGCATCAGCTCGGTGCTGGCCGTGCTGGTGGCGTACAGCTCCGAGGTCTACCCGACCCGCATCCGGGCCCGGGGGACGGGGCTGGCGGCGGGGGCCAGCAAGGCCGGCGGCGTGCTGCTCATCGCCCTCGGGGTGGCGGCGGTGGCTCCCCTGAGCATCACCGGGACGGCCATCATGGGCGCCGTCCCGATGGCCCTGGCGGCGGTGGCGGTGGCGGTGTTCGGGGTGGAGACCCGCCGGCGGCGACTGGAGGAGATCACCGCCGATGAGCTCGGCCGCACAGCGGCGGCGGCGGGATGAGTCGCCGGCCCGCCGGGTGGCCGGTGCCCGGCGCGGGGTAGCCTGGGCCCGCCCGGGACGCCTCCGACACCGCTGCCATGGCCGACCTGCTCCTGCCCCCGCCGCCCACCGCCGACCGCCGGGCCCGGGCCCTCACCGCCCTCGGGCTGGTGGTGCTGGCGGCCAGCGCCGTCTTCGGCGCCGACCCGTGGGGCGTACGGGAGGCGGTGCTGGGCTCGGCGACGCCCG